>JBNMNW010000363.1:0-5227 GCA_051278165.1 Planctomycetota bacterium | reverse complement strand
GATGATCTCGAGGCCGGTGCGCGCGTTGCCGTCAATGCCGACAAGAAGGATCCGCGCGACTTCGCGCTGTGGAAAGTCGACGACAAGCACCAGATGCAGTGGGACGGTCCGTTCGAAGGCGGCCAGCGCGGCTTCCCTGGTTGGCACATTGAGTGCTCGGCGATGTCGATGCACTATCTCGGCAAGTCCATCGATATCCACACCGGCGGCGAGGACAACGTCTTCCCACACCACGAGTGTGAGATTGCGCAGACCGAAGCGCACACCGGCGAACGCTTCGTGGGGCTGTGGATGCACGCCCGCCATCTGCTGGTCGACAACACCAAGATGTCGAAGCGCCTCGGCAACTTCTTCACCGTGTCCGATATTTTGGCGAAGGGCTACACGGGGCGCGAACTGCGCTTCGCGTTGATCCGCGTGCAATATCGTCAGTCACTCAACTTCACGTTGGCCGGTCTGACCGAGGGCCGCGCCGCGATCGCGCGCGTCAACGAGGCCCGCAAGAACCTGGTGCGGGTTCGCGATGGCGCCGATCGAGCCGGCGCGGATGGTTTGGCGGCAGCTGTGCAAACAGCCAACGACACGTTCACGGCTTCGATGCAAGACGATCTGAACGTCTCCGAAGCGCTTGCCGCGATCTTTGACTTCGTGACTGCGTGCAACAAGGCCGCAGCGAGTGTCGCGGGTGCCACTGCGGCGCTGCAGGCGTTCGCTCGCTTCGAGGACGTGCTGGCGGTGTTCGGCGACGAGCCCAAGGTGACCAGCGATGCACCGGCCGAGCTATTGGCGCTGCTCGACCAACGCAAGGAGGCCAAGGCCAACAAGGACTGGGCAGCTGCCGACAAAATCCGCGATGAGGTCAGTGCCGCCGGTTGGAAGATCGTCGATACGCCCGCCGGCGCTCGTTTGGAGAAGGCGTAATCGATGCAACCGAACGCTCTGCCGATGACCCGAATGCAGCTAGTGGCGTTGCGCTTGGCGACGATGCCGATGATCGCTGGCTTGGTGCTGCTGATGGTCTGGCTGCAGGTGGAATGGCGGCCGTTGGTTTACATGGGCTACGGCTGCCTCGCCGTCGGCGTGCTGGCGGCGTTGTTCGCGCCGTTCTTGCTGCTGCGCAGCTGGCCAGAGGCGCCCAACGTGCGCAATACGGTGCTGATCAGTCTGCTCGCGGTGGCCAACGTTCCGGTCGCGTTCTTCAGCATGCTGCAGGGAGTCTTCCGCTACACCCGGTTGCACGTCGAGATTCGCAACGACGCCGATACCGAATGGCAGGACGTGCAGTTGGTCGGTGGTGGCATTCTCGGCGACGCGACCCTGGTGCCTAAGGCGACGCTGGAGACCCGCAATATCTGGGCGACGCAAGATGGTCGGCTCGAATTGCACTACCTCGAAAACGATCAGCCGTGTCGAGTGATCGTCGCAGACTACGTGACGCCCAGTCTTGGCGGCGATTACACGGTCACTCGCGATGCCGCTGGGGTCGTGACGGTCGTCGAGCATCCCGAATAGCGATCCTAGGCGAGTGCCAGGGCCGGCTCCGCTTGGCGCGATTCCGCAGCGATGTGACTCTCGCCGTTACGTTACCGGTGCACTATCGTAGCATGCTTGCCCTTGTCCTAGCTGGTGGCGCGGCTCATCGACTCATCACTCATGCGATACCTACTGTTACCGCTGGTTGCGGCGTTTGCGTTCTCCTCTTGCAGTTACGAACCGATGGATCAGCCGATTCTCTCGGGTGACGTCGAGATTGCGTCGGCGACTACCGAAGGTGAAGGCCAGAATGGCGTCAAGCCAACGGCGGCTGATGGTGTGGCTGCCTCTTTAGACACTGCCTCTTTAGACACTGGCACTAGAGACACTGGCACTAGAGACACTGGCACTAGAGACACTGGCACTAGAGATGCTAGCTCTAGAGACGCTGCCATGCCGCAAACACCGCTCGCCGCCGATGTGGCGAAGCAACCAGTGACCCTTAACCAACCAAAGACCCCCAAGCAGAAGCAGGCGATGAGCTACAACAAACTGACCGCCAAGGAAGCCTACGTCATCCAGGAGAAGGGCACGGAAGCACCTGGTGTCGGCGAATACACCGACAACAAGGCCGACGGGCTCTACATCTGCCGTCAGTGCAACGCCGAGCTCTACCGCAGTACTGACAAGTTCCAGTCAAACTGTGGCTGGCCCAGCTTTGATGACGAGATCGCCGGTGCCGTCGAGCGCCATGAGGACGGTACGCTTGGCATGGTTCGTGTCGAGATCGTTTGCACGAACTGCAAGGGCCACCTTGGCCACGTGTTTGCCGGTGAACGCATGACTGAGAAAAACACGCGTCACTGCGTCAACTCGATCTCGATGAAGTTCGTGCCTGCCGGCGTGACGCCGCCGTCGATGCTGATTGTGAAGCCGAAGTAGCTGCGCCGCCATCGCTGCGCGAAGGCCGTGGCGAGCGCGTCCGTAGCGCTTGGTCGCGCCGCGGCTGGCTGCGGACCGGTGGCGCCACGCTCTGTTCAGACCGCGGCGGCCCAGTGATCTGAGGCCCAGGGTGCAGAATTGCTGTTAGAAGGTGCCGCGAATGCTCGCCACCGTTGCCTTCCCCGCTGTGACTGGTTTGCATGGCAGCAATGCACGACGTCGAGATGACTGCGGCCGAAGATGGCCAACGGCTCGACCGTTACTTGCGCAAGCTGCTCCCCGGGACACCGCTCGGGGCGATCTTCAAAATGCTGCGGCGCGGCATCATTCGTGTTGACGGCAAGAAGGCCAAAGAGAGTCTGCGCTTGGTTGCGGGCATGCACGTGACCTTGCCGCCTTCTGCGATCCCGCGATTGTCCGCCCAATCTCCCGTCGCGGCCCAAGCCCCCGTCGCGACCCAAGTCCTAGGTGCGAACGCGAAGCCAGCCGCCACGCAGTCGGCACGCAGTTTGTCGCCGGCGTTGACGCCGACCATTGTGCACCGTGACGACGATCTGCTGGTTGTCATCAAGCCGGCCGGCCTCGCCGTTCAGCCAGGCAGCGGCCAAGATCACCATGTGCTGTCATGGTTGGATGCTCAGCCGTTCGGAACCCGAACCGCGACCTATCGCCCCGCGCCGGTGCATCGTTTGGATCGCGGCACGTCCGGCCTGCTGGTGATCGGGCTGTCGCCGATCGGTTCGCGCGCGCTTGCCGATGCGTTTCGGGAAGACCTGATTCAAAAGTCCTATGTTGCGGTCGTCGAGGGCGTTCCCAATCCGGCTCAGGCGACGATTGATGTGCCGCTCTGGTTGCGCGAAAATGCGCGGGCGAATCAGCCAAAGGTGCTCGTTGATGAGCGCGGCAAGAATGCCCGTACCGACTACCAAGTGCTCGAGTCGGGCCGCAATCGTGCGTTGCTGCAACTGACGCTGCACACCGGTCGGACGCACCAGATCCGGGCTCATCTTGGCCACGTCGGCCACCCGATAGTTGGCGACCGTCGCTATGGAGCTGCGGCCAGTCAGGGCGACGCGTTCTTCCTGCATGCTTCCGAGCTCACGCTGCCACATCCAACGAGTGGGAAACGACTCACATTCCAGTCTGCGATCCCCGCTCGGTTTCGTGAGGCTCTCCATCTGCGGTGATGCCTTCAGGTCCGGTTGCGGATACACCGTTTGCAATGGCTGAGCGTGTGACAAATGAACGGGTGCGTCTGGACCAGATCACCCAACGTGAGAAGAACTGGTTGCGGTGGGGACCCTACCTGTCCGAGCGACAGTGGGGCACCGTTCGCGAGGACTACTCCGATGACGGCAACTGCTGGGAATACCTACCGCACGAACACGCTCGCAGCCGCGCCTACCGTTGGGGCGAAGATGGATTGCTTGGCCTGTGTGATCGGCAAGGCCGCTTGTGCTTCTCATTCGCGATTTGGAATGAGCAAGATCCGTTCCTGAAGGAGCGCCTCTACGGCTTGACGGGGCCGCAGGGCAACCACGGGGAAGACGTCAAGGAAGAGTATTTCTACACCGACGCGCTGCCGACCTCGTCGTGGCTGTGTGCGCTGTATAAATACCCGCAAACGGCATTCCCTTACGAGGATCTCGAGCAGGAGAACGCGCGCCGCGGCCGTGAAGAACCAGAGTACGAACTGCACGACACTGGCGCCTTCAAAGACAACCGCTACTTCGATGTGGAAGTTACCTATGCGAAGGCGGAGGCTGAAGATGTATGTGTGCTGCTGACGGTGCACAACCGCGGGCCGGACGAGGCGCGGCTGCACGTTCTGCCGCAGTTGCTATTCCGCAACACCTGGTCCTGGGGGCGCGACGGCGAGGGCTATTGGCCGCGTGGCGTGATCCACGACAATGGCGACCGCACGGTTGAGGCCAATGGCGCCGACTTGCCATCGATGACCTTGTCGATCGATGACTTCGACGGCGAATACCGTGGCGTGTTGCTGACCGAGAACGATACCAACACGCAGAAGCTGTTCGGGTTTGGCGATGAGAAGGCGCGTGTCAAGGATGCCTTCCACGACCATGTCGTCGATGGCAAAGAAGACGTGTTGTCCGACACCGGCAGCGGCAGCAAGGCGGCGTTCCACTGTGTGCTGACGGTGCCAGCGGGCGGGCAACGTCAGATTCGCCTGCGCATGCATCGCTCGGTGGTGCGCGACGAGTCGTTTGGCCCGCAATTTCATAACGTCATTGATGAGCGTCGCGCGGATGCAAACGACTTCTATGCCGAAGTGATTGGCGAGAAGGTGGACCTGGAAGCGGCGCGGATCCAACGCCAGGCGTATGCCGGGTTGATCTGGTCGCGCCAGTTCTACTGGTATGACGTACGCAGTTGGCTGGAAGGAGACCCCGCGCAGCCGAAGCCGCCGGCTAGCCGCCGCGATGGTCGCAACTCGGACTTCTCGCATCTCTACAACCGCGATGTCATGTCGATGCCGGACAAGTGGGAGTACCCGTGGTACGCCGCTTGGGACTTGGCGTTCCACATGATCCCGTATGCGGCGATTGACCCAGGCTTTGCCAAGCACCAGTTGCTGCTGCTGCTGCGTGAGTGGTACATGGCGCCGAATGGCCAAATCCCGGCCTATGAGTTTGCGTTCCACGACGTCAACCCGCCGGTGCATGCGTGGGCGTGCTGGCGCGTCTACAAGATGACTGGCGTTCGCGGTGAGCGCGACACGCTGTTCTTGAAGCGTGCGTTCCACAAGCTGCTGTTGAACTTCACGTGGTGGGTGAACCAAAAGGATGTC
>JBNMNW010000362.1:0-5230 GCA_051278165.1 Planctomycetota bacterium | reverse complement strand
TCTCGCTGCCAGTTTCGGTTTGGCTAGCTGGATCGGCTCGGCTGCCTGCCTCCATCCTGCTGGACGGAACGATTCGCACGGAGTGGCGAGACAGGATGGCGTTCCGAATGCGCGGCCCGAGCTGTGCAGGTGATGATCCAGTGACCTCAACCGGCGGCAGCGGATCACCCGGGTCATACGGCAGGTTGTTCGCCGCGTAGTTCAGGCGGAACACGGTGTAGGAGATCACCATGATGCCTGCGATGGCCGCCAACAGCGGCATTCCCTTGCTAGCTGCCATTAACTGATCGCCAGCATGCGATCGAGCGGCAGGCGGGCACGCTCCCGCAGCTCTTCGGGCATGTTGATTTGCGGCTTCAGGTCACGCAACGCGAGGTAGATCTTCTCGGTCGTGTTGAGCTTCATGTGCGGGCAGCTGTTGCAGCCCTGGCATGCGGCACTGCGGTCTTCATAAGGAACCGGAATCAGTTCCTTCGAAGGCGCGTGCTTCTTCATCGTGTGCAGGATGCCAGTCTCGGTGCCGACGATGTACTGCTTGCCGGCGTCTTCCTGCACGTATTGCAGCAGCTTCGACGTCGAGCCAACGAAGTCGGCGAGCAACAGCACATGGTCTTCGCACTCGGGATGCGCAATGAACTGCGCGCCCGGATGCTTTGCCTTCAACTTGATGATCTTCTGCGAGCTGAACGTCTCGTGCACCATGCACGCGCCCGGCCACAGATCCATTTGGCGGCCGGTCTTCTTGATCAAGAACGCGCCGAGGTTCTTGTCCGGACCAAAGAGGATTGGCCGGTCCTTCGGAATCGAGTTGATGATCGTCTCGGCGTTCGACGACGTGCAAATCATGTCGCTCTCGGCCTTCGTGCCGGCGGAGCAGTTGATATACATCACGACGAAGTGGTCGGGATGCTTCGCCTTCCACGCGCGTAGTTGTTCCGGCGGGCATTGCTCGGCGAGCGAACAACCAGCGTCGAGGTCCGGCAGGATCACCGTCTTGCTGGGATTCAGGATCTTGGCGGTCTCCGCCATGAAGTGCACCCCGCAGAACAGGATGACTTCGGCTTCCTTGGCATCGCGCGCCCGCTTGGCCAAGTCCAGAGAATCGCCGAGATGGTCGGCAATGTCCTGGATGTCTGGGTCCTGGTAGTAGTGCGCCAGGATGATCGCCTTCTTCTCCTTGCGGAGTCGATCGATCTCGGCGAACAGATCGAGGGTGGGATCGATGGAGTTGACGTCGGGGGTCTCGACGGACGGCATGGGCGGATCATGGGCGATGATTGGCTGCGCGCAAGGGTTGGGGTGGGTTCCTGGGTGGGCAATGTGGGCGATACGGTGGCGTGCATGCTCGAACGGGGTGGTCGCTTGGCGGTGGCTCTGCGCGGTTGGCGAGTGGGAACGACTCGGTGTGGGCGGTTGCTCCGGCGAACGCAGGCGGTCGACGAGATCGATCTCGGGGCGTTTGAGCGTGTCGGCAGGCGAAGGGAGAGCTTGCCGCTGCGCGCTGGCTCGGGGCTCGAACTCGACTTGCGCACGAAGTAGCTGCGTGCGAGTGCTTGCCCCCGGAGCTGTTTGTTAGCCTTTGCGTCAGGTATGGAATCGAAGCATCAGGTCACGTCTGCAACGAAGTCTCCGCCAAGCAGGGCCCGACGCCTGCGCGGCATGGTGATCCTGTTCGGATTGCTGCTAGTGGTGGGCTTCCAAGGCTGCAATAGCCTCTTCTACCACCCCGACGCATATCCCTATCGAACGGTCGACTCGATCCCCGGCGCTGAGGAATTGACATTCGCGAGCGAAGACGGCACCAAGCTGAACGCATGGTTCTTGCCGGCGCAGGGCCGCTGGCGTGAGGGCAAGCCGAAGGGCACCGTCGTCTACTTTCACGGCAACGCGCAGAACCTGACCAGCCACATCTCGTTCGCCGACTGGTTGCCTGCCGAGGGCTTCCAGGTGTTCGCGTTCGACTACCGTGGCTACGGCAAGTCGGAGGGCAGTGCGTCGCGGCAGGGCTTGCACGAAGATTCGATCGCGGCGCTCAACTACGTCAGCCAGCGCGCCGACGTCGATGCGAACCGGCTAGTGGTTCTCGCGCAGAGTCTCGGCGGTGCCTGCGCCACCGCCGCGCTCGGCGAGAGCGGCTTCAAGGTGCGCGGCCTCGCACTCGACAGCACGTTCGCGCACTACATCGCAATGGGCAACGAAGTGCTCGGCGGCACGTTCCTGACCTATCCACTCGCGTGGCTCTTGTTGTCCAACAGCCATAGCCCGGCCGACTCGATTGCCAGCATCGCGCCGACGCCGATCATCTGCTTCCACAGTCCAGAAGATCCGGTCGTGCCAATCAGCCAAGGCCGCGCGCTGCATGCCGCGGCGGGGGACCCGAAGGCCTTCCTCGAAGTGCCAGTGCGCGGCCACCCCGTAGCGACCGCAACCCGTGCCGCCCGCGAACGCCTACTCCAGTTCTTCACCACCTGCCTGAAGTAGTTAGTACGGTGCCTGGACAACAAACAACATCTTCGCTGCCTAGCGGTGACACGCATTCTTGACCGCTGGAGGCGCTTGATTCGGAACGGTTGGCGAACAGAATCTCGTCACCGCTAGCGGGCTAGTTTATGGTTTTTTGTCCAGGCACCGTACCGACATCTAAGCGGTTGGTGGTGGCGGGATTCGGGGGTGTTTGGGGTTGGTTGTGCTGGGAATCCGGTGGCAAGGAGGGATCCTGAATGGTCTTGCGTGCGTCACATGTTTGGGACACGCCCCCAGGCCCATCCCTTGGAACCCCGGTGACCGCAAGGTTGCCGCACCACCACAGGTTCACCATGAATGCGTTCGCGTTTCTGCCCCTCTCGTTCGTTCTTGCCGCTCCGGCGGCGATGGCCCAGTGCACGATCGCTGCGCCTGGTGCCGTGCAGGCTGACTTTCAGGACGGTTGGTCCGCGCTGTTGCCGCTTGGCTTTACGTGCACGGTCAACAGCACGTCCTACGACAGCTTCTTCTATTCTGATCACGGTGTGATCGCCCTCAGCAACGTCGGCGGCGTCGCGCCTCCCGGTGGTCCACAGGTCTACGATCCCGGCAGCCTCCCTGACACGATTGGCACGCTCGGTGGCTTCCCGGTCAACGGCGGTGGCTTCGCAGGCTTTGGCACGGATTGCATCCATACCTACTGGGGCGACCACATCACTAACAACGTCAACGCTGGTGATATCTACGTCGACAACACCAGTGGCACGCACTGCACCGTGACGTGGCGTGACAATGTGCCGTTTGGCGCTGGGGTGATCGACAACTTCACTGCGCAAGCGACGGTCTATGCGAGTGGGCGCGTCGTGATCTGTCTCGACGACCGGTGTGACAACACCAGCTCTGCTTACGATCCGATCACGACGGTCATCGGCATCTCTGGCACCGGCGCGATCCCGGTGCAAGTCAATCTCGACACCGGTGACTTCACGCCTGATCCGACCTGCTTCCAACAGTTCGACGGCCCCGGCCCGTTTGGAACGAACACTCCAGACCCGGCGTTTGATGTTGGCGGCGTGCGTATGGAGTTCCTTCCTGCCTTCCCTGGTTGGGTCGTGGTGACGACGCCACTGGACTGCGCATCGAAGCTGATGTTCGGCGCTGGTTGTGATGGCTTGGCGCTCGATAGCAATGAGCCAGTGATCAACACCAACTGGGTGCTGAGCACCTCCGGACTGTCAGGCATCTCCCCGGTCGGCATCACGCTCATCGGCACTGGATCGATTCCGGCTGGCGTGCTGTTGAGCAGCCTCGGCATCGACTCGCCTGGATGTCGCGCCTACATCAGTGGTCTCATCGGCAGCCTCGACGCACCAAACATCGCAGGCACCGCAACGATCACGATTCCGATTCCTAACTCGGCGTCCTTCAAGGGGGCACCGCTCTCGGCGCAATCAGTCGGCTTGTCCTTGGCAGTGCCGTCACTGATCGTGTCGTCGAACGGTCTTGAGGTGATCGTCGGATACTAGTTCTCGGGCACACGTCCTGTGTGCGAGGCGGATTGGCTCTTTGCAGGACTGAACTCGTCAGCACCAGGGCAAGCGGGATGGTTCCTTCGGGCACCATCTCGCCTTTTTAGTTTGCTGGGGCGTGCTGGCGTCGTCGTCAGTGCCGCTTGCCATTGCCTACCCCACTGACAGTTAGCCCGCGGCAGAGTCATGCCGCGCTGATGTTAGTACGGTGCCAGGACAACAAACAACATCTTCGCTGCCTAGCGGTGACACGGAATGTCTTGCCGCTGGTGGCGCTGCGTTCGCGAATACGTAGCGAACGAAATCACGTCACCGCTAGCGGGCTAGTTTGTTGTTTCTTGTCCAGGCACCGTACCGACAAGCCGCAGCAGAGTCATTCCGTGCGGGCGACTACTCGTCGGTGTCGTCGTCAGTCTTCTTGGCGGCGACCTTCTTGGCGACCTTCTTTGCAGCCTTCTTGCTGGCCTTTTTGGCGGGCGCTTTCTTGGCTGCCTTTTTGGCGGTCTTCTTGGCGGCCTTCTTCTTCTTTTTGGCGGGGCCCTTTGCGGCGCGGGCTTCGATTAGCTCTAGCGCGCGAATCAGCGACAGTTCGTTGGCGTCTTCGCCCTTCGGCACGGATGCGTTGGTGGTGCCATCGGTCACGTATGGGCCGAAGCGACCTTCGTGCAGCTTGATGGGTTCTTTCGATTCCGGGTGCTCGCCGAGTTCCTTAAGGATCTTCGGCTGCGAACGGCCACGTTGCTTGGGCTCGGCGTAGAGCTTCAGCGCTTCTTCCATCGTGAACGTCAGCGGCGAACCACCGGCGGGGATGCTGCGCGTGTCCTTGCCCCACTTGAGGTAGGGGCCGTAGCGACCGTTGGCGGCTAGCAGTGGCAGTTCTTCTGGCTCTTCGGCGAGCGGCGGCTTGCCGACGCCAACGGTGCGCGGCAACGACAGCACGGCGAGGCCATCGGCAAGGGTCACGGTCTCGACTTCCATGCCCGTGAGCAACGACGCCATCTTCGGCATGTCCTCTTTCTTGGTCTTCTTGCCCTTCACTTGCTCGGGCGTTTCGCCGAGTTGGAAGTAGGGGCCGAAGCGACCGACCTTGAGGTAGACCTGCAGGCCCGACTCCGGATCCTCGCCGAGTTCCTTCGGACCTTCGGCACCCTTGGCGATCAGTTCGAGCGCGCAGGCTAGGGTCATTTCGTCCGGAGGCGTTTCGTCAGGCACGGGCGCCGTCTTGTCGCCACAGGACA
>JBNMNW010000361.1:0-5235 GCA_051278165.1 Planctomycetota bacterium | reverse complement strand
CCGAACGCCATGTTGGCGAACAGCCACGGCAAGGGAACTTGTCGCAGTAGCTGAGTGCCATTGGTATGGCTGTGCTCGAGGCCGCTGTTCGCGCCCGACACAGTTGCCGTGAGCGCCTCGATGACTACCAGCAAGGCCGGCAGCCAAAGCACAACGCCACCCAACAGTGCCCACTTGAACGCGCGGAACTCGGCAAGCTTGAGCGTGGCAACTCGCTTCTGCACATCGGAGACCTGTTCGCCGTGGTCGAGCTGCATGGCCCGCACCATCAGTGCGATGGTGGTGGCGGTCATCAAGATGGCGAACATCAATACCGATCCGGCGACCGTGACGTAGAGCCAGTCGTCTAGGTGGCGGCTCAGCACCATGCCGCTGAGTGCGGTGGCTGCGGCGCCGACGGCAACTTCGAACGTCCGCCACACCATGTATGGAAGCAGCGACGAATGAATCTTGCGGGTCGTGACGTTGCGAAGCAGGTGTTCGTTACTTGAGGCGTAGGTCAATCGTGACGGGCGCGGTTGCCATCGTGAACCCGTCGTAGTCCTGGTTACGCGGGTTCTTGGTAGGTGCGATCAAGATCGCATACCAATTTCCTTCGGTGACCATTGGCAGCCGGTAGTGGCCTAGGCGATCGGTGATCGCAAATCGGCTAGTGCGGCGAAGACTCATTTGATAATTCAGATGCAGCGGCAAGCGCTGACCACTCTTGACGAGCATGACCGGGATGGACGCAACGGGCTTGCCGAAGTCATCCGTGATCTGCCCACGCAGCTCGCTACCTGCGGCGAACTTGAGTTTGCCCAGCGTGGCTTCCTGGTCTGCGAACACCTCAAGGCTGGTCGTTCCGATGTGTCCGTCTGCTGTCTGCGCCGTCAGCTTGTAAGAGCCGATGGGGATGCCAGAGAAGTAGATGCGTCCAGCTGCGTCGGTTGCGCTGGCGAGGCTCACAGGCTTCGAAGTTCGCATCAGCATGACTCGGGCTGCCGCCAACGGCGTGCCGTTGGGCCCGATCAGCGTGCCGCGCACGTTGCCGGCGTTGGTCGCGTGCAAGCGCACTGGCTTGCCAGCCTCGACCGCCTTCGATTGCCACGTGATTCCATCGATACCCACCGTGCAACGGCTATCACCAAGCCGCCACTTTGCTGACAGCAAGCCGATGCTGTAGAGCACGTTCTCATTCGCCGGTACGTTGATGACGAAGCTGCCATCGGCGGCTGTGACAGCGGGCGTACCGCGATGTTCGTGCTCGCGCGCCACGACGGTGATGTTGGCAAGCGGGGTGCCGAGCGAATCGAGCACGTGACCGCGGATCGTCGTGCTTGGTGCCGTGACTGTTTTCGGCAATGCGCTGAGAGTGAACTGCAGTTGCCGGTCGACACCCTCGGCGCAAGGGATGGCGATGGGCATGCTACGGTGACCCTTTGCAGAGACGCGAACCTCGTGGTGCATCGCGAGCGTCCACACTTTGGCGGTGCCGTCCGCTGCCACTGTTACTTCGCGCGCCCCGCGAGGCAGCGGCCCGCCGGTCACCTTCGTGTATGTGCCTGGCCGGCAGTTGACGAACACCGGCACTCCAGCAGGAACGCCCACGACCGTCACGATTCGCGCCTTGGTGCGTTTGGCAGGCATGACGATCTTGACGGCCTGGGCGTGCATCCGTGGCGTCAACTGCACGCCAAGGTGAAGTCCAGCGACGAATGCGCGGGCTTTCAGGGGCCGTAACGGCGCAGCTTCGAACCGCCAAACTCCGTCGGCGTCCGTGGTCGTCTCCCCGGTCCATGAGAACGGTTCGGGGAACGGCTGAACGTCATAGACGATCACATCGGCTCCTGGCACCGGCGTGCCGTCAGCGAGCGTCACGATGCCATGAAGCGGCATGGCATCTACCAGCGTCAAGGTTGCTTCGAGAACCAGGCCACCGGCCTTCACCTGCATCGACGCGGTCACCACGCCGTCGCCGCTCGCATGCACGCGCAATACACCGGGCGGAAGTTGCCGCAGTTGGTAGTAGCCATCGCCATCGGCAAACGTGCGCGCGACCTTCTGGTCCGCACTGTCCGTGACCCAGACTTCGGCCGCGGGAACTCCATGATGCATGACGTTGATGATGCGCCCGTTGAGCGCGACATCCGGCCACTTGCCCGCTTGCGCGGTGACGAGCGACGTAAACACCACAACGATGAGCGCGGCTGCGATTCGCATGAGTAGCCAACGCGAACAATGATGCGACCCTCCCCGGATGTTCATGCATCGATGATCAGCTGCGATCGGAACACCGTCAACTCCCCCTATCGGAGCTCTTAACGGACCCGATTAGTCGGTTTGGTAGCCGAATCGCCACGGCTTGGCATCCATGGGCAGGTCCGACAGCCGCAGCCGCTTCAGCGAATCGAAGCGCGGCTTCATCTCCTGCAGAGAATCTCCGCCGAGCTTTTCGCACAAGGCATCGGCTAGCACGATGGCAGCCATGGCCTCGGCGATTGGAACGGCGCGTGGTACTTGGCAGAAGTCACTTCGTTCGTAGTTGGTCGCCGATGCTTTGCCGCTCGCCAAGTCGATCGATTGCAGCGAGGCGATGGTTGTCGCGATGGGCTTGATGGCCGTTCGGGCAATGACCGGGGCGCCGTTGGTCATGCCGCCTTCGATGCCGCCCGCGCGGTTGGTGTCGCGAACGATGTTGTCACCATCGCAGCGCAGTTCGTCCTGTGCGTTCGTGCCGTGACGCAGCGTGACCGCGAAGCCACAGCCAAACTCGACGCCCTTAGCGGCATGGATGCTCATCAAAGCACCGGCGAGTCGCGCATCGATCCGGCGGTCGTAGTGCACATGGCTACCCAGTCCGGCGGGCAGACCCAGCGCGGCAATCTCGACGACGCCACCCAACGTGTCCTTGTTGGTGATGGTGTCTTCGATCGCTTGCCGCATGGCCGGCACGACGCTGGCATCATGGCAGCGAACATCATTGCCTTCTGCCGATGCGAAGCGGGCGCGCAACTCGTCCGCGTCGTTGCGCGGTTCTTCGTCGGCGCAATCCACCGTGCCGATGCGCGTGACGTAGCCACCGAGTTCGATGCCGAACGCGGACAGCAAAGAACGGCATGCTGCCCCGACGGCGACCCGCATCGCAGTTTCGCGTGCGGATGCTCGTTCCAGCGACAGCCGCAGTTCGCGATACCCGTATTTGGCGGCACCCGTCAAGTCGGCATGTCCAGGCCGCGGCACCGTCATCGGCTTCACATCACGTTCGCGCCAGTTCTTAAAGTCAGCGTTCTGGATAACGAAAGCGATCGGCCCGCCCGTAGTCAAACCGCCCATAACACCAGCGGTGATGCGCGCATGGTCGGTCTCAATCTTCATGCGCCCACCAGCCCCATAGCCCCGCTGTCGCCGACCAAGCTCACGCGAAATCATCGCCTCATCAAGAGCAACGCCAGCCGGCATCCCTTCAAGAATCCCAGTGAGCGACGGGCCATGCGATTCGCCAGCCGTTAGAAAACGCAATCTGCTAGTGAACATCGACCCACCAACTCTAGCCCGAAGCCCCCAGCAGCACCACGAACCCTCACCCCCACAAACCCTGCGCACTGAAATCTGCGTACTGTACCCGGTACAAACCACAGGTTGCGTGGACTGGGCGAACCTGTGGTTTGTACCGGGTACAGTACGCAGGCTTTGTGGGGGGTTAAGGCGAAGGGGGTGTTGGCGGGTTTGGTGTGAGTGGGATTGCTTCGAGGGGGCGTAGCAGGATCTTTAGTTGCTCGGGGCGCGGTTGGTCGGCGGTGACGATGCGGTCGGCGATGCTGCGATACCAAGGGTCGCGCTTGGCCAAGACGACTTCGACTTCGTCGGTGACGGATGCGCCGGTCAGGGATGGCCGGTGTTTGCTGCGTGCCAGGCGGGACTTGAGGAACGCCACGTCTGCGCGGATCCAGATGACCTCCGCGTTTGCGGCTAGGGTTGCCCGGGTTGCCTCGCTCTCAATGGCGCCACCGCCTGTTGCGACGATGTTGCCGGGCTGCAGGGCGCCGGCAACGATGCGTTCTTCTTCGCTGCGAAACGCGGGCCAACCATGCTTCGCCACGTATGCCGCGATCTCGCCGTGCCTGGCTACGAAGCGTTGGTCTGTGTCGACGAACGTGTTCCCGCTCATTTCGGCCAACTTCATGCCAAGCGTCGTCTTACCTGAAGCGCGCATGCCGATTAGCGCGAGCGGTCGGTGCTGGGCGCGCACCCGTTCGATGTCGCCCCAAAACGTTGGGTAGCTCTTCGCCACGCAAACGGCGTTTTCGATCTCGATGTCGGGCATTAGCAAGCCGGCGAGCGCGAACGCCATTGCGACCCGGTGATCACTTTCTGGATCGATGACTGCGCCATGCATCGGCTTGCCACCGCGAATGGTGAGACCATCTTGGTGTTCGTCGAGGTCGACGCCGAGTTTGCGCAGTTCGCGCACCATCACCGCGATTCGGTCGCATTCCTTGACCCGCACATTGGTCGCGCCGGTCAGGTGCGTGGTGCCGTTGCGAAAGGCTGCGACCACGGCGAGGTTCAAGAACTGGTCAGGGATCGCTTCGACGTCGATGGTCTGTTCACCACCTTCTGCCAGCACCTGTATTCTGCCCGCCAACTGCTCGTCGGATTGACCCGAGTCAGCAAGCAGGTTGTCGGCGCTAATGCGAGAACCGGTGATGTGATTGACGCAGGTCCAGACGCCCATGCCACTCCAGTCACCGCCGACGCTCAGCTCGTTTGGCGGCGCTGCTTTGGCGGCTGCGACCGAGGCGTGGGCGTCGTCGAGCGTCGCGCGAATGCCGAGTCTGCCGAGCGTCAGGCACGTCAGTTCGCCGTAGCCTCGTGACGCAAGGGGGCCGCGGAACTCGATCTCGAGACCGTCTGGCATCGAGGCGCCGACCAACAGCAGCGAGGATACGAACTGACTCGAAACGGTTGGATCGATGGTGACGCGGCCACCGCGACTGGTGCCGCCGCGCAGCCGCACTGGCGGGCAACCGTTGTTCGATTCGATGGCGACTCCGAGTTCGCGCCACGCGTCCACCAGTGGCTGGATGGGCCGCTTCTGCATCTGTTCGTCGCCAGTGATGACCCAATCTCCCGGAATGGTTGCAGCGACCGAGACCAGGAATCGAAGGGCGGTGCCGGCGTTGCCGCAGAACAGTTCGGCGCTGGTTGGCGCGTCGGCACGGCGTGGCCCGACCGCGACGATGCCTTGCGCTT
>JBNMNW010000360.1:0-5253 GCA_051278165.1 Planctomycetota bacterium | reverse complement strand
GGTTTGAACCGGGTACAGTACGCAGGGCCGTGGGGGCTGGCGGGTGATGGGATTCCTAGCCCTAGTTGCAGTTATCTTTGAGTGGTTCCGCTGCATTCGCTACCGTGCCGCCGATGAATTGCCCCTGCACAAGTGGTCAGACGTATGCCGAATGCTGTGAGCCCCTGATCAAGCAGGAGCGGCAGGCGAAGACGGCCGAGCAGTTGATGCGTTCGCGCTACAGCGCGTATGCCCTTGGCCACATCGATTGGATCGTCGAGAGCCAGTCTCCTGATGGGCGTGCCCATATGGATCGCAAGGCTACCGAGGAGTGGTCCAAGCGAGCCGACTGGCACAAGATGGAGATCGTCGAATTGCAGGACGGCAAGGAGGACGACACCGAGGGGTTTGTCGACTTCAAGGCCTACTACACGATCGCCGGCGAAGACATCGAGCACCACGAAGTCGCGAGCTTCCGCAAGGAAGACGGCGTTTGGTATTTCGTCGACGGCGTCGAAGTGAAGCCGCGCCCGTTCAAGCACCGCGACAAGAAGGTCACGCCGAACGAGAAGTGCCCGTGCGGCAGCGATAAGAAATACAAGAAGTGCTGCGGTAAGCCCGGCGCTGAGGTCTAGCGCTCAGCCGCTTCATGCCGCTGCGAGCTAGCGATCCGCGGCAGCTTTCCGTCGCAAGCACATCGCGATGACGAGCGTGGCGCCAAGGATCTCAACGACGCCGGCGACTGCGAACGCCAAGGCGTAGCCGTTGCCGTTCGGGTCCGATGAATTGCTGTCGGCGCCCATGGCAACCAGTTTGCCACACACCAGTGGGCCGACCAAAAATCCTAGCGAGCCAGCGGTGTGGAACGCAGCGATGGCCGTGCTGCGACCGATGCCGGGCGTTCGATCAAGCAGCCACAGCAGGGTTGGGATGAACATCACAGCGGATGAAATGCCGCAGATCGGCATGATGATCCACATGCTGCTAACCGGCGCGATGCCGACCAGCGCGACGCTCAAGCCATAGACCAGGCTGCCGATCGCAACTAGGCGCATGCGCGACCAACGTTCCGCAAGTCGACCGAACGGATACGACAGCAGCGCGAACGGAAACAGGAACGCGCCAAGCAGCTTGCCGATGGTCGGCGCGTCGACGTGGTGCACGGACGCAAGTAGCAGCGGGAAACCCGCGGTGAAGAAGCCGACTGTGAAGCGATCGATAAATGCGAGCAGCAGTGGCGCGCGCAAGCCGGGCTCTTGCCGGACCGCACGCAGCATCTTGCGATAGTCGAGGCCCTGCTGGCTGCGGGCATCACGAGGCAGCAGCCAGATCGCAGCGACAAACGAACCCAACAAAATATACGACGCCCAATGCAGCGTCATCTCAGGTTGCTGTTTGCCGAGCATGCCGCCGATCGCTGCACCGGTCGCGACGCCGAACGTCAGGCCAGCACCAACTGCGCCAAGCGCGCGGCCTCGTCGCTCTTTGGCGGAGTCAGCGACCAGGCTCATCAACAGCGTCAAGGCGCTCATGTGCACAGCCCCTTCGAGCATGCGCAGCGCCAAGAACGTGCCGTAGTCCGGCGCATGCGTCATCGCCTGCATCAAGATCGCGTCGAGAATCAGCGCCCACAGGCACAGCGTGCGGCGCTTGCCGGTGCGGTCGACGTAGAGGCCAACCAGCGGAGTGGCGATTAGCGCGCCGATCATGTTGGCGACCATGAACAGCGTCGCCAGCGCCGACGATACCTGGAAGCGTTCGACGATGAGCCCTTTGAGCACCGGAACCGGCAGGGTCTCCGGCATCATCATCAAGAACGTCAATGCCCCGAGCGCCCCAATGCGCGCATGGCTTAGGCCATGGTTGCTATCTACCACTGCGGGCTCAGGACGTGCGCTACTACTCAGGTGATTGCTCCGTGGCCAACTGCCAGCGACCACCTTCGTCACGCGCACGGCCCTCTTCTTCGAGTTTTTGCAGGCCGGCTAACAGCGAGCGCACCGCGAACGGGAATAGCCGCGGATCGGCGTCCCAATAGACCTTGGGCAATAGCTCATCAATGGTTTCGGGTGATTCTCCGAGCACCTTGAGCAAGGTTGCTTCGCGTTGGCGGCGGTGACGGATGTACTTCTGGACCACACGTTGGCCGTTGCGAACGGCGGGACCGTGCGCCGGATACAGCGTGGTCATCTCGAACTTCGAAATGCGGTCGAGGCTTTTCAGATAGGTTGCCAGATGGCCTTCCGGTGGATCGATGATGATGGAGCTAATCGTCGACAGCATGTCGCCAGCCACCATGGCGTCATAACGCGACTCACGGAAGCACAGGTGGCCTTGGTCGTGGCCTGGCGTGAAGATAGCTTCGAGTTCCCAACCTGGCTGGCCGTCGGGCGAGTTGCCGAGGGCAATACGACCACCATCGGCAATCGCTTCGCCGCGTGGAATGTTCGCGTCGATGCGTTCGAGGGTGCGAGCGTGCCCAAATGCTCTGAGCCCGCGCGCCTGGCACAGTGCCAACACGCCGCCGACGTGGTCCGGGTGATGGTGGGTGAGTAGCACGCCCTTGAGTTGTTGGCCGCGGCTAGTCAGTTCGTCCAGCAAGTTGAGCAGCCGCTGTTGCTCCGACGGGGCCGGTGAACCGGGATCCACGATCCACAGTTCTTGGTCGCCGATGATGTAGCAGTTGGTCGTCGTCGCTGGTGGCAGGGTTGGCGTGCGCAATGGTGCCAGCACGATGCCCGGCGAGAAACGAACCTTGTGCAGGTTGCCGTTCCGGTAGCCGACCGTGGTGGTTTCTATCTCGCGTGCGAACTGTTCGAAGTCGTCTGCGGCGGCGAGATGCTCGAGCATGATTACCACCGGTGGTACCAGCAGCAGTTCATCTTCTCGCCATGCGGCGAGCGCCTCTTGCGGCGACCAGAAGCGCCCGTCGGTGAGCTCTCCCTGCCAGATGTCAGGCGCGAGGTTGCCGGCCTCATCGAGGCCAGTGCCAGAGGCGCACTGTTCGAGCGGCACATGGAAGAACACGGTGTCATAGCGAACCGGTGCGAACGCGGGGGTCTCAATGCGGCAGAGGCTGCGCATCGGTTCGGCTGCCGCGGAGTTCGCGATGATGTTTGGCCACGGCGACGCCGGCTTGGGGTTGTCGTCGCCCTTAGTCTGGGCCATCTGCGCCTCGTGCTCCAGCAACACTTGGCGGTGCGGCCCCAGCGCAGCCGGCTCGCCGCGTCCGTCTGGCAGTTGGCGCCACATCAAGCCGAGTTCTTCGAACAGCTCGCGGTCGGCACAGACCTGCAAGGCGTTGGCTTCGTCCAGCTCGGCGTTACCGGTTGCCGCATTGGCAGCCAGGTCTTCGCTCGCGATGGTGCCTCCGGGCATCGCCCAGTAGCCGCCAAAGAACCGCAACTCGGCGGCTCGTTCCGCTAGGTAGACGGTGAGATCGCGGCCTTGGCCACGGGTGATCATTAAGGCCGCGGCCGTTCGTCTGCTCATGCGCGAAGTCGCAGCGTAGCGACTTCACCTAGCCAGTGCGAACCCGACTCAAACCTGGAATTGGCTCACGGTCTCACTCAATGCGCCCGCGTTGGCCCGGCTCTGGTCCGCCAGTGTTGCCAAAGTGTCGGCGTCGTGGGCCGTTGCCGAGGTGCTGTCAGAGATCGAGCCGAGGCCCAAGTTGACCGATGTTGCTTGCGCCGATACTTCGGTTGAGGCCGCCGACATCTCGCTCAGGAGGTGGGCGACGCGCGCCGTGTCGTCGGCGATACCGGCGAAGACATCCTTGGCGCGGTGGGCGACCGCGACACCTTGCTCGGCTCTGGCCTTGGACGAGGCGATCATGTTGGCGGTGTCGCGCGCGGCGGTGGCGGCGCGTTGCGCTAGGGTGCGTACTTCTTCCGCTACAACCGCAAAGCCCTTGCCAGCTTCGCCGGCCCGCGCAGCTTCGACGGCGGCGTTCAGGGCGAGCAGATTGGTTTGGAACGCGATGTCGTCAATGACTTTGATCACCTTGGCAACTTCGGTGCTCGCCGTGTCGATCTCAGTCATCGCCGTGACCACGTCCGCGATTCCAACCTGTCCTTGCGTCGTGCTTTCACTCGACTGACGGGCCAGCTCATTGGCGCGGTCGAGCAGCGTGCTGTTGTTGTCCATGGCGATAGCAATCTCCTTCATGGCGGCGGTCGCTTCTTCGGTGCTGCACGCTTGGTTTGTGGCCCGCTCAGCCATGGTGCGGCTGGCATCCGCGACTTTGCTGGCATTGCGTAGGCCATCGTTGGTGTTGGCCTGAACCCGAGCAATGGTTTCGCCGAGGCTCATCGACATCTGCGTGATGGAGTCCGCAAGGTCGGTGATCTCGTCGTTGCCCGGGATGTCCGCTTTCACGGTCAGGTCACCATTCGCGATCCGTTGCAGCGTCTTGGTGAGGCTGGTTACTCGGCGCACCAAGCGTCGTGCGGTCATGAGGCAAACGAACGCGGCCAGAGCGATGCCAATCAACGTCAACGCGAAGAGCTGGAGCTGCGGTCTGCCAGCCGAGTCAACCGCCCGCTTGGTAGACGTTTGGGCTTCGTCGTCTACGAGTGCTTTGAGCTTGGCGGTGGCAGCATCCACTTCGTCATAGACCGCTAGGAAGGTCGTGATCAGGTCACGTCCAGAAGTGGTGCCTTCTGCGGCCGACGCATTCATCATGCGAAGGCCGACGTCCGCGTAGTCCTCAAGGCTAGGCCTGGCCTGATCCAGGGCCGTGCGAGTCTGGACACTCAACTGCAAAGCGCTCAGTGCGTTGAGGTGCTCGCGGAGGTTGCTTTGCAACTCGAGAGCTTCCGCAGCAATGCTCTGGGCCGCTTCGGCTGTGCCATGCGCCGCGACGACTAGCGATCGATACGCGCAGCCCATGATTCGGTCATGGCATGTGTTGATCATGCTTATGTGCGACGTTGCCGGCAGTTGGCGCTGCGCAACGTCAACAATATGCGCATGCATGGTGCCAGTGCCGACCACGCCGATGGCGCCAATGGCGATCGCAGCTGCCAGCGGCACGCCAGTCAGCAGCATCATCTTCGATGACAAGGGCAGGCGGCGGGGTCGTTGGGTCATCCTCAAGTTTCTCCTTCAAGCACCTATCGGATGAATCCACTTAGGCGCTCGCACACAAATTGTCATTGGGTCGCGATGGACGGAGTGGGGGTGGGCTTGGGTGTGTTGCCTAGGGAAAATCCCGGTGTGGCGCGACAAGCTGGTGCAGAGGGCAAGCCAACGCCAAGGCCTGCGTGTAGG
>JBNMNW010000359.1:0-5278 GCA_051278165.1 Planctomycetota bacterium | reverse complement strand
CTATTCGTAGATAGGCCGAGGACGGCCCAACGCCGCGAGCGTCGCCGCCGGCCGCGGATAAGGCCGCAGATCTCTGCATCACACCACTAGTTCGCTACGCTGACCACGTGAAGGCCCGTGAGAATCCTGCGATTGCACAGGCGCGCAACAAGACGTTGCGCGAACTGTCCGAACGACTCGGCTACGAGTTTAAGGATCTGGGCTTGCTCGACCGCGCATTGACGCACTCGTCGATGGGCAACGCTGGCAAGAAGAGCTACGAGCGGCTCGAGTTCCTGGGCGACGCGTTCCTGAACTTCGCCGCGGCCGACGCGCTCTTCCGCCGCGACTCGGAAATCGCCGAAGGCCAGCTAACCGAGGCTCGCGCGCGCATCGTCAGCCGCCAACCGCTAGCAGCGGTCGCCCGCCGACTCAATCTGCAGCTCTACCTAGAATCGGGCAAGGGCTTGCAGGTCACCGAACGTTGCAGCGCGCGCATTCTGTGCGACCTGATCGAGTCGGTATTGGGAGCCATCCTGATCGACGGCGGCGTGACGCCAGCCCGCGCGTTCGTGCGACGCCATATCCTGCCGAAGGCCGACGCAGCGGACGAAGACTTCGATACCGAGAAGGACGCCAAGACCGGGTTGCTGCACTACTGCCAACACAACCAGCTCGGCCAACCACGCTATGACCTGGTCGAGACGATCGGTCTGCAACACGAGCAGGAGTTCGTCGTGCGCGCGCACCTGCTCGATGGCCGTGAGGCTAACGGCACGGGGCGCACCAAACGTGCCGGTGAGAAGGATGCGGCGGGCAGGCTGCTCGAAGACTTGCGCCGGTAGACAAAGCAGATGCTTGGCGACTGCGCAGCTTCGGATGAGGCCTCATCGGAGCGTGCTCGCGCCGCGCGAACCGCCCGATGAAGCGAGCTGGACTAGTTGCTCGAATGACGCAGCGTTCAGTTTCCCGGGCGCGAACGTGACTGGCCGGAGCGATTGCCCTGCATGTCTTTGACCGAGAAGGACAACGTAAACAACAGCTCGGGCGGCAACGGGAACGGCTGCACCAATGTGAAACCGGTCGCATCGATTGACTGCACGAAGAAGCCGCTGAGCATGTTGCCCGCATCCACCGGGATGCCGAACAATGCCGCGTTGAACGTTGCCGGATCAAGATCGCCGAAGCCGTCGGGGTCTTCGATACGCAGCAACATGGAGCCGTCAATCTGCACCGACAACTCGATGTTGGGGCAACCAACAGCTACTTGGCCTTGCTGGTGGATCACCGTGACGTGATCCACATCGGCGCTGCCGCTGCCTGGATCGAAGATTGCCACACCAGAGCTATCAAGCGAGGTGCCGCTGACGACATCCACAAGGCGTACGGCAGTGATCGCCGCAATGTCGACCAAGCCACTAAGAACCAGCGGGTCGGTGCTCAAATCTTGGAGATCAAAGGCATCGCCGCCAGCCGAAGCAACATCGCGTGCATCCACGGACGGATCCGTCGAGAGCACCGGCGTTTGACCAGCTAGGCCGCTGTAGACACCCACCGGCACCGTTCCAAAAGCGCCAGGCTGAGTCGGCGGGCCGTAGTAACGGCTGGGGAAACGAACGAAGTTGACGCCATCACTGCTGACCTCAACAAACATCATCTCAGCGAAACTCTGCCACCAGACAGAAGAGAGCCGGAACGGGTTCTCACCGACGAGGAAGTCCACGCCAGGACCGTTCGTAATCGGCACGGCAAAGCCGAGAGTCAGATCGCCGGCGAGACCGAGCGAGTGCACGGCCGAGCTGCCCTGAGGAGCTCCAAGCGCATTGGTCGGCTGGAACACTCCTCCGCCCGCGCCACCGTTGGTGTTGCTACCGAGCACTTGCGTAGCAAAGAAGCTCTGGGCAACAAGGGGACTAGATACGGCCAAACCCAAAAGGGCGGTGGCCACGAAACTGCTGATCGCGTTCATGTTCGTAGAGGCGTCGTTCGCGCCTTATCGAAGTCAGTTGGACAGCACCATCTCAGTGCTGGTTCCGCGCGGATCTTCTGGCTTCCGGATCAACCTACTAACGACCCCTTCCCGAGCCCTCAACAAGAGAGCTCAGTGGTTCATGATCGCGTTCGTACTCGGTTACAGCTGCGAGACAGCGCCGGTGTTGCACCGGACTTCCCCGCTGGGAACGAGGGCAGCTGTAGACGTTCTCGCGGCGGAAGGCAACCCGGCTGCTGCCGGTTTCGAAAAGCCTAGATGTTCGCGCATCGCGCTACGACCGCCAGAACTGCCAGCGCTTCGGCACCATCGGTTCGATCAGCGCCGCGACGTAATTACGAGGGAACGGCTCTTCGATGCCGACGCGTTCGGGCATGCGACGAGGGTCGTAGTAGGTGCCAAACATCAGATCCATCAACGGACTGAGGTTGGCAAAGTTGACCTGGCCCTTGGTCTCGATCGCGTGGTGCCAGTGGTGCAAGCGCGGCGCACCGAGCAGGTAGCGCAACGGACCGGGCGACAAGGTTGTGTTCGAGTGAATGAAGATCGCCCACATGCCGCGAAACACCGCGAAGCCGGCAATCGTGACCATCGGAAAGCCGAGCAGTAGCAGCGGTACGTTTTCGACAGTGCGGGTGTAGATGTTGTCGAGCGGATGTTCGCGATGCGCTGCAAGCCAGTCCATGCGCTCGGCGGTGTGATGCACGCGGTGGAAGCGCCACAAGAACGCGTTGTTATGCTGCCAGCGATGCGCCCAGTAGATCGCGCAGTCGCTGATCAGCATCGCGACAGCAAACTGAAGCCCCCATGACCAGCTCGCAAACTCGGCTCTCATCGGGGCCATCGCCGTCAGATTGAATTGCGAGTATGCCCACAGGATCGCGGCGACAACCGGCGCGTTCCACAGCAGATACTGGCCGAAGAAGTAGCACAGATCCGCCCAGAACCCGAGGCGCAGCACGCCTTGCTTGCGCGCTGAGAACAACCGTTCAAGCGGCAAGAACACGACCAGCAAGACCGCGAACGAGGTGACTGTGTGCTGCAACCCGGCCGGCATCGATCAGTCCTTGTTGCCGCCAACGGTTTGAGTTGGCACGGTCGCCGGGGCAGGCTTTGGCATCTGCTTTGGGTTCGATTTCGGAGTCACTAGTACGTCGTCGGCCGGGCCCAGCGGTGGCTTTGACTGCGAAGACGGCATCACTAAGAACTTGGACGAAAACAGCATGCCCGACTCGGAAGCACTCGGAGTCGCGGCCGGACCATCCGTAAAGAACGTGCCGGAGTCGTTAATAACGCCCCGCTTCGACGATGGCAGCAGCACCTGATTAAGGGTGACGGGGATATTGTTGAGCGGCGAGGCTTGGGGCGCGCCCGCGGGAGCCACAGCGCCTGACTGCTGCTGCTGCTGCTGCAGTTGCAGCTGCTTGTCAGCGGTCGCCTGGGTATCCCATACCAGGTAGCAGACCACCGAGATCGCCAGCACGACTGCGACAATCTGCGCGAAGGTCTTGCCTGCCGGTGCCGGGCTAGAAGTCGGTGCGTTCGTGTTGCTCATGGTTCCTTGACCCTGACTTTTAGCCGCGTCGGCAGCACAGCGGGGTAAACACCGTGTAAGCAGCTACCGACAAGACATTGCAACGCCCGGCCGCGCGTCCCACGATGCCCGCCATATGGCAACTATCGCAGTCTTGGGCACCGGCTTGCTCGGCGCCGGCATGGTCGAGAATCTCCTCAACAAGGGAGAGACCGTTCGTATCTGGAACCGCACCCGCGAGAAGCTCGCGCCGCTAGTCGAGCGCGGCGCAATTGCCGCCGACGATCCGGCCGACTGCGTGCGGGGTGCCGAACGAGTGCACCTGATCCTGTCGGAAGACAGCGCCGTCGACTCGGTGATCGAACAACTGCGGCCGGGACTTGCTGACGGCACGCCAATCATCGACCACACCACCAACCGCCCGGACAAGGTGCGCGCGCGTTTCGATGCACTGCGCGGCGAGAACGTTCGCTATGTGTCGACGCCCGTGTTCATGGCACCGATGCACGCCAGAGATGGCAGCGGCATGATGATGATGTCCGGGCCAAAGCAAGACGCTGACGACCTAACCACCGCACTCGAAACAATGACTGGGAAGGTGTGGCACGTTGGCGATCGCCCCGACCTCGCGGCCGTTCTGAAGCTTGCTGGCAACTCGGTATACTTCGCAATCACCGGCGCGATTGCCGACGTGATCGCAATGGGCAAGAACAACGACGTCGATGCCGAAACGATGATGAAGGTGTTCTCAGAGTTCAAGCCAGGGGCGGGCCTGCACATGGTCGAGAAGCGCATCGCCGGCGCCGGCAACGGCAAGGCGAGCTTTGAGATGACGATGGCGCACAAGGACGCGCGACTGATGGCAGAGGCTGCTGGCGACGAACACCTATTCGTCCTGCCCGCGGTCATTGCGGCGCTGCAGCGCGGCATCGATGCTGGTCACGGCGCCGACGACTTTGCCGGCTTCGCCAAGGTCTAGCCTTCGGACCCAAGCAGCCGCTACTTAGGCGGCTGCGTGTCAGGTGCCCATAGCGGCATTGGCTCGCGGTCATCGTCGCAACATCAACAAACACTCGATACTCCTCGTCACACGAAAATCCCGCCACGAAAGCCCAGTTTGCCAAACTGACTCGAGACTTGCGTGATCCCGGATCAGCAAGTGCCCGCCGCGACCACGTTCGTTAGCGTGTTCCGCCAACGTTCCGGCCCCTAAGTTTGCGACCAACCCCACAAGAAGCCCTGCTCGCCGCCTTCGGCCAACTGCTCGTCACACGCAACGTGGTTGCGAGTGTGCAGCGCGGTGCTCGGTGCAAAGCCGGCGGGCTCTGGGGTGCGTCTGCCGCGCTACTGCTGGCCACGCTGACGCGTGCGCACAAGGGCAGCTTACTGATCCTTACGGCGGATGACGTCGACAGCCTGCTGCTGCAAACGGACCTGCTGGCCTTCGGCACTCAGAGCCACGTCCTGATTCGCGAAGAAGAAGGAGACGACGGCGAAATCGACGTATCAACACGCAGCTCTCGACAGCGTGCCCTCCAACAATTCACCGGCGATGGTGCGCCACTGATCGCGGGCGTCGAAGCGATGACACAATATATCGCGACACCGCGCGGCCTGCGTCGCGCAAGGCTGGAGTTGCACGTCGGGCAAACCTTGGATCGCAGCCAGGTATTGCAACGCGCACAAGGCGCAGGGTTGCGCAGCGTGCCGCTCGTACTGGCGCCGGGCGAATGCAGCGTGCGCGGCGACATCGTCGACATCTTCCCGATGGCCGC
>JBNMNW010000358.1:0-5280 GCA_051278165.1 Planctomycetota bacterium | reverse complement strand
GTGGTCACCGGCTGCCAGTCGCAGCGCTCGGCACCATCGATTTCCATGGCGTTGTCGCCAAAGCCAGAGCCTTGCGCGCCGTTGTTGCTGAGGCCCTGCACAATCAGGCCAAACTGGGCCTTGCCGCGCCAACCTTGGTCGATGTCGAGGCTGTCGTCGCCGACGTTCCAGATCGATACATACTTGAGGTTGACCGTGCCACCCCAGATCTCGATGCCGTCATCGATGTTGTTGAGGATCTCGATGTGGTGGATGTCGGTGTTGCGACCGACACCGCCGAGCGACAGGCCGTTGAGTTCTTTGCCCGGGATCGAGGCGACGCCGCCGTAACGGAACGCGCAGTAGCTGAGGCTACCGCTGTCGTCGTTGTCGTTGCCGCCACCGTAGTCGTTGTTGGCTGGGTTGGCCGGCGTCAGGCCTTCCATGTCCGCGAAGTTGGTCGCAGCAGGCACGGCCGCGTTGCTCGGGATCTCGTCTTCCGAGATGTAGCCGGCGCCCATGATCGTCAGGTTGCCCCACTCGTTGTTGGCGAGCTGGCGGTAGACGCCGGTGTCGTTGACCGACGTGAACACGATCGGTGCGTCCTTGGTGCCGTTCGCGATGATTTGCGCGCCGCGGGTCACTGCCAGCGTGCTGTTGGCGGTGCTCTCGAAGCGCACGCCTGCCTCAATCGTCAACGTGGCACCAGGCAGAACGTAAACGTCTCCCTGTAGTTGGTAGGGACTGTTGGCCAGCGTCAGCGTGGTCGACGTCGCGAAGTCGCTCGAGATAACCGTCTGAGCTTTCGCAACGGTGGCCAGTGCCAAGACTGCTGCGCCGGAGAGGATAAAGTGATAGGGATGCATGATTGGTTCGTTGTCTCGTTGGAAATCCCAACCAGTGCTGCGGCTGAGGTGTCAAAGAAACTACGGCGCCATATTCAGACTCGATGAAGACCCGGTGACCCTTCGAACAACGAGTGCAAGTTTCGGTGCGCGTTCGAAAATGAACGGATCATGAGGACTCCGTGAAGATGGTGTTCACGGCCCACAGGCTGGTCAATCTGTGGCAGGATCCGCGCCTCAAACCATGCGCACAATCCTCATCACCATCGCCAGTTTGTTGGCCACCAGCTGCAGCGGCAGCAACAGTTCCGCCGCAGTCACGCCAACAGTCTTCATCTCGGCCGACGTCGTCATCACCCCCGACAACGCGCTAGCAGCGGCGCGAGCAGGCGTGCGCGGCAGCTTCGACTTGATGCGGCTCAGCTACATTGGCGCGCATTTCCTGCAAACTTCGATGCCAAACCCGACCGGCTCGGAACCCGGTGAGCCGGCGCTGCCAAGCGCAACTGCAGCTCGTCGATCGACGAACGTCGATGGCCCCCAAGGCGGTATCGCGACCTTCTCGTGGGACGACCTCGATGCACAAGGCACCTACACTTCCGGTGACCTATTCACGATCAGCTTCGACAACTACGGCGACCAAGGCATGTTGCTCAACGGTGTCATGACGATCGACAACGTCGAACTTCAAGGACTGCTACCTGGTGACGGCACCTACGTGCTTGATGCCGACCTCAACTTCATTGGCTTGACCGTGATAGTTGGCGCCACCGAGCAAGTGTTCAGCACGACCCTGCCGTTCCACGTCGAGAACCGATTGATCGTCGAGATCTTTGATCTGTTCCTGTTCAACGCCGAACTCGTCGACGCACTTGAAGTGCAGCCAAACACGCGACTGATTCGGTATGAGACGGACGAGTTCGTACGCTTCCAATTTGAGGGCGCCGTTCACTCAATCGAACTCGAAGGCACGGTGCGATTCGCGACCCCGACGTTTCTAGTCGGCAGTCCATTCCTGAGCGATCCAACGGAAGGCACCCTGATCGTGTCCGGTGCCAACGGAAGTCGTCTCGAGATCGAACCCAACTGCATCGTTCCCGGTGTCTGCTTCTCGCTGGACATCCGCGTGGACGAAGATGGCGATGAGGAATATGAGCAGATACTGTCCTCTAGCTGGACTGGCTTGCTGCCTCAGTAAGAACCGAGCCGCACCAATGCGCCCGCCTTACGGCCTGGCTAGTAGCCCTTAGCCGCGAACCAGGCGAGCACTTCGTCGGCCGATCCACGGAACGCCACGGGCCGCGCCATGCGAGTCATCGCGCTCTCATAGAACTTGTCGTAGTAGTGAAGTAGCAGGATGTCGATCCACGGCTTGTGCGCCTCGACCGAGAACCATCGCTCTTCATGATCAGCGAACGTCAGGGCTGCCAAGCACTCCGTCATGCGCACGCCACCGAGACGCTTGGCAAGCTTGTGGAGGTTGACCTCCAAGCCAGCGCGTATTTCTGAGCGCGACGACAACTTGCTCGGCTCAAACACATACTCGCGGGCAATGCGCGCGACTCGTTCGGTATGCGGCGCCTCCAACATGACGACCGGCGCCAGCTTGGCCGTGGTGTAGACGTATTCGGGCAGTTCAAGTCGGCCGACGTAACGCGCTTCGTCTTCGATCAACGTCACGCGTGGCGCAGCAAGATGCACCGTCGCCGCCAATTCGTTCTCAAAGGTCTGCTGCGACGGCTGCCCAGCCGGCATCGCGCCAAAAGCACTGCCGCGATGATTTGCCAGACCTTCGAGGTCGAGCGCCAACACATCCGGCGGCGCAACCTTGAGCAACTCGTGCAGCAAGTCGGTCTTGCCACAGCCCGTCAAGCCTGAGATCACGAGCACCCGCGTGCTTGCGAACTGCGACTCCAAGCCGGCCATCAAGTAGCGGCGCAACGCCTTGGTGCCGCCCTGCACGCGTGACACCTTGGCGTCGCCCAACCACTGGCTGGCAATGCCGCTGCGTTGACCGCCGCGCCAGCACGCGAACGCCGTCGGGCGATCGCTCGACGCAACCGCGTCACGCCAGGCGGCGATGCGGGCCTCGCGATGCGGGGCCGTCAGCTCGATACCAAGTGCAATCGCCGCTGGCTGCCCCTGCTCGCGATAGCAAATACCGACCGCAGCCCGTTCTTCATCGTTGAGGATCGGCAGTGCCACCGACCCCGGAATGCCACACCGCTGCACCTCGACTGGCGCACGCACATCGAGCAACTGAAAGGCCCGCCGGCCTCCACCAACCGGAAACACGTGCGATGGATCGATCAGAACTGGGGCCTTTGGCACTGGCAGCGAAGTGGGATTGGAAGTAACAGGCACGACAAGAATCTAGACCAGGGCAACAACGCCACTGGTCAAGGGCGTAACATCATGCCCACAAACTGGCCGATGGCCACCGCAGCGAGAAATGACCGACCCAACCAAGCTCGATACACCCGCGCTGCTCGCGCACACGTCGCAATTGGCACTAGCGGACCCAACCGGCGACGATGAGACGCGCTGGGACGCCGTTAAAGAACTGCATCGACGCGGTGGCGAACCAGCATTTGATCAAGCCGCCGCGTGGAGCAACGACCAAGAGCCGCTGCTACGGGCTTTGGCAGCCGATGTTCTGTCGCAACTAGGATGGGACGAAGAGCATCCGTTTGGGCAGCGCAGCGAGCCGATCCTGACGGCGATGCTCGACGACGAGGCGATCCCAGTGGCATCAGCGGCCTTGATGGCCATGGGCCACCTGGGCGTCGGCTCAGTTGCCAGGGTCTGCACCATGGCGGACCACAGCCACGAGGACATTCGCTACTCCGTGGCCTACTGCCTAGGCAACCGTAAGGATGCGCAATCGCGCGCCACCCTGGTGGAGTTGTCCAAGGATGACGACCACGAAGTGCGCGACTGGGCGACCTTCGGGCTCGGCACATTGTGCGACACCGACTCCCCGGCCATCCGCGACGCGCTGGCTGCGCGACTCCAGGACGACGACGAAGACACCCGCTGTGAGGCGATCATTGGACTCGCGAGCCGCAACGACCCCCGGGCCACGGAAGCGGTTCGAAAGGAACTCGAAAACGAATGTGTCGGCAGGCTCGCGATCGAAGCCGCCGGAATACTGTGCGATCCACAGTTCATGCCGCGGCTGAAAGCGTTGCTGGCAAGCAATCCGGATGACACCGACTTGGCCGAAGCGATCCAGAAACTGCAAACGGGCCAGGATGAGTGAGTCCCGTGTCCTGCTCGATGCCGCCGCGTTCCTGGATTCGGGTCACGCGATGCGCATCGATTCCGCGCCCACCGACGATATCCGCGAGATCATCCAACGCTTCTTGAAGGTGGCGTATGAGGACCTCGGCAAGGCGCCGAGGCAACTGCATGGCGACGAACTGCAGACCATCATCTGCCAGATGCTGCCGCGCCACTTCGGCAAGAAGGATCCGCTAGCGACGGCCGTGCCCGATGTCCTGCGAGCCTACTTCGACCACCTGCAGGAGACTGGCATCCTGTCGCATCACTACGAACTGAAGCAGGCTGTCGAGTCCTCAGCGGAACCGTTTTTGGCCGTTGTCGCCAGTGGCAATGCCCACGCCCAGGGCTCGGCGACCGCCGATAAAGGCAAGCCGTTCGTGCACCGTGCGAGCAAGACGGGGCGCAACGATCCGTGCCCGTGCGGTTCCGGTAAGAAGCTGAAGAAGTGCTGCGGCAAATAGGCCGCGCCCGTTCTCAGTTCTGATGCGTCGCGGCGCAGACTCCTTTCGTGGCGGCGCTGGCGCTGGCTTAATCCGCGGCGTCGCTAGCTGCAACCTGATCCGCAGGTCGCAAGAAGAAGCCCGAGATGCTCGCGCGCACCGCCGCACCCGCTGCCGAGTTGATCCGGGCCACCATGTGTGGCGCGCCGGACAACATCACGAGCCGGTTCGGCTTGGGACTCACGAAGTTGCCGCAGCCAATTTCGAGCAGACGCTCTGAGTAGGACTCCGTTTCAAACCGGTGGCCCATGATCGGCATCTCGCCTTGCTCCGCTTCGGCTTCATGATCGCGCTCGGCAACTAATAGCTCACCGCCCCAATGCGCATTCCAATGCGGGTGCGCGTAGTAGATGAACGCGCCGGCATACAGGTCGTGATCGTCAACATGCCACGACAGCCCGGTGCCCTGCGGATAAACGTAGGGTCGCGCGCTGATGCGATCCCAGTCGTCGTCGATCAGCTTGTCAAACGACTCGGGGTTGGCGAGCAGCTCAGCCACCATGCTTGCCAGCCCAGTGCTTGCCAAACCAGTGCTTGCCAAACCGGTGCTTGCCAAACCGGTGCTTGCCAAACCGGTGCTTGCCAAACCAGTGCTTGCTTCAGGCTCGCTCGCCGCGCGGGCAACCACGATCTCTTCGCCACCTAGCGGCACTCCGTCATCGAGCTTCCAC
>JBNMNW010000357.1:0-5282 GCA_051278165.1 Planctomycetota bacterium | reverse complement strand
CTTGGCCTTGGCCATCGCGATGGCAACCACGGCTTCCGCCGCTGACATGCCACCACCGACAACACACGCGGGCCCGCCAACGAAGTCTTCGGAGTTGCCGAGCTTGTAGCGAATACCGAGGCCGTCGCCCATCAAGCGAACCTTGGCCGGCTGGCCACTGCCCATCGCCAACACCAGGTTGCGGCAATAGATCTTCGTCTTCGCCTGGGTGTTGAGCTCCATCACCTCGGCAGCGAGCACGCCGTTCGGCAAGTGCTCACAACCGCCGAGTTCCATGTTCTCTTGGTAGGAGATGCCGTTGTCGTCGTAGACCTTCATCCACCGCGAATACAGCTGGTCGGCCGGCGTCTGGTCTTCGAACGGCAACTGCGACACGAGCGCATCACCCTTCGGCCAGATCAGGTCGACGAGATCGCCGTAGTCGGCGTCGACGTCCTTTGGATCCGGCTGGTGCTCGCCCCATTGCTTGACGATGCTGAGAATGCCGTCACGGTCAATGACCCGTACCGACAAGCCAAGTTCGTGGGCGCGCCAGGTCGCAGCGGTACCCGTAGGACCGCCGCCAACTACTAGAACATCGAGGGGAGTTTCGGGACTGTCACCATTCATAGTCGCGAGCAATCAATCAGTCGGTTCAAAGTCAGAGTGAGAGACAGGTGACGTGCGGTCGCGCGCCACCCCTCAGCAAATCACTTCTTCAGGGAATCAAGCGAAGGCGCCTGCCAACCGGACGGCACCTCATCGGAGACGGTAAAGACCTTGCCGTCCCGCATGTAGAAGGAGCGCTGCTCCGCCAACGTGAACGGACGACCACCAATGCGGCCGAAGACCGACACCTGGTTGCCCGATTCGTCGACGGCACGGTCGCGGTCCAAGCCCTTGGCGATCGCGCGAGCACCTGGCGCCGACCGGGTGGAGATCCACTTCGGACGCGGCACCGGCGAGAAGCCGTAGGCGCTGCGACCACCGTCCTCCGGAGTCACCAACTGCATGACGTGGAAGCCAGTCGTGCCGTCGGCAACGAGGCCGTAGACACTGTCGTTGACCATGCCAATCTTGACCTGGTTGGTATCCTTGAAGCGGCCATCGGCGTCGAAGTTGGTCACCAAGCGAGCGCTGGTCGGCGTCGTGACATCAACGATGGCGACACCCTCGCGGCCAGCAGCAACGTAGGCGTAGTGACGGGCGACGAAGACGTTGCGAGCATCGGCCATCGCGACTTGCGCTCCGACCTGCTTCATCTCTGCCGGCACTGTTACGTCGACGACCTTGAGGCCTTCGTTATCGGTCACGAACGCGTAGCGGAACTGCACCGCAACCGACGTCGGCTTCTGCATCGGAACGGTCGCAAGGATCTTCGGTGCCAGCGGGTCGCTGACATCGATCGCCACCAAGCCTGCATTGCAGCAGACGTAAACCGTCGTGCCAGCAATCGCCACGTGCTCCGCACCGCGCAACTGGTTACCCGGGTTGAACGTCACCGCTCGCTCCGTGAAGTTGTTGTCCGGGTTGCCATCCGTCAGGCAATCGATGTCGATGAGGATCAAACCCTCTTCGCGGTCGCTGATGTAGGCGTAGCGGTAGGACTCATGCAGGTTCTGGTCCTTGCCCTTGTAGGGGTAGTTCTGCTCCTTGTTGTCAGCGATCCAAGGACGATCCATGCTGATCGACATGTTGGTCGGCAGCGCCACCGCGGTCGCGTATTTGGTCGCCACATGGGTGTCCTGACCGAGCGGCGAAACCGGCGCCGTCACGATGCGCTCGCTAAAGTTCTTGTTGGCAATGTTGGCGACGTCATAGACGCGGAAGCCACCCTTGCCGTTCGCCGTGTAGACGTATTCGCCGCGCTGTTCGATGCTGAGCACGTTGCCGCCGTGATGGTGCGACTCCTTGAGCTGGCGATCGGCAGCCACGTGGGCGCGGTATTCCGCCGGGAACGCCATGCGGTGCAGGTTGGAACCGATCACCGCTTGCGGCTCGGGCCACTCGGTGACCTTGACCGCTTCGAGTCCGCCGTTGCCGGCGCCGACATAGGCATACATGCCGAAGAAGTTGACGTAGTTCGTGCCCTGCAGATAGGTCTGCGCGAGCCACGCGTTGTTGTCATTCTTATCGCTGAGATGGCAGTCCGAGCACTTACGCGTCTCGGTCTTGCGCACCGTGTGAGCAAAGTGCGTATTGAAGCACTGGCCACTCATGCCGTTGGCGGCAACCGTCAGCTGCTGCTTGTAGGCGATGGCGCGGGTCGAGTCCGTCGACGACACCATGACTGCTGAGGACGAACGCACCACGGCGATCTTGTTGTCCTTCACATCAGGCGAGACACCGAGCATGAAGACATCGTCACGCGCAACTTGCGGGTTGTAGCTCGCCCAGTTGCGCAAGCTCTTCTCCTCGAAGTGGTGCATGTCGGTGCGCCAGTTCGCCTCTTGCGGCAAGTGGCAACCGAAGCACGACGTCATCCACGACGTATGACACGACGCGCAATCCATCTTCTCAGCCGTGTGCGCGCACGAGCCATCGGGCATCAGCTGCAACTTGGCGTAGGCCGCCTTCTCGTTGTAGTCCTCGTTGTCCGCCGCCTTCTCGACGCTGTATTTGACCTGGCTAACCTTCCACTTGAGGCCCGGGTGCAGCATCGATCGTTGGTAGAGCTGGACGCGGCCATTCTCATCGCGCTCGCGTTCGAAGCGCTTCTCGCCCCACGGCGTATCGACGATCGAACCGTCCTTTAGACGCGTGCTCAGGTCCTGCTTCTGGCCGGTTTCGTCCAGCTTCGCAGCCGGACCGGAGAAGCGCATCGTCGCGATATCCGTGGTCGTGCCGTGGCAGTCCTGACACTGAATCTGCAGCGACGCCTGGTACTCTGAGTAGAGGTGCGTGTCACCGTGCACATCCTGCGCAAAGTGGCAGTCGACACAGTGCATGCCACGCTCGGCGTGCACGTCCTTGAGGTGCACTGGCTGACCGGGCTTCGGCGCGAAGCAGCCAGCGTTCGGTGCATTCGGCGGACAGATGTCGTCGGCGGTCGGCGCAGAGCCGAGCTTCGGAATCACGCCTTCGAACTTCTTAGGGTTGTCGTAGTCGACGATCTCGCCGTCCTTATCGAGCAGGTTGCCCTTGCGGTCGGTCTTGAAGACCCCGCGGAAGATCCAACCGTGACCGTGGTAGTCGGCGAACTGCGTGTGCTCGAGTCCTTCGTTGATCTTCTCGGCGGTGCCGTTGAGGAACTCGCGATCGCCCCACTTGCCGCGCTGCGCCGCCCCTTCGGGATTGCGATCAAGAATGGCGTATTGCTCGGCGGCCGTCTTGTCGTCTTGCGCCGCCGGGAACATCTTGTCGCCGTCGGTCTCGTACGACCACATCTGGAACCCGTAGTAGGTGTTCAAGAAAGAGTTCGGCTGGTGCATGTGGCAGACCATGCAGTTGCTCGACGGGATCGACCGCGTGAACTTGTGCACGATCGGGTGACCTTGCTCATTCTGCGGGATGGTTGGGTCAGGTAAGTACAGCGCGTCAAGCGCCGCTTGGGCCGCCTCGTAATCCTTGACCAAGACAGCTTGCTCGACAGCTACTACGCCGCGAAGAAGCTCGTCGAGCTCCTTCTCGACCGCCTCCAAGGCCAGTCGGATCCTCTGGTAGCTCGCGTCACGCGCTTGCGTCGACCCGCCCGCCTCTTGTTTTTCATCTGCCTCGCGCCGCTCACGATCCGCTTTGCGCCTCGCAGCCGCCTTGTCCTTCATCAAGGAGTCTTTCGCGGCCATGACCTGCGCCATCGGAGCCTCGCCTTCCGGCTTGCCAAGGAAGCCACGAACAACATTGAGGCTCGGTATCGCACGGGACAACGGCGAGCCCAACTCCTTCATGCCGGAGTTGCCGTAACCGAGGTTGCCAAACTGCGCCCACGGGCCGGAGTGCACCGGATCGCGGTCGTTGGCGTAGACCATGTGGCACGCGGTGCAACCACTGCTGCGGAAGTCGCCGGGCTGGTCGTTGGTGCCCATCATCGCGAGGTGCGGATCGTTGAGGCGCGTCTTGTGCACGTTCAACGTCGGCAGGTCGACGCGATTGAGCGTTCCGAGACCACGATCGGACGAACGGTTGTTCGGGCGACCTGGGTCTTCAAACTTGTCGGGCAAGCCAGGCACCGGGCTGTTGAGTCCGTTGAGGCCGATCGCGGCGGTGCCGAGACGACTACCCTTCTCGAAGATGCGAAAGATGTTGCTCGGCTGGGTCACTTCCCAGTGAGGCAACGGCAAGGCGACCTCCGACCAACTGTTCTTCTCCATCTCTTCCGGGGTCGGCGCACGACCTTCCTCGCCGTGCTTGTAGACACCACCATCTTTGCTGACGATGTGGTTGACGACCTGCGGCTTACCGTCGGGACCGTAGCTCTCACCGAAGATCGAGCGCTTGGTACTGACGATGCCGTTGGCATACGTCACCGTGCCCCAGAAGTGCTGCGACGTCGCCATCAACGACTTCATCACTTGCAGCGTCTCGTCGGCGTGGCACGGGCCACACGTCTTGTTTGCGACGCGCAAGTCACCCGGGTTGACGAACTGCACCCACGCCTGGCTCTCTTGGAGCGTCAGCATGTACGGACGCTCGGGGTTGCCGGAGTTTTCCCACGCCTTCGGGAAGGTCGGGACAGCGTGTGCGCCAACCATGTCCGTCTTGCTTGCGTCGCCGCCGTGACAATCCACACAGGAAGCTTTCCGCGCCGAGTGCGGATCGCCGCAACCGGTGTGGCAATCGGCGCACGTGCCGTCGGAGACATAGCCACCAGCAGCATTCATGACCTTGGCAGCGACAGTGATTGGATTGCCAAGGCGGCTATCCGGCCGCTCATACGGTTCCCAGGTCGACGGCGACTTGCAACTGAACAATTGGAACGCCGCCAATGCCGCAAGGCCGAGGCCTGCAACACGCCAGCCACGCTTACCCGAAGGGTTCGCGGAATGACTCTGGGATGACGAACGGGGATGGGGCTTCGTGGGTTCGACCATGGCGTGAGCGGGCAACTCCTGTCCTGACCGGACTGTAGCGGCCGTGCCACGGGTCGCAGCGAGTTTTTTCAACTGCGTTGTCGATGCCCGCCCACTTCGATCGTCCTTGCTGCGAACCCAGCCGGCATCACCCCCTTGTGGGCCGGCGAAACCCAAACCAGACCATGCCCAAGTTCCTACTGATCCTGCGTAGCGACATCACCGCCGATTACAGCACCATGACCCCCGAGGACTTTGGCGAGATTCTTGCCGGCTACCAAGCCTGGGGAGATC
>JBNMNW010000356.1:0-5333 GCA_051278165.1 Planctomycetota bacterium | reverse complement strand
ACGCGACCACAGCATCTTCTTGACCCCTGAAGCGTCTTGCGAAAGCCTCAAGACTTTGGCGCGACTTCATCGCGTCGCGAAGGGGCGGCTCGTCGATTTGCATAAGCCTCTTGCCGATGAACATGGTCTTGCCAATCAGGCGCGGCGTTCGGGAAGAGCCGTATCCGATCTTCCAGCCGGCCAGTGGTGTTCCATCCAACGAGACGACTCGCGCATGGAAACGGTTCGTGGCAACTTCGGGCGCGGGTAGCGTGACTGGCTTCGTCGGCAACTCGTCACGACCAACCGGAACAGGTTGCATGCCCGTCGCATCGCTGACTGTGGCAACCACCGGAGCGCCCGATCCGCCCTGATCCGGAATCGCTGTCGACTCCGCCCAGATCGTTTCCAGTCCGACCAACAACGCCGCGAGCACCGCGACAACAGGCATCATTACTTTCCACATAGCTAGGCTCCCGATTGCTGTGAGAATGGAGACACCAGCGGCAGCTTGCTTAGGCGCGAACAACGGCAGAACCGCTGCGTGCCACGCACCTCGATCGCCGAACTGACGATCAAGTTTGTCGCGCATCATCGTCAGCCCGCGTTGCAGTTGGGTTCGCACAGTCGAAACCGAACGCTCCAGTTGCTTCGCGATTTGCTGAGGCTCGAGGTCTTCGAAGTAGCGCAGCAGCACCACGGTGTGGTACGGCTCCGACAATTCGAACACCGCCTCGACGAGGCTCTTGTGGGCTGCAGCGCGATGGGCCGCATCAGCAGGATCGGCGAGCACAACGTCACTCTTCGCGACCTCTTGCTCACGCGATTGCCGGCGCCGGTCCGAACGAGCGAATGCCCGCGCCGCGTTACGCGCGACCTGTGCCAGCCAACCCTTCGGTCTTCGGAGGTCGCGCGGCGCGCTGGTGATCGCCTCGAGCATCGTCTGCTGCGCGACATCCTCAGCGCGCGAAGGATCCGCCACGAGACTGCGCGCGAGTTCGCGGACCCAGTCCTGATGGCGAAGCAGATTCTCGATGTTCGGGTTGGTTGCCATCATGGTGTCAGGAGGGAGGTGCCACCACGCACCGGCGCGTCTCAGCGATTAGGAGAAAGTTTCAAGCGGATCGCTAAGGCATTCGCACGACAAGAATTGTGTCACCGGGAGCGAGCGAAGATGTTGTTTCTTGTCCAGGCACCGTACCGACAGAAACCGACCGTAGGCTTGATAGCAATGGGGTCTCATGGACCCGTGATGGTCATTCGGCCACTTCCATGTCGTCGTGATGCCGCTGTCACCGCCCAGATGCTGAGCTTTTGGCCGTCGCTGCAATCCCGCAGGAGCGAAATGCTCGTAACCGGCTCGCCGTCGATTTCGCCCTCCTGGGTGAGAATGTAGATGGTCACTATTCGTCGCTCCGCCACGCCTCGGCCGTGATTCCGAAGCCCTTTGGCCCGTTGGGGCCATGGACTTGCCAGTGGTCGGGCTCATCCAGGGCAGGCGGGCCCGGAACCGGGGTCGGCGCCGTCACAGCCGACGTCATCAGGGTCAAGAGAAGGCCTGGCAGGAGCTTGCGGACCATCACTGAGCGGAGGAATGCCAGACCGCGGACGTCACGGCGATTCCCTGACGGCGTGAAAGCTGTGTGATGCACGCGATACAGCGATCTCGATCGCTTCGGGCCCAGACCCGCCTTGCCCCCACTTCTCAACGCCCTATCATACCGCGCCCCGATTCACGCTGGCACCACCGACCCTGCTAGCCGAAACTGACCGCCGAACCCGCCCGCAGGCCCAGCGCACCTAAGTGACCGAACCCTCCCTCATTCGCAACTTCAGCATTATCGCCCACGTCGACCACGGTAAGTCGACGCTTGCCGACCGCTTGCTCGAACTGACTGGCACGGTTGAAAAGCGCGCCATGAAGAAGCAGATGCTCGACAGCATGGAGATCGAGCGCGAGCGCGGCATCACGATCAAGGCGCGCGCAGTGTCGATGACCTACAAGGCCGACGACGGCCTGAAGTATCAACTCAACCTCATCGACACGCCCGGGCACGTCGACTTCAACTACGAGGTACTCAAGGCGCTGCAAGCGTGTGAAGGTGCCCTGCTGCTGGTCGATGCATCCCAAGGTGTCGAGGCGCAGACCGTCGTCAACGCGCACCTCGCCGAGCAAGCAAAGCTGGCCGTCATCCCGGTGCTCAACAAGATGGACCTGCCGCACGCGCGCCCCGAGCACGTCGCAATGCAGATCGAAGACGCCATCTGCCTACCGGCCGAAGATGCGATCGCGGTGTCGGCCAAGACCGGCCTGAATTGCGAGAAGGTGCTCGAAGCGATCATCAAGCTAATCCCGCCACCGACCGGTGACCCGAAGGGCAAGCTGCAAGCGTTGATGTTCGACGCGGTCTACAACGACTACCGCGGTGTCGTGATCTACGTGCGCGTCATGCAGGGCACGATCAAGAAGGGCGATGAGATCCTCATGCTTGGCACCGACAATGAGCACGAAGTGCTCGAGGTCGGCCAACTGCGTCCCGACATGGTAGCCACGCCTGAGTTGGCTGCCGGCGAAGTGGGCTACGTCGTCGCCAACATCAAGACGCTCGTCGACGTCAACGTTGGCGACACCGTCACGCACAAGGACGAGAAGTTGCGCGGTGAGATGTTGCCGGGCTTCAAGGAGCCGAAGCCGATGGTCTACTGCGGCTTCTACCCGACCGTTCCGAGCGAGTTCGACAACCTTCGCAAGTCGCTTGAGAAGGTGCGCATCAACGACAGTTCGTTCACCTTCGAACCGGAGACGTCGGACGCGCTGGGCTTTGGATTCCGCTGCGGATTCCTAGGCCTCTTGCACATGGAAGTGATCCAACAGCGCCTCGAGCGCGAAGAGGACATGGACATCGTGCAGACGGCGCCAAGCGTGCGCTACAAGATCAAGCTGACGAACGGCGAGATGATCGAGGTGCACTCACCAAGCGATCTGCCGGAAGGCAACTTCATCGAGGAATACCTCGAGCCGATCACGCGCGTGAACATCGTCGTGCCGAGTGAGTTCATCGGCGCGGTCATGAAGATCTGCACGGAACGCCGCGGCACCTACCTGTCGACCGACTACTACGGCAAAGAACGCGTGATGCTCGGCTTCCGCATTCCGTTCTCAGAGATCATCTTCGACTTCCACGACCAGCTGAAGTCGCTAACGCGCGGCTACGGCACGATGGACTACGAAGTCGAAGGCTTCGAAGGCAGCAACCTGGTCAAGGTGCGCATCCTCGTCAGTGGCGAAGAAGTCGACGCGTTGTCGTTCTTGACCCACAAGGACAACTCCGAAGAACGCGGCCGCAAGATCCTCAAGCAACTGCGCAAAGAGATCCCGCGCCACCAGTTCGAAGTCGCGCTGCAAGCGGCCATCGGCGGCAAGTTCATCGCACGCGAGAGCATCTCCGCCATGCGCAAGGACGTGACCGCCAAGTGCTACGGCGGCGACATCTCGCGTAAGCGCAAGCTGCTCGAGAAGCAGAAAAAGGGCAAGAAGCGCATGCGCATGGTCGGCAGCGTCGAGATCCCCCAGAAGGCGTTCTTGTCGGTGCTTCGCAGCGAAGACTAGCCACGCCCGAACCTGTGGTGTGAACCGGGTACAGTACACAGATCTGCGTACTGTACCCGGTTCAAACCACAGGTTGCGACGGGCGATGCTGGCCGATGCGACATCGGGTAGGCTGTGACCTTGGTCCGTTTTTGGGCTAGCTCACGAACCCATGCTCACGTCATCACGCGCCGCCGTCACGTTCTTAGTTATCACCGCTCCGCTCGCGGCGCAGTGGCAACAAATCACCACCTCCGGACAGCCGGGGGTCCTGCGCTCACCCGCGATGGCCACGGCAACGAATGGAACGTCGCTGATGTTTGGCGGCGACAATGGCACGTTTCCATCGCCGTTCAGCAGTGAGACGTGGAGCTTTGCAGGTAACTGGCAACTGCTGCCAGCCGCAGGCCCATCGGGGCGCGAAGAAGCGCGCATGGTCTACGACTCGCAACGCGCGGCCTACGTGATGTATGGCGGCTGGAGTTCGCCGTTCTCGATCGGAAGCGGCATCGATGAGACGTGGGAGTATAGCGGTGGCAATTGGAGTCAGACCGCGCCAACTAATACGCCCGGTGGCTTGTGGAAGCACGCGATGTGCTTCGACAGCGCCCGCAACGTGACGGTTCTGTTTGGCGGCGCGACCAGTGGCTTGCTCGGCTCGATCAATCAAACGTGGGAGTACAACGGCACCACGTGGACGCAGATCACGCCTACTGGCACACCCGGGCCGCGCGAGAACGCGACGATGTGCTTCGACGCCGTGCTAGGCCAAAGCCTGATGTTCGGCGGCAGCGACCCGTTCTCCGGCGCCAACAACGAACTGTGGGCCTACAACGGCAGCACCTGGCTGCAGATCCCTGTATCGGGTGCGTGGCCGTCGGCGCGCGCCGGCATGGAGATGGTCTACGACCCCGCGCGCGCGGTTTGCATCATGAGCGGCGGCCTCGACAACATCGGCAACGGACTCAATGACACGTGGCAGTTCAGCGGCTTGACGATCACGTGGACGCAGGTTCCGACGATCGGCGCACCCGGCCACAACTTCGGCATGACTTTTAACGCCGTGCAGCGAAGGGCACTGCGCTACGGCGGCTTCGGCAACAGTGGCGAAACGTGGTCATACGGCGCCAGCAACGCGCAGTTCGGAGTTGGCTGCCCCGGTAGCAACGGCACGCCGGTCCTTGATGCAACGGGCTCCCCGCGCCTCGGCATGAGCTATGGACTGCAATGCGCCAACATGAACCCGATCGGCATTGGCGCGTTCGTGCTCAGCCTGACCGAAACTCCCCCGACGCCACTCGGTGGTATCGGCATGACCGGCTGCACCGGCTACATGACGCCGGACCTGCTCGTTTCGGTCACCCCCAACGGTGCCGGCCTCGCAACCTGGAGCGCGCTGCTGCCGAACAACATCAACTTGCTCGGCGTCGAGATGTTCGCGCAAGCCCTGTCGATCGACCCAGGCATCAATCCGGCGTGGCTGATCTCATCGAACGCCCACGTCGGCTTGCTTGGCTTCTAGCAGCGATTCCGAACTACTAGACAGACCTACGGTGCTCGGCGGCACGAGGCGAATGGGCAGAGCTGTGCACCTGCAAGAACGGGCTTGCTAGCAGAACCGGGCTGTTGGTCAAACGGAGCCAGCGCTCAAATAGGGCGGCCAGCCAAACGGGGCTGCTAGGAGTCTGCGCCACGGGAGGCGAATCGACCAGGTGCGTGACCTTCGCACCGGGTTGGTTCGCCGAAACGCAGTCGAATCGGTGGA
>JBNMNW010000355.1:0-5338 GCA_051278165.1 Planctomycetota bacterium | reverse complement strand
TGCGCCAAACCAAGCCGCCGCAAAACAGCACGGCCGGTCGGCTGCCCTTAAAATGCATGATCTTCTGCATTGGCGCAGCCTGTTCATGCATGACCGAATCAACCCCGTGCGGCACGACCTTGACGGGCTGCATTGGCCGTCCAGCCGCCGTTACAGAGCGATAGACGAACTCGCTGTGCACCACGACTAGGTCCGCGTCTTGCGTGACGTGCGGCGTCATCTCGTGCGGCAGTGAGCCGTATTCCCAATCGACGCGAAGCGCCCACTTGCGGCAATCAGGCCGCGAAGCACGCACCGGCCAACCCGACGACAACCACAAATCGGCGCGACCTGGACTGCGCGTCAGATGAGCTAGCAGTTCGGGCGCGCGCTCACGCAACCAACTGAGGTCGTGATGGAACGGAGTGGTCGGAACCAACCGCAAGTCAACGTTGCCGCGCTGCAACAGCGCCTGCGCCGTCGCGATGGTCAATTCAGAACTCGAGGAGGTCTCGAAGATCGGTGCTTCGAGCACAACCACCGGTCGCTGTTCGCCAAGCGGAACCAATGTCGGCGGCGGACTCGCTGGGCGCGAACGCGTCAAGCTAGCGATGGCATGGTTGCGGCCCCGCAAACCAGTCGGCGACTCCGCCGGCTCGGATGCTGCGGCCGTCATCTGCGCGATCAGTGACACCGGATGAGGCGCGAAGAACGCACCGTAGTCCGCGTCGTGTTCGACGTTGCGACCGCCAACCGCATGCACGATGGCGCGGCCTTCTAGCATGCTCGCATTGCTTGCGAAGCGCGCGACACATACGGGCCGTCCCGATGCGAGTGCTTGCACCAAGTAGCGCCCGTCCTTGAAATCGCGGAACGGCATGACAATCGCCGCCGCGTCGGCAACGTGATCCGGGACAAACTCAGCCGCAATCACATCCACCAGATGCGCTGCCTGCCCGGCCCGTTCACGCAGCATGGTGAGCGTGCCATCGGCGGCTCTCGGTAACACCAACCGCAAGCGCAGACCACTGTCGGCGAAGCGCTGGGTGAAGGTGTCGACCACCAGATCCGTGCCATCGGCGAACGGATCATTGGCGACATGCACAAAGGATTTCGGTTCACGCGCTGCCGGCAGCTGCAACCACCCGCGCAGTTCGCTCTCAGACAACGAATGCGGCGGGTTCTCGGTACCCGCCCAGCGCAATTCGCCGCGCAGTCGCCCCAACAACTCCGGCGCGGTCACGTGCAGCTTAGCAACCATGACGGCCGCCGCGTCTGGCCACTCGAGCGCAGCCAACCGCTGCGTGTCAGCGTGAACATTGGCAGGGCAAAACGCGACCAGCGGCGCCGTCGCACTGACGCACTCGGACGCGGCGCGCAGAATCAGGCCCACTTCGGCCGGTGGCAGGCTGGTTGCCGTAACCCAATTGCGAACCCCATCCGTCATCGGGACCTCACGCTCGCCCGCAATCGGGGCCCGAGCCGGCACCCCAGTCAGCGAAAGCGCGCACCTCACCCCATTTCCGACGGCAAGCCGAAGGAAACTGCGAAGTTGGCTGGCTGGTGCACTGTCAGCGAAGGGGTCGCCGTGAATCCGGACGTCGTTCATCGTCCGTTCTCATCGGCAGTTGCGCGTCATCTCTGAAACGAACAATGAGCTGTGGCACGACAGGCGAACTCACGCCAAGATCCGAGCGATGCCCGCCGCCCAGTTGTCGCACCCAGACCGCCTCGCGACGACTCTGGCCACGCTGCAGGCGGCCCGGACGTCTCGTGCCTCCGCCGACTTCGCCCCGATCGGAGCAGGTTCGGCCGACTGCCGCATCGAATTGAAGATGGCCCAGTGGCGCGCTCTGCGGGCCGCCGCCGCCTCACCGGCAGCCGCCGAGCACCTCGCCGCCTACGCCCGCCAGGACTTTCCCGAACTGTGGGCCGGCACCGTGCAAGACGGCGTCGCCCGTGGTTTTCAGGTGCGCCTCGAAGAAGTTTGCTCGCTGGCGCCCGATTCCCAGGCTCACGAATATCTGGCCCCAGGTGCCAAGGCGCCCGCTGCAAACCGAGACGACAGCGACGAATCCACGCCCACCGGCAAGCGCACCGAGTTCACCGGCAAAGAGTTGCGCCGCAAGAAGGACATCCTGGTCGCCTCCGCAAGCAGCCGCGTGCGGTTCTCGCGCAAGGGCGGGTTGCTGTTCGTCGATCGCGAGAACGACATCAACAGCGAGAACTGCCTGTGGTTCGAAGGGCGACGCGATATCGGCAGCCTCGATGGCTTCGCTGGCGCCGACGACGAACGCGCCCGCCTGTTCTCCGTGCAGTTCCTCAAGCCGCAGCGATTCTTGCAGAGCAAGCACTACTGCGAACTCGAACTCGCTGGCCGCCTCGGCCGCGGCGCCATCGGTTGGCCGTGCCGCGTGCTGCTCATCGGCGACACCAACGCCGCCAATCTACAATTGACGATCGAACTCGGCGCGAACGTGCCGGGCTGGCGATTGCGCAGCCGGTTCCTCGGAGTGCCCGAGCAACTGGTGCATCACCACTGCATGCCGGTGCGCGAACTGGTCACGACCGAACACGGTGGCTTTGTCGCCGACACGCTGGTGCGCTCTTGCGCGACGCTACATGTCGATGGCGAGCCCATGGCGGTGCCAGGTGCTGCAAGCCTGGGCGCCATCCGCCACACGTATTCTCTGGGTACTGGTTCTTTGGGTACTGGTTCGCTGGAATCTGGTTCGCTGGAAGACAAGTCCGACAAGGCGTGACAACGCGTGGTTGAGATCCACGAGCAATAGGCCAAGCAACCTCGCACGTAAGCCCAGCAACCACGTAACTCCTCGCAGTTGCCGGTGACCAAGGCTCGACGAGAACGAACGGGCTCGATAGCGTGGCCCGACTCCCCTCCGCGTAACCTGTGCACGAACTCGCTTGGATCACCCTTGGTATCGTCGTTGCCCTCTTTGCAACGTGGGTGGCACGTATACGAACCACGCGCGAAGCAGTGCCTGTCGCGAGTTCGCTACCGGTTGCGGAGCAACCCACAACGAAGTCGACGCCAACAGCAGCAACATCAACAGCAGCGACGCCGCTAGTCTTTGAACCGCCGCCGATCGCAGAACTGCCGGTAGTTTCACCTACTGCAGCTTCACCTGCCGCGGCGCCACCTGCGACAGCGCCCGCCGCCACCACACTGAGCGCAGCGATCTCACCTGACGCGCACGAGATGGCGCTATCGATGGCAAGCGAACTGGCCAACTTGCTCAGCGCCATCGAGGGCCGCGCCCATCACCTGATCGAAGCGGCACCGGCGCGGACCGACCTGCCGAGTGCCGCCGAAGCGATGCTCGACTCGATTGACCGCTTGCGTGTTCTGCACACCAAGTTGATCGCGTTCGGCGGCGACCGCCCTGTGGTGCTCGGCACAATCGACGTCAATGAACTGATCAGCAGCCTCGGTCACGAGCTGCAACAGATGCAGCTCGGGCTCGAGTTCCGCTGGGAACCGCGAGCGGACCTACCGAGCATCGATGCCTGCCCAGATGCCATCCGCGACGCGCTGCTGTTCACGGCTTCGTCGCTGCTACGAGTCGAACGCGGCGCGACCCGCTTGACCTTCACCGTCGAGCGTTCGTTCGCCAGCGACATCCCGGCCATCGTGATCGAGCTCCACCTTGAATGGGTCAACGTCGCCGACAGCCGCAAACGTGAGGGCATGGACAAGCACACGTTCGCACTCGACTTCGAAGCGGCGCGGCAACTAATCGAAAGCCATCAAGGCAAATTGATGATGTCGCACCTGCCAGGCAAGTCGGTGCACGCCCTGGTCAGCTTGCCGGTAGCGATCCCAGCCGAATCCAATGCAGACGCCAAAGCCCAAGCAACAGCGACTACCGCAGCTGACACCATCTACGCCACGAAGCCCGGCACAGACGAACCCGAGGACTACCTCGCCATCTCGCACCACTTCGGCGGCGCGCTAGTGCTCGAATCGGACCCAGCGCTTCGGGCCGTGTTGGCACGCGAACTGAAGGCGAGTGGTCGCGCCGTATTCGCCTGCGCGGACGGGGCTTCGGCGCACACGTTCTTACAGGCGACCCCCGACCGGTTCGAGCTGCTGATTGTCGACGACGCCCACGAGCTCGATGAACACACGCCGTTGGCGCGAGCGATCCGGCAGCACACGCCGGATCTGAAGATTTGCCTGCTGACCCCGAGCCCTGCGACCGCGCCGAAGGCCTGGCCAGATATTCATTGCCTGCAAAAGCCGTTCGGCGTGCATGAACTGCGCCGCACCCTCGCCTCGATCCTAGCAGTGCGATAGCGTCTTCGGCTGACCCCACCCAGGAGAGACATCTGGCTCGCAAAGACAACCGAGCGCCGGACGAGCACCGGCCGATCAAGTTCACCCGTTCCTTCACGGACCTCCCAGGTTCCGTGTTAGCCGAATGTGGCAACACCAAGGTGTTGTGCACAGTAGGTATTCAGGAACAGGTTCCGCATTGGATGTATCGCAACCAGAAAGGTGGTTGGCTAACGGCTGAGTATTCCATGCTGCCGAACGCCGGCAAGCCGCGCAAACCACGCGACGGCCGCACCGGTCGACCAATCGACGGTCGCACGCAAGAAATCCAACGGCTCATCGGACGTGCGCTGCGCTGCGCGGTCGACCTCAAGCAACTTCCGGAAGTGACGCTGTGGGTTGATTGCGACGTGCTGCAAGCCGACGGCGGCACGCGCACGACGTCGATCAATGGCGCGATGGTCGCGATGTACGACGCATTGCTCTTCATGGAAGAACAGAAGTCGCTGCCGAACTGGCCGCTGCGTGGCATGGTCTCGGCGATTTCCGTTGGCCTGTGCGACGGCGAGCCGCTCGTCGACCTCGACTACTCCGAAGACAGCACCGCGGACGCCGACCTCAACATCATCAGTTCCAGCGATGGCAAACTGATCGAAGTTCAGGGCGCTGCCGAAACGCGTCCGTTCGCGACGGAGCAGTTCCACGAGATGGTCGCGATCGGTCAGAAGGCGTGCATCAAGATCGATGCACTGCAGCGCGAGGCACTCGGCCTCTAGGCCGAGACATCTCTACGCCGGCGCTTGCCTCATTCGGCGCTGTGCCTCTTTTGGCACGGTGTCTTACTTGGCGCTGTGTCTTACTTGGCACGGTGTCTACGCCGGAAACTACCGGCCGCACGGCCGTGCAGCAATGTCGGCTGCACACAGCAGAAGCAACTCGTCATGGCAGAACTCTGGATCGCATCGAACAACAAGAAGAAGCGCGCCGAACTGACGCGCCTTCTTGAGCCACTTGGTATCACGCTGCGAACGCCGGACGAACTCGGCGCTCCGTTTGACCCCA
>JBNMNW010000354.1:0-5375 GCA_051278165.1 Planctomycetota bacterium | reverse complement strand
CGCTTCGCGCAACCTGTGGTTTGAACCGGGTACAGTACGCAGATCCGGCACGCAGATCGAAATCGAAATCGGGTGCGGGGCGCAGATCAGACGCCCATGCGGCGGGAGAGATCGGTCTGCAGCATGCGCTGGGGATCCCACTTTTCTTTTAGGGCGCGGAACTGCTTGGTGGCTTCTTCGCCATGGACGCGGGCGAACGAGGACTCCATGAGCACTGCATCCTTCGCGTAGTAGAAGCGGCCGCCGGCATCGAGAACGACCTCGGCCATTTGTTGGCACAGGCGCCACAGAGATTCGCGGCGGCTCTTGTTCTTGCTGACCGGGATGTCCATCGCCATCGAGTAGCCGTCAACCGCGTGCGTCATCAAGAACGGGTCAGGCTTATGCTTCTTGAGCACGCCGAGGTAGGGCACGTGGCCGCCCTTTTGACACATCTCAATCAGAATTCGCAAGACGCGCGCGCCTTCCTTCTTTGGCACGAACGGCTGGAATTGGAGCAAGCCACCCGGCTTCGTCATCCACTGCCAACGCGGCACGTAGTCGAGCAGAAAGTGGAACGCACCGTGAGTCTGCACGTACGGCGAGTGCTTCTCTTCGCGGAAGCCCGCTTGGAACTTCAGCCAGTTGACCAGCGCAACCTGGCGCATGTGCACCGCGCACCACATACCGGGCCACAACCAACCCTTTGGCACCACGCCGAACAGGTTGGGCGGAACGTCTTGCAACGACGGATCGAAGTAGCGCAGACCTTCGGGGTCTTCGCCGGGCTTCATCTGGTCGGCGCGATGCATCAACCCGCGGCCGAGCGACTTGCCCTTGGCGTGCAGGTCCAACCACGACACCAGGTAGTCAGCCTCACCGCACATGTCCTCGAGGATCTCGAGGTTGTGTTCGAGGTCACGCGCCACGATGCCGTAGACGCGCAGGCGACCGGAGTTGACGCGCTTGGTTTGGATCTCCAATTTGGTGAAGCAACCGAGCATGCCAAAGCCACTGATCGCGGCGTGGAACAGCTCAGGCTCCCGCTCGCGCGAACACTGCACCAACTCGCCGGATGGTGTCATCAGTTCGAACGAACGCACGCCTTCGCCAAACGAACCGAGCGCGTAGTTGTTCTTGCCGTGAATGTTCATCGCGGCCGCGCCGCCCATGGTCACGGCCATCGTGCCGCTGACCACGCGCGGCCAGTAACCTGAGGCAATCGAACGGCGCCACAAATCGCGCACCGTCACACCTGGCTCGCACATCGCGATGCCGGTCTGTGCGTCAAACGACAAGATGCGATTCATCGCCGTCATGTCGAGCACGCGACCGTTGTTGTTGGTCGAGGCGTCGCCGTAGCTGCAACCGGCTCCACGCAACGCAACCGAGCCGCCGTCCTTTCGCATCTGCGCGAAGACGTCTGACAATTGCTCGGTGTTGCTTGGCCGCACGACCTTGGCCGGGCCACCCACCGACATGCCAAAGCCCATCACCTGTTCGTCTTGGAACAAGAGTGCGGAGGTATTCGACACCGTCGAGTTGCTATCGGTCGTGCTGGTCATGGCGAACTGGGTCCAACGCTGTGAAGGCTGCCGGTCTTTCGAATCAAATCGACAGCTTGCGGAACACGAACGATGGGATGGAGCGAATCACGAACATGATCGGACGCCACTTGCCCGGCACATAGACGATGGCCTTCTGCTTGCGCTGCGCCTTCAAGATCAGTTCTGCCGCCTTATCGGCAGAGATCGCGCCCTTGAGCTGAAGTCCTGCCGTCATCGGCGTCTCGACAAACCCCGGACGAATCGTCGTCACGCGCACACCGTGTCGCCAAAGGCGATTGCGCAGCGCTTCGAGATAGGTGTCCATGCCGGCCTTACTGGCGTTGTAGACCGGCCGACCAATGCGACCTCGATCCTGGGCGACCGACGACACGCCGACGATGCTGCCAGCCTTGCGTGCTTGGAAGCGACGCGCCGCGGCGTTGCCCCAGGCGATGCAGCCGAGCATGTTGACGTTGACCTGCAGGCGGTCCTTTTCTAAGTCGAACTCATCGGGACCGATTTCTGGCATCACGCCAGCGATGAAGTGCAGCTCGTCGGCCTGACCGATATCTGCTTCGATCTTGGCGAACAGTGCTTCGGCAGCATCCAGGTCGGTGACGTCGTGCACGTACGCAAACGCCGCCTCGCGACCGAGCGTCTCGTTGATCAACGCCACCTGCGCCTGCAGCTCGCCCTCGCGACGTGCCAACATGGCAACTTGCCGACCTGCCTGCGCAAGCCTTCGAGCGATTGCGAGACCAATGCCGGACGACGCGCCGACGACGATGCAGGAACCGGAGCTAGAACTCATTGGGCGAAGAAGAGAAGGGTGCCGGGCCGGGATTGCAACCGCGGCAATGATGGCTGGTCGACACACTTGCCGGAAGCAGGCTCTGCCCCCATCATCGAGACCATGCGAACGGCTGTTCTGGGCATCATTCTTAGCTTGACGGCTATCGGTAGCATGGAGCTTGCCGCGCAAGCCAAGGCACCGGCAGTGCCTCGGACGCCAAAACGGCTGTTCGTCGATTGCGTCGTGGCCAGCGTCAACGACAGCTCGATCCTGCAGAGCAAGCTGTTCAAAGCGTCTTCGGGCCAGATCAAAGGCCAACTGCTCCAAGGCCAGCGACTGAGCCTCGAACAGATCCGCGGCATGACGATCCGCGAACTGCGCAAGCTGGTGACCGATCACCAAATGGCCCAATCGGCGCGGTCGTTCGGCAATTTCCCGGCGGATCGCTTCGATGCGATCCTCAAGAGCGAGCTCGATCGCGACCAGCAAGACCGCGTGCGCGAGCTGGGCACCGAGTTCGCCGTCAGTGAGGATTTGGCCCGGCGAGGGGAGACGTGGCAAACGCACCGCGAGGAGCTGCGCACCGAGAAGCTGACGATGCTCGCCAAGCAGTTTGCTATCTACGAGCGCCTTCGCAAGCAGTCGAACCTCTACTTGACGCCGCGTATGCTGCGGGACACCTACAAGGAGTTCCAATCGGAGTTCGTCAAGGAGGCCGTCGCCGACACCGCTATCCTGATCTGCACTGGACCTAACGCTGAAGCTAACGCCAAGGCAGCAGTTGAGTTTTGGCGATCTGGTGACTGGACGGCCCGCGCAGTCGCGGACAAGTGCAGCGGCGTAAGCCCGGGCCTAACGCTGCCCGCGCGCACGCTAGGCAGGCAGCTCAAGTTGTTCGGCATGGCCGGACCCGTCGGCAACGTCTCCGACCCGATCCAGGGCGCCGGCGGGTCCTACAAGGTCGCCAAAATCATGAAATGGCAGGCGGCCAGTGACGGCCGCTTCGAGGATCCCGAGGTCCAGGCGCTGGTTCGCACCATCGCGACGCGAAAAGTGCACCTCGAGTTCGAGCTTCAGGCGGAGCAGCGGGCCCGCGACCGCACCAAGGTCTGGGTCTACGAAAATGGTCTTAGGATCGAATTACCGTCCCGATAAACACCTTACCAAAAGTGACTTATACGCCAACGAACCGGTGATCGACAGCCCGGAAGAGGCCTCCCCTCGGTCGGGGCGCTAGCCGCAGCCAGCGACGCGCCACGGCCTAGCCGGGCATTTGCTTCGAGCCCCGCGACTGGCAGTTGCGGACGCAGCCGTTGCTGGCTCTACTTTCTCACCCCCTTCTGAACCTCCCCGCGGGTGTAGTCGTTTGTGTGCCCACACACGACTGTTGTGCGCATCGCATTCCCGCAAAGCACTGTCAGTTTGACCGACTTGGCGGGGCTGCATCAAAGCCCTTAGCTCGCAATACAGGTCCCCATAGCAATGGCCCTCGATCCAACCAAAATTGTAGTTCAGTCCAACGCGGCTCCTTCCTGGGAACAGGACGAGAGCTTCCAGGACATGATGGCGGAACGTCTCCGCCAAGCTCCGTGGCTGATCCTTTCAGCTGCCCTGCACGCCGTCATCCTGCTTCTCGCTTGGGCCCTCTTCCCGCCGGAAGAGCCGCCAAAGGCGAAGCTCAAGGCCGAAATGGTCATCAAGGAAGACAAGCAGATCGAAGAGCCGCCCCCGCCGCCGCCGCCAGAAACCAAGGTCGAGGAAGTCACCGAAGAAGTCGTCGTCACTGAGACGACGGTGACGGAGACCGACGAGGCGATGGACAACGAGAGCGAAGACACCAGCAAGGAATCGGCCTTCGACTCTGACCAGTGGAACTCCGCGGTCGGCCTCGGCGGCGGTGCCGGTGGCAAGTATGGCGGTCGTGGTGGAGGTCGTGGTGGCAAGGGCGGTGGCAAGTCGTATGCGGCAGCCATCGACGCTGGCCTCAAGTGGCTCGCGGCCCACCAAGACGATGACGGCAAGTGGGACTCTGACGGCTTCATGAAGCACGACGCAGCCGACTCCGAGATCTGCAACGGTCCTGGCAACGCGGTCCACGACGTTGGCGTCACCGGCCTCGCACTGCTCGCCTTCCTTGGCGATGGCAGCACGATGCGCGCTGGCCCCTACAAGGATAACATCAAGAAGGGCATCGGCTGGTTGCGCAACCAGCAGCAAGAGAACGGCCTGTTTGGTGGCAACGCGTCGCACGACTTCGTCTACGACCACGCGATCGCCGCATACGCGATGGTCGAAGCGTACGGCCTGTCGGACTACAAGCTGCTCAAGAAGACTGCCCAGAAGGGCATCAACTACCTTGAGTCGCACCGCAACCCGTACTCGGTGTGGCGCTACCAACCGCGCGACAACGACAACGACATCTCGGTGACCGGCTGGGCCATCATGGCCTACGAGTCGGGCAAGTTCTTCAAGCTGCAGGTCAACACTGGGGCCCTCAAGCTGTGCGAAACCTTCCTGGACCAAGTTTCGGATCCGACCGGCAAGCACGGTTACACGAAGCAGGGTGAAGGCAGCTCGCGTAAGCCGGGTGAGCACGGCACGAAGTTCCCGATCGAGAAGTGCGAAGCACTTAGCGCTGTCGGTCTCTTCTGCCGCTTCTTCATGGGTCAGGACCCGAAGGAGAAGCCCATCATGAAGGCAACGGCCGACCTGCTTCGCAGCAAGCCGCCCGTGTGGGACGAGAAGGGTGGCACCATTGACCACTACTACTGGTACTACGCCACCTACGCGCTCTACCAATACGGTGGCAGCCACTGGAAGGAATGGAAGAACAAGCTGGAGACCGCAGTGGTCAAGAACCAGCACCGTGACGGCTCCAAGAAGAACCTGGTTGGTTCATGGGACCCGATCGGCGCCTGGGGCGAAGATGGCGGCCGCGTCTACTCGACGGCCATCCTGACGCTGACGCTTGAGGCTTACTACCGCTACAGCAGGCTCGTCCGCTAACGCGATAGGCGCCTAGTTCGCTAGAACTCAAAACGGCCCGCGCTCACCAA
>JBNMNW010000353.1:0-5470 GCA_051278165.1 Planctomycetota bacterium | reverse complement strand
CGCCGGCGATCTTGCGCAACTCGCGCATCAAGCGCAGGTATTTGCGCTTCGGCATCACCGGGTGGCCCATGTAGTCGCCCGACGCAGGCAGGTTCTTGAGCACGACCGTGTCGCCAGCGAAGCGGCAATCGGCCTGGATGTTCAAGTGGCCGGCAATGCCAACCTGACCTGCCAACACGCAGCGATCGCCGATGGTCGTTGAACCGGCGACCATCGCGCCCGCTGCCATGACGACGTCTTCGCCGATCGTGCAGTTGTGCGCGATGTGCACGATGTTGTCGAGCTTGGTGCCGCGACCGATGGTCGTCGAGCCGAGCGTGCCGCGGTCGACCGCCGAGTTGGAACCGACCTCAACATCGTCCTTGAGCACGACGTTGCCGAGCTGCGGCACCTTGATCCACTTCGCATCTTCACGTGCGTAGCCAAAGCCATCGCTGCCGACGACGGCGTTCGGTTGCAGGATGACACGATCGCCAGCGACACAGTTGTGGCCGAGCGATGAGTTGGGATGGAATAAGCAGTCCTTGCCGACAACCGCGCCGTCACCGATCGAGGCACCAGCCATCACGTGCGTGCCGGCACCGATGCGGCACTTGCCGACGGAGGCGTTCGGGCCAACCATCACCGGCTCTTCAAGCACGGCTTCTGGGTGCACCGACGCGGTCGGGTGGATGTTGTGTTCTTTGGCGAGCGGCAGCGGGTGGAACCACGTCGCGACCTTCGCATAGGCAACGTCGACATCGCTGACGACAATCAGCGCTGCCTTGGTCGGAAACTCTTCGAGCGCGAGTAGCGCCCCAGCTTCCGTAGTAGCCGCCATCTCGTAGTAACGAGGATGCCGCACGAAGCCAATTTGGTCGGGACGCGCACTGCGCAGATCCGCCAACCCGACAATAAGACCATCGCCTTGGCCTACCAAACGACCACCGACCAGTTCGGCGAGTGCAGCAACGGTGACTTCTGTCATGGCTTTCGATTATGCAGATCCATGAGGCGAGTTGCCGCATCGAGTCTGCGAGTTCGCGGCCAGTGTGCATCAAAGCGAACGCGCTCGCCAACAGCCATGCGCAACGCTTCTCCTGCGCGGCGCCGCAATTCGAGGTCTTCGGCGACCAGGAACTCGGCAATGGCAGGATAGCAACTGGGGTCGCGGCGGCCGCGCAGGGCCGATGCGAGCAAACGCCGGTCGGCCAAGGTGCCAGTAATGGCTATTTGCTGAAGCGCTGTGGGCAGCGGCAAGTCAGCGCGCCAGAAGGTCAATAGTTCGCCCCAACGGCCGAGCGGCGCGACCACTGAGGCGATTTCGCGGAGCACGAACGGGTCGGCGAGTTCGCGCAACGCCGTCGCGGCATCGTGCTCTAGCGGTCCCTGTGCCAATTGCGCCACTAGACTGCGCGCGCAGCGGCTCGGGAATCGGGCTCGCAAAGCGACCGCCTGGGGGCTGGTGCCGACGCAGCGTCGCACCAGGATCGGGCCATCATCGAGCAAGAACAGATCTTCGAGGTCGCCGCGCTCCTGCATCGGCAATGGCAGTGAGGCGTAAACCGCCGCTGGCGTGATGAAGAACGTCGGGTCCATCGCGTAGGCACAGCGGCTGGCAAGGCTCGGATCGCGCAGCGCTACCCCATCAACACCGGCCAAGCCAAGGGCTGCCTGCAGCCACGGGGCGGGCGCCCCCATTGGCACAAAGCGCGCGGCGATCGACTGCGCCTGGGCGCGGCCAGCGGCATCGTTCGAGATCGTCAGCAAACGCCCCTTCGCGCGGGTCATCTGGTCGGTGCGCTGCTGCCAACGTCGCAACAGCGACAGCTGCGACGCGGGCGCAACCGATTCCGGTGCCGCCAACCAACGCATCAGCTGTCGCGCCACATCACGATCGGGGCCGCGACTTGCGGCAGCATCGCCTCGCTGTTTCACCGCGCCCTGTTTCACCGCGCCAAGGAACGCCACCTCGAGGTCTTCTGGACCGATCAGGTGCGCTCGGTGCATGGCCCACCGTGCCTCGGGGCGCCAGCCAGCCAAACCGCTTCGCCAAGTGGGCTTCCTGCTGGCACTGACAAGCACCGCGGCATTGCCGACGGCGTAGATGCCGTTCCAGGCGTGCGTCTTGGCGACGACATCAAACCACGATTCCAACAGCGACGCCGAAATGCGATCCAAGGCGATCGGCTGGCAGACCAAGCCATCGCCGGCAACTCGCCGCAATTGTCGCTGGAACGGTCCACTGGCGCGATGCACGGTCGCCAGGCTCGGCAATTCACCAAGCACGATGACCTGGCGCGAACCACTCGGCAAGTTGGCCAGCGCCTTGTGCCACGGCTGAGGAATGCGTTCGTTTGGGTCACGCGGTTGCTGCACCGGACCATCGGCAGCCACCGTCGGCTGCAACGCCGCGAGCTCCGGCCAAGCAGTCGCCGACTCCACTTCGTAGCGGCCGGTGCGCCGCAGCGAGGTGCCGACGCGGCCCGTGCCGTCACCGAGCAACAGCACCCGGTCGCCAGGGTGCGCCGCGGCATGCAGGATGGCGGCCATCAATGGCTCTTCGTTGCGATTCGGGCCAGCGGCCGCGACGACTTCGCCATCGAGCCGCAGCTGCAGTTCTTGATCCGAGCGGATATAGACCGCGCTGGCCGAGCCGACCTGGCGCAGCACGACGGTTTGTTCTGTGGCCAGCGGATCGACCCAATTGCCCAAGCCCCAATTGCCCAAGACGGCACCGGAACTGATCAGCACCATCGCGACGGTGGCCCCGAGCGCCAAGGCCAATTGGCACGCCGCGGCAGCCGTCACCACAACGGCGATCATCACGCTCATCAGAACCCAATGGCCCGCATCGGCCTGCATGGCCGTCACCGCGACCAACGCCGCGACCGCAAACCAACCGAGTGCTAGCCACCGCCAATGGTTGCCGAACGCAGCCATTGGTGCGAGCTGCGGCGCATCCAGCACGAGGGCCACGAGCGAGCCACACAGAGCGACCCCGAGCACGTCGGCGGCACACCAACCGACACCACCAATCAGGGGAGCCAGGCTGCAGGCGGCAAAAGCGGAGACGGCAGCGACCAAGCCGGCGACGACCACACCGGTGCGACCCGCGCGGCGCGCCGATTCACAGTGCAGGCCAAGCACCGCACCGATCACGCAGGCGACGGCGGACAGCATCCACGGCACATCCGGCCCAAACCATGCCATCGAGGTCGCCAGCGCAAAGATCGCGCCGATGCCCAAGCCGCGGAACGCAGTGCGAGCATGCAATTGGCCAACGGCCAACCGGGCGACGCCGAAGCCGATGCACAGCAATGGCAACCAATCGCGAAGGGAATGCAGCCAGCTGGTTGCTGGCAGCACAGCACCGTTCTGCAGCGCTACTTGATGGGCGAGCGCCAGGCTGGCGAAGATGGCACCGATCGCCGCTGCTCCGGCCGATATCGCGATCGCCGACAACACCAAGCTTCCGGCCTCGGCCTGCACGTCGCCGACCTGCCGACGCGAAGCCGGACTGCTGTGTTCGTTCAGATCGGGGCCAACCATCTCCAACAGGATACCCGGCTGAGCCAATCTGCACTCGGCACCGGAAACCTGTCGTCTCGAACCGGCAGTCGACGAAGGCATACCAGGCCCCGTCAGAGGGCCCCATTGCGAGACACGCGCTACCATCGAGTGGTCTGGAGTGACTGGTCTGGAAAGACTGGTCGGCTATTACTGGCCGGGGGCACGCGGTTACTGGCCGGGGGCACGCAGTGCGCGCTTAGCGCGCCGCGCCCTGCATTTCCGCGAGCGCCTGCACGGCCATCTCGGCGGTGTGGCAGGACAGCAGGCGTTCGCGCACGTCTGGCTTGGACAGCAGCTTGGCGATTTCGGCCAACGTCTTGATGTGTGCGAGCTTCTTGCTGCGCGGAATGACCAGTCCGATGATGATGCGCGCCGGCTCGCCATCGAGGGTCTCGAACGGGATGCCATTCGGATTCAGGCCAAGAACGGCAACCAGATCATCGATGCCATCGATGGCGGCGTGCGGAATCGCGATTCCGTGCTCCATGCCGGTGGTCATGCTGCGTTCGCGCACGATCAGCGCTTGTTCGACGGTTTCGACCATCGACTCGGGGTAGCATCCGGCGCGCACAGGCACGCGGGCAATCGTCGAGATTGCCTGCCACTTGTCGGTTGCCTGCAGCGGCACTTCGACGAGGTTGGTTGTAATCAGTTCTGAGAGTTTCATGACCCGCGCTTGACGCCGCCGAGTCACCTCGTATGCGCCCTACGAATGCAACCGGTGGCACGGTAGCGGCGCAATCGGAAAGTGTGAAGGTTGTTGCCGTAGCGGCCGGATCCGAACACCGAACCAACGCCCATCGGCGGATACGCCACGTGACCGGCGGATCCTTCGGGTTCGCTCCACTTCGACACACAGTGGAAATAAAAACTCCGATCTGGGGTCCGACGCGCCAAGCAAGCCCCTGCTTTGACCTGGGGCCCGAGGCCAACCACGATGATGATGCAATCCGTTTATCCGATGTCTAGCCGGTATGCTCTGCGTGATCGCTCACTGAGCACTGTGCATCGCTGCAACCGGTGGCGCCGCGCCCAGGCCCTCACTGGCTTGGCGCTATCGCTATTTGCGCTAACGGCGCCGATGCCTGCACAAGGGCGCCAGACAGCTCCCGCCGACACAGCTAGCCCCCACACAAGGGCAAAGCCAGCGGCCCCGGTGACCAAGCCGACCCTCGTGCTCGACGAAGACAGCAACACGATCTCGTTCTCGATGGCCGACCGCCGCGGCATGCCGCTCATGGACTTCATCAAATGGGTGCAAGAAGTCAGCGGCAAGCGCTTCACCTACAACGCCCAAGAGCTCACCGCGGGCAGTAGCTCAGGTGCCGGCGTCAACTTCATTGGCACGGTCCGCATCAAGCAGAACCGGTTCCAAAAGGACTTCTATTCGTTCTTTCAGACGATGCTCTACATCAAGGGCTTCGCCATCATTCCGCGCGGCGAGGGCGACTTGGAGCTGCTCGAGATCGTCATGATGACGGGCATGCGCGGTCGCGAGGTGAGCAACTCCGCTCGCTACGTCGCGATCGAAAATCTCGACGACTACCGCCACCAAGCTGGCGTCCCGATCCTGACGACCGTGCCGCTAAAGCACATCAACGCGCAGCTCGCCAACAACGCCCTGCGCCCGTTCTTTGCCAGCACTGGCGGCACGAATGCTGGTGGCTCGGTGCAGATCGGCAACGTTGGCAACAAGTCGTCGTTGTTGCTGCAAGGCTTCGGCCCGCAGGTCTACGCCGCCGCGCAACTACTGCAGATTGTCGATGCTCCAGCTCGACCTAGCAAGAAGCAGCAGATCAAGGAGCAGCAGGAACGACAAGCCAAGCCCGTTGTCGAGGTCGCCTCGCAGGTGGATGCGAGGATCGACCGCATCCTCAAGCTGCTCAAAAACGACCAAGACCAGCAACAGGATCCAGCC
>JBNMNW010000352.1:0-5479 GCA_051278165.1 Planctomycetota bacterium | reverse complement strand
TGCTCGGCGCAGATCTTCGCAGTGGCAAAGTTGCAGTGTCCGGCCACAACCGATGCCGTGGCTTCGCCGGGACGCGCACCTGTTAGCCACGGAAACCTAACCAGCCGCACTGCCGCGAAGCAGATCCAGGGCAGGCGCTGTATTGGCCGTGATCTGCGCCGCCGCGACAGCACGTTCGAGCTACTGCATGGCGATCATGACGCCGTAGACAATGCCGCCGCCGATCGCGAGCACCACGAGCGCTACCAGCAGTCGCATGCCACCCGTCATCTGGCCGAGGTCATCACCAAGCGGGCTCTTGCCGGACGCCTTCTTCGAATACTGAAGCACGCGCTTCGACGCACCGAGGATTTCGCTGTCACCGGCGGGCTTCGCGCTGCCTGATGACGTTGCCGCAGGTTGCGACTTGCGCACCTCGATCAACGGCTCTTCATAGCGACGAACGGGCTCGGGAGCCTGACGCGCGGGCACTGGAGCTTGCTGCACTTCGACTACTTCGTCTTCAAACTCGACGACGTTGGCCGGGGTGGGGTTGGCTCGGGGCGGGGGGGTGGGCTTGGCCGGGGACGGCGGTGCGGCGGAGTCATCGCTCAGGTCATCGCCGAATAGATCGTCATCGCCGAACAGATCTTCGCTAGCACTAGGTGCTGGCGTTGGGGGTGCTGGCTTTGGGGGTGCTGGCTTCGGCGCTGGTGGCTTCGGCGCTGCTGGCTTCGGGGCGATTGGCTTTGGCGGCGCTGGCTGCGGCTCAGGCGCCTTCGGTGCCGGCGTGCTCTGCCTCGGCTCATCCCTGGTCGTCGATGCCGAGCTTGGCTCATCGCCGAACAAGTCATCCTCGTCATCGAAGATCGAGTCTCCGCCACCCGACGAACGGCTCGCCGACTTCGCGCCAGGCAGCGCGCCCTCACGGTAAATGATGACGGTCTTGCCAATACGCACTTCGTCGCCATCGCGGATCAAGCGGCGATCGACTGGTTTGCCGTTGAGCAGCGTGCCGTTGCTGCTTTTCATGTCCTCGATCTCGACGACTCCGCCTTCGACAATCAGGCGCGCGTGGCGCCGGGATGCCTTGGTGTCATCGACGACCACATCGCAGGCGGAAACCCGCCCGAGCACGAGGCCATCACGGACGCCAATGAACGCGCCGTCCGCCAATTCTAGGTATCCATTCATCGACGACACCACCGCTCACCAGCACGCAAGAGAAACTGCATGCCGACACGTATACCATCGCAACCCATGGCCATCGCCATTTCGGCACACCAACTCGCAGTGACATTCGCTGGCAGCGGCAAGAAAACTGCCGTCGAAGCGCTACTGCCCCTCGATCTAGAGGTGGCTACGGGCACGATTGTCGGCGTGCTTGGGCCCAATGGCTCGGGCAAGACGACGCTATTGCGGGTTCTGGCTGGTCTGCAGCGGCCAACGAGCGGCAAGGTCGAAGTGCTCGGCGAGGCTCCGGATAGAAAATCTCTGGTCCAGCGGGTCGCCTACCAAAGTGAAGGCGCTTTGCCGATGGCGGTGCTGTCGGCGCCCGAATACCTGGCCTTCCTCGGCGCCGAAGTTGGCTTGGCCAACGCCGAATCGGATCGCCGGGCAAAGGACCTGCTCGAACGGCTCGAACTGACCCACGCAGGACATCGCCGCATCCGCACGTTTAGCACCGGCATGTGCAAACGGCTGGCGCTAGCCGGCGCGCTGCTCGCCGAGCCAGAGGTGCTGCTGCTCGACGAACCGACGGCTGGCCTCGATCCGTTCGGCACCGCCACGGTCATGGAGATTCTGCGCGAACGGGTCGACCAGGGCTGCTCGATCCTGATGGCATCGCACCATTTGCTGGAGGTCGAGGAGATCTGCAGCGAAGTCTTGCTGCTGCACAACGGTGCGGTCAAGGCCCGCGGCACGCTGGAGGATCTGCTGGCTACCGATGATCGCGCGCTGGTGGTGCGCGGTCTCAGCGACGACGGCATGCAGCAGCTCGCGAACGATGCCAAAGTCCGCGGCGGCGAAGTCGTGCGAATCGAACGACCGCGCGACCACCTGTTCGCACTGTTCCGTCGACTCGGCCGCAGCCGCGACGATGGCCCGGCGGGGCCAAAGCGGTGAGCTGGTCGTGGCCGTCTCTGTGGCGCGGTCCGGCCGGCCTGACCTTCCGGCTTTGCTTACGAACCAGCGCCGCGCCGACCGCGATCGCGTTGCTTGTCGCGGTGGTTGCGAATGCCAGCAGCAAGCCTGACTTTGTCGACGGCAGTCCAGCATCCGTCTCGACACCGTGGCTGACGCTGCCACTGTTGGTCGTCGCGATCGCGTGCTGCCTATGCGCCGCACACACGTGGCCAACGTTTGCGTTACGGCAACCGGGTGCCGATACCATTCGCCGACTTGAGCGTTCGCCATTGGGAGGACGCGGCGCGGTGATCATTGGTGCCCTACTCGCACAGCTCGTATTGTCCATGCCGGTCGCGCTGGGCTTGAGCGCGTGGTTCGACGCGCCGAGCCATGCCAGGCGGCACTACGAAGTCGTCGCTCCCGAACAACCGGTGCTGCAGGGCGAGGGATCGAGCGTCACGTTCGAACTGCCCGCCGGACCGACCGTCGACGCGATTTGGATGCGGCCGCGCGCGTCGCTACCGACCGGCGATGGCGCGACCGAAGTCACCATATCCGCTGGCGGCAAACGTCTGGCGAGCACGCCGATCGCGTTCAGTGAATCGGGCGCACTGATGCGAGTCGCCATTGAGCCGCAGCTGTTGTCGCAGTTCACGCTCACGCAAACCGCCGGCAGCGTGCCGCTCTACTTCGCGCCGAACACCGTGACCGCCGTCGGCGCCGCCGACTTACCAACGTGGGCCAACAGCTTGCTGCTGGCGTTGATCGCGACGTGGACGAGCGCCATCACGCTGGCGATCGCGGCGCTGATCGGCCTCGGCACCGGTTGGGCGACGCTGGCGACCGCAATTTGCTGTGTGCAGTTCGTGCAGTGGATTGGCAACACGGGGCCGATCGCCGCGGCGTTGCTGGCGGTGATGCGTGGGCAGTGGCTCTGGTAGTTGGGGCTCCGGTAGCTGGGGCCCTGGTAGTTGGGGCTCCGGTAGTTGGGGCTCTGGTAGCTGGCGCCCTGGTAGCAGTGGCTCTGGTAGTTGGGGCCCTGAACCAATCGCCTTGGTAACAGCGGCCTTGGTATCGGGCCTTGGCAACGCCATCGCAACGAACACTGTCAGCCACTCCCAGCACCTGCAAACACGGGCTACGATGCGCGGCCTCCACCTCGACACAATCCAGGCTATGACATTGACCCGCCTCGCCCTCGCCGCCAGCAGCCTTCTTTTGATGTCGACCGCTTCGGCGCAGATCACCTACGTCGACGCCGACGTCAGCACCAACACATCGCACGCGGACGGTACGCCAATGACGCCTGTCATCGCCTCCACGGCGATCGACAATCTGTGGCAACAACGCCCGTTCGCGAACGGCGGATCCATCCTTAGTAGCAACGATGCCGCCACCGGCACCGAAGACTGCCCGATGCTGCGCACGACGATCTCGGGACTGATCCCGACGGTGCCTTACCACATCTACGGCTACCAATGGAACACGCTTACGAGCCAATGGCGCCTGCAGCTTGACGTCGACAGCCAACAACCGACGGGCCCCCTCACGCTGTGGCACACAGCCGGCGGCGGCACTCCGATGAGCATTCCGCTCGCCTTCGACGCTCCCGGCAACAGCGTCGCTAGCCTCGACCTGCAATACGATGGGCTCGGCATGGAGACGAGCGGCCACTTCAGCAACCCGGTCATGCTGCAAGAAGGCAACCGCTGGCTGTTCGAAGTGCCGATGGGCATCTTCACGGCGGACCTCAACGGTGAGATCCACGTCTATATCGATGACGATCCGGTCTCGAGCAACTTCAACCGCAACTGGTACGACGGCGTCGGCTTCGAACTCGCACCGCTGCCCTACGGCCTTGGCTGCGGCACCGGCTCCATCGAGTTCTCTGGCCAACCGCACAGCAACTCAACGATCCGGCTCGACCTGATCGGATCCGATGCCAATTCCTTTGGTCTGATGATGCTCGGCCTAAACAGCGTGGCCCCGTTTGATGTCGGCGCTATCGGGTTCACCCCCGGCTGCTTCCTCAACATCGACTTAGCACTGATCTACTTCGTACCGACCAACGGGACCGGCGACGCGAATTGGCAAACCACGCTCGGCATCGTGCCGCCTGGCATCACGCCGCTGTATTTCCAGTGGGCGACGCTCGACCCGGCTCTGCTACTGACGTCGATGACTGCCGGCCTGCGCGTCGACTTTCACCCGTAGCAAACGGCATCGCACCGGCAGCGGTAAAGCCAGTTCACCTGACCTACCGCGCGACGCGCGTCTTAGTGGTCGCCCTCGCCCTTTCCGGGCGCCTTCGGTAGTTGCAGCATCTGGCCTTGCTCGGAGACGACCTTGCGCAACCAGTCTTCCGAATAGCCGACGCCGCGCGAACGACCGCCATCGCGAACGTAGCCGTCGACGTGCTTGGCGATGATCGTGCCGGCAAGCTTGCGCCAGTCTTCAAATAGGCGATCGGCGGCGGCCACGGACCAATCGGTTAGGAAGCGGCGGGCGTGCTTCGGGTTCGACTTGAGCATTGCGGCGGCGGCGGCATCGATGGCCGGCATCATCGCCACGAAGCGTTCTTCGTTTTCGATTTGGGCGGCGAGCACGTCCGGCACCACGCGCGACCACTTGTCGTAGGTGAGGTTCGAAACGACGTTGCTAACCCACCACGCGGAGTCGAATGAGAACTCGCCGTAGGTGCCCGTTGTGTAGGACTCCGGCAAGCGTGACATGCCGCAGTAGAGCGGGATGAAGCACGACGTGTAGGGATCGTCGGGCGTGAACCAGTAGACGCCGCCGACCGGGTCCGGCAGCCACGCGCGGCACTGCGCCAACATTACGAAGCCGGCTTGTTGGGTCGCAATCGGGCGTTCCCATGCGTATTGCGTGCCATCCACTTCGAAGCGCAGGCCGCGACAGCGCAGCGGACTATTGAACGGTCCTGCCGACACACCCTTGGTCATGTCATATGGCGTGCCTTCGTAGTGATCGCGCATCAATGCCATCACGTCACGCACCGACAGCTTCTCGTCGACCTTGATAAACAGCGGGTATGGCTTGGCACCGACAACGCCGCGATGGAAGTCCGGCGACAGGTTGCTCGATGGCGCGGCGCGGCGCAGCACACTCCAGACTCGGGTAGCACAGGCGCGCTTGCTGGTCGCTGCAGGATTGGGGTGGTAGGCATCGCGCCACGAGAACGGCTTGCCGGCGGCCGGGTCGTAGAAGCCCTTGGCGACCGCGAAGTCGACGACGTCCTTGGCGTAGAGCCAGTTGTCCGGATCGTTCATCGGGAACTCGCCGATGCGCGCCATGTTCGCCGACGCCGAGATGTATCCCTCGGGAACCCGCGCGGCGACCCACAAGGCGC
>JBNMNW010000351.1:0-5479 GCA_051278165.1 Planctomycetota bacterium | reverse complement strand
CATCAACTGCGTCAGCCCGGCACGAAAGTCCTCGACTCCCTCAGCCCCATCCCAGGCTGCATTCGCGCCATAGGCGAGCAAGATCACCGTCGGCTCGGCCGCAACCACGTGCTCGAGCAACAAGCCATAGCCTTCCTCCGGCTCGAAGTAGCCGCGGGATGCTCCGGCAATCGTGTCCCCAGACCAGCCGAAGTTGCGGAAGACTAGCCGGGCTTCAGGATGGCTCAGCAGCAGGGCCGTTTCGATGTGGCCGCCGTCGGCTTCCCGTTCGATGAACGTAGTCCCGACCATCGCCACGCGATCGTTGGCACGCAGCTCGGGCGCGACCTGCGGATCACCGGGGAACTGAGGTGCGAGTAAAAAGCCCGAGAGCAGCAGCGAGGTGATTGGCACCAGAGGAAAGTGCGATCCCGTCACTGGCAGCGCAAGCCCTCAGGGCGGCCGCGACCTTATTCGGCGCAATCGGCGGCGTGTCCGTAACGGGAAACGTGCCCCATTAGTGAGTAGACTGCAGCGGCCGCCATGTGCCAGCACACCGTGGCACGTCACCAGGTGCTTGCGAGGTCGCGGCAGCAAGGAAGCGCAACCGCTCGATCAACACCTGTGGCTCCAAACCCCACATGCGTCGTGCCGTCGCGCCACGTCTTCTTTAGCGAGCACGCAACACGACCATCAGGCAGGATCGACAAGCGACTCTCGGTAATCGCCGGTCGCCCCGCATACCTAGACAAATGCTCGAGCCACTTTCGATCACCCGCGGAAACTCGCACCGCACCGTGCAACGAAAAGCCCTCGAAGTTGGCACACAGCGGTCGCTTCACGAACGGCTCGTTGCGTGTGCCACCACCCACGCGAACATCACGCTGGCCAGCACGTTCGCCAGACAACGCCACGCCCTGCACCGCTGCGGCATCCAGCTCGAGCAGCAGTTGCTCCCCAACATCGCCGCCGCACGACACATCCGCATCGCTTGCGTCCGCATCCTCTGGCCACTTGCCCATCTGCCGCAACTTGCGTCGCACACGATCACGCACGCGGCGCACCAGCAAGGCAACATCTGCGTCCGTGACCTGCGCGTGCCCGCACCACTCCAGCCCACCACGACCTAGCTCATACGAGTTAACCGATAGCGCGATCGCGTCGTGTGCTCTTTGCGCGGGTGCGAAATTGCGCACCAATTATTAATGCAGCGCTGGGCCTTCTTGCGCACGTAGCCATGCCCAACTGACAAGTCACATGATAGACTTCGCCCGCTGGGCTACTTAGCGTGCTCGGTTGTTTGTGGCGGATCTCATTTTCCGTCACGTGACATCTCTCATCTCGCCTCATTCGAAATCAAGAGTTACTGCCATGGATTGGACCCGTACGACTGCTTTGTCCGTTTTGCTTGCCGGCGCCTTGACTGCACAAGCTCCTGTCTGCACGACGGTGATCGACGGCATTGGCTGCGGGCCGCAGCTTGACGTGACCTTCGCTCCGGTTGGTAGCGCTGGCAACAACACAATCATGGTGGATGTCTCTGGGCTGAACCCGGCTGGAATTGGCTTGATGGCGTGGGGCAACACTGCGATCAATTTCCCGCTTGCGACTGGATGCAATGCCTACACAGACTTCCTGTGGGGGCACTTAATCAATCCTGATTCGAGCGGCTCTTGGGCGTGGTCGCGTTCATGGCCAGCTTCCGTCTTGGGCATGTATCGCATCCAGGTGGCTGGCCTCGCGCAAGATTCCCAAGGCAACCTTGAGATCACGATGACCGACTGCGTTGTCGCGAGCTGCCAGTAGCCAGCAGTGTCCTCGACGGTAACGCGGCAGCTAGCCGTCACTGCGGTCGATCCTGGCGGGACGATTTAACAGGTCTCGCCGGCCGGTCCCGCTCCCGCCGCGGGCGTGCAGATCACGGCAATGGCGCTGGCTGGAGCCTGTTCACTGAGTTGTGGCGCGACGACCAGTTCGGTGCCCGGTGTTTTCGCAGGCGCACAGGTAATTCAAAGTGCGGCTCGAACCACCCGAACCCCGCCACCGCCAATCCCGGCGCATCGAACGACAGCCCCATCGCCCGCAGCACCCGCTCAATCGAATCCGGATCCTGGATCGCAGCCAGCTGGCGACGAACCCCACCGCAGTTTGGGCACGTAAAGATCTCCACCCGGAACACCCGCCGCAACAACTCCGCCCACGTGTAATAGCGCCGCATACCACGACGCAGCTTGCCGGGACGATGCGGCACCCGCGCTACCTGCTGCACCACAGACCCCGCAGCAACTTCGTCAGACCTCGCTTCCTCCGGGTCCGCACAGTCCTCGTCGAGCGCAGCCTCTTCGCCATCCTCGGCAACCCGAGGAACGACCCGATGCCGCAGGCTGGCATTTGGCGTCAACACCCCGTGATACGTCACCAGGTGTCGTCGGGGTCGAGGAACCAAGGCCAGCCGGTGCCGAGACCGACGTTTGTGTAATGCAATCGTGCCTTGGTCTACGCGCACACGGCTTCGAGGTATTCCTCCTCGAGGACTGCATTGTCTCCAACGAAGCCAACATCGGACCGGCGTTGCGTCGCATGCAGATGGCCGGCCTCGTGCCAACGCAGCTACAAGTCCTACTTCTACGCCATGGAACAGACCGTGGACTTCAAAGCAGACCCCAAGGAATGGCAATAGCAGCTAAAACAGCACGCCAAGCGCTACCGTTCCACCTGCGGACTCAGTCCGTCTTGTTCCGATACAAAGAGACTGTGACGCAGTTTCCCCCCCCCAACGATTCCAGTCCAGTCATATGAGATTATCGACGGCAGCATGAGCTTCCCGAGCCCCAGCAACCTTGAGCACGATCGCGCCCCCACGGATGGGCAGGCGTGCATCCTCGACGGCTCCGGCGAAGTCATCTGGACCAACGAGTCCTGGCGGCGCAACGAATCACCACTTCCGATGGCACTGACCATCGGCGGCAACTACTGCACCGCATGCAGTGAGAACCGCAGTTCGATTGTAGATGCGAGCAAACTGGAAGCAGCGCTCGAGAACTTGCTGGAGTCCACGACCGAGTACTTTGATCTTGAGATCGCGTGCATCGCCCCCAAAGCGAACAGTTCCAAGCGGCCCTACAGCTGCTTGATCCGCGCCCAGGCAATCGCAATAGATGGCAAGCGCTGCGTCATGCTTTCCCACGAAGACGTCACCGCGGCGCGGCTCGCGAATGCGGCGTTGCATGCGAGCGAAGATCGCTACCGCCAATTCTTCGAGGCGGCCCCCGACGCGGTGTTCTTGCTGTCTGGCTCACCCGAGGACGCTGGCCGCATCCTCGACGCCAACACGAAGGCCGCAGAGAGCCACGGTTATACGCGCGACGAACTGCTGACGATGTCGATCGGTGACCTCGATGTGCAGGAAGACGCACAGCTCGTAAAGCAACGCGTCGCCTCGTTGTTCGAGAAAGGCAGCATCACCTTCAAGGTGACGCACCGGCGTCGTGACGGCAGCGAGTTCCCGGTCGAGGTCTCAGCCCGCACAACAACGGTCGGTGGCAAGCCGTGCATCGTTGCGTTCAATCGCGACATCAGCGAACGACAAGATTTTGAAGACGCACTGCGCGAAAACAAGCTACGCATCGACCTAGCGGCACGCGCCAGCCATGTCGGATTCTGGCACTGGGACTTGGGCGACAACTCGGTCATCTTCAGTCCGGAGTGGAAGGCCCAAATCGGCTTCGAGCCACACGAGATCGAAGATGACTTCGAGGAGTGGCGGTCGCGCGTTCATCCAGATGATCTCGAGTCCGCGATGCGCGCGGTCAACAATCACATCGCAGGAAACACCGCGGACTACCTCACCGAGTTCCGGTTCCAACACAGAGATGGGTCCTACCGCTGGATCTACGTGCGCGGCGCGATCAACCGAGACAAGGCGGGTAAGCCGATACGGTTCGTTGGTTGCCACATCGACATCACAGCGAACAAGCAAGCCGAAGAAGAACGCGAACTGTTGACGCAGCGATTGAGCCAACTGCAGCGCATCGAAGCCATGGGCACGCTCGCCGGCGGCATCGCGCACGACTTCAACAACATCCTCAGCATCATCGGTGGCAACGCCGAACTCGCGATGATGGCGACCGACGAGCCGCCACTGGTCGAATCCCTCACCGAGATTAGTAAAGCGAGTAAGCGGGCCGGTTCTCTTGTGCGGCAAATCTTGTCGTTCAGCCGCGAGGAAGCGCCAGAGCGTCAACTAGTCGAGCTCGGCCCCATTGTCGAAGAGGCTGCTCGCCTAGTGCGATCCACGACGCCACAACGCATCACGGTCGAAAGCAACATCGACACGAGTGTGCCAATAGCATTCGCCGATCCCGAGCAACTGCATCAAGTGCTAGTGAACCTGGGAACCAACGCCTGGCACGCAATCGGCGACGGCGCTGGCCGCGTGAGTTTCCGGCTCACTAGCGGCTCAATACCAGAACACCTGCCCCGCCCCCCGGGAACTGCAGCCGACACAACGTATGCGATCCTTGAGGTCTGCGACGATGGTGCGGGCATGAGTGAAGAACTGCGCAGCCGCATCTTCGAGCCGTTCTTCACGACCAAAGTAACCGGCCAGGGCACAGGTCTTGGCCTGTCCGTGGTGCACGGCATCGTCACGACACACGACGGCGTCATGGACGTGGACAGTTTGCTCGGCAGCGGCACGACCTTCCGCGTCTACCTGCCCCCGAGCACCAACGACGACAGACCATGCGCGGCTATAAGCTCAACGCCATCCGGTGAGGGCCTCCACGTGCTCTTGGTCGACGACGAACCCAACTTGTTGCGTGTGCTAACGCGGGCGCTGCAGGGCTTCGGGTTTGAAGTGACCGCGTTCGGGGATCCACAGGCTGCGATCGAAGCAATGCGCGCAACGCCAGATCGATTCCACGCATACATCACGGACTTCGACATGCCCGGGCTCAATGGCATCGAGTCGACGCAGATCATCCGCAAGATTAGCGCCAACTTGCCCATCCTGCTGTGTTCGGGATTCATGGACACCCAGACCTCAGCAGAAGCTTCCGAAGCTGGGGTCACCCGACTGATGACCAAGCCGGTCTTGGCGAAGCATCTCGCCATGACGATCTGCGAACTGCAAACCTCGTCGACCAATCGCGACGCGTAGTCCGGAACCGGTCGAACTGAAGGTGCCCGCAACTGGGTCGTAAAATTCGCACGACGTCAACGGCGTGCCCGCGCTAGCCAAACCGCCAAGCATCAGCACCTTGCCATGGCCAAGGCGCACCGCACTGTGGAAGCGACGCGCCGTGGCCAAGCTGCCGACGGCGAACCACTGGTCATTGGCCGGATCGAACACTTCGAACGAGCTCAAACCACTGTTCGAGCTGTCTTCCTCACCGAGAACGACAACGCGCGACGCACGGCAACAAGCGCGGCCTGATCGGGCGCGCATACAAACCGCACCACCTCTCACACTACTACTCACATTACCGCTCATACTACT
>JBNMNW010000350.1:0-5515 GCA_051278165.1 Planctomycetota bacterium | reverse complement strand
GCGGACAGGCAAGCTGGTCGAACCCGAGCATCGCCGCAACCACGACGGTGTCGGCACAGTCAATCTCGGCGACCGCTTCCCGACCGGCTTCGACGCGGTCGGCGACGACACGGAGCTGCTGACCTCTTGCCTGCAGCACTTCTTCGCCAACGACGACGGCTACCAAACCTTCGCACCGTTCATAAAGCAGTCCTGGCTGAAATCGCTGTTCGCCACGACTAAGCTGATGCTCGGCCAAGGAGACTCTGAGCGCTGGTTCGCGATGCTCGGCGGCACGGCCGTCGATCAGCTGAAGCAGCGCGTCGAACTCAAGTTCGCACCGAGCAATCAGACCCAGTTCGGTGGCGATGACGCCATCGTCGTTGAGGCGTTCGTCAAGAACATCGACAGGCTACTGGTCCGGGTGTTTGCGATCGATGCGTATGACTACGGCCGCGAATACGGCCAGACCATCGACGCCACTATCGATCTCGATGGCCTGGTCGCCAACGAAGAGCAGACGTTCGACTACGACGAGAACTCGCTGCGCCGCGTGCGCCGGCAATTCACCTTCCCTGGCCTGACCAAGCCCGGCACCTACGTGCTTGAGTTCCTCGGCAACGGCCTGTCGAGCCGCGCCGTGATCCAAAAAGGTCGGCTAAGTCATATCGCGCGCATCGGCGCAGCCGGCCACGTAGTGACCGTGCTCGACGAAGCTGGCAACATCGTGCGCGACGCCACCGCCTGGTGCAGCGGTCACGAGTATGCGGCCGATGCCGCTGGTGCGATTGCCATTCCGTTCGCCCCCACCCGGGTGAAGAACCAACTGCTGGTGCTGCGCCTGGGCCGGCTCTGCGCAGTCAAACGCTTTGATCACAAGGCCGAAGAATACGAACTGGTGGCCGGCGTGTTTGGTGCCCGCGAGGCGATGCTGGCCGGCAGCCAAGCGAAGCTACTGGTGCGGCCGACGCTGAGCGTACACGGCGTGCCGATCGCCCTCGAACTGCTCGAACACCCCGAACTCGTCATCACGGCGCGTGACCAAGACGGCATCGAATCGAGCATGACCGTGCGCGATCTCAAGCTCTCAAGCGACACCGAGTTCGTGCAGCCGTTCACTGTGCCAGCACGCCTGCGCCAATTGACCGTCGTGCTGCGCGGCGAGGTGCAGAACCTCAGTCGTGGCGAAGTAACCAAGGTCGAATCACGGTTGGTGGAGTTCTCGCGGAACGGCATTGAGAGCACCGACGCGGTGCATTGCCCCCTGCTAGGTCGCGACCAGAACGGCTGGTATCTCGAGGTGCGCGGCAAGAACGGTGAGCCGGTAGCCGGAGTCGGCGTCCGGCTATATCTCGCGCTCCACGACTACACCGCGGATCTCATCGAATCGCTGGCGACCGACGATAAGGGTCGCATCCGACTCGGCGCACTGCAAGGCGTTCGAGACGTTGGGGTCATGCCCTTGGCGATGCAATCGCGCATGTGGAACTGGCCACTCGATGGCAACCAATGTCGCTCGATCAGTTCGATCGCTGGCCTAGCTGGCCAGACCCTGCGGGTGCCCTATCTCGGCCGCGCCCCGCGCGCTGAACGCGCCGTAGTGTCGCTGCTTGAAACCAGGAACGACCACTTCGCGCGCGATGCCTTCGCTCACGTCGCCATCGCCAACGGCTTCGTCGAACTGCGCGACCTGCCAGCCGGCGACTACGAACTGTGGTTGAAGGATGTCGAGCAGCGCGTTCAAGTGCACATCACCACCGGCAAAGCGCTGCGCGGTTGGGCCATCGGACGCGACCGCCTACTCGAACTGCCGGCACAACAGCCATTGCAGATCGCCGCACTCGAAATGACGAACGACGCGCTACAGGTGCAACTCGTCAATGCCGGCCGCGGCGCCCGCGTGCACGTGTTCGCAACCCGCTACCCGACCGCCTACGACCCGTTCGATCGACTGGCCACCGCCGCACCACGACACGGCCGCTTGGCGAAGCGCCCACCCGCGCTGTCGCACTATCACGGCGAGCGGCGCATCGGCGACGAGTATCGCTACATCCTCGAACGCCGCTACCAGACCAAGTATCCAGGCAACATGTTGCGCCGGCCGGGGCTGCTGCTCAACCCGTGGCAGATGAAGTCGTCCGGGTTCGACTCCGACCAGTGGAATAGCGCGGTTGGTCTCGGCGGTGGCGCCAGTGGCGCGCACGGTGGCAAGAGATACGCAAAGTCGATAGCCGAAGGGAGCCGAGGCGATGCCATTGGCACGTTCGCCAACTTCGACTTCCTGCCGACGCCGGCACCGTTGCTCGCCAACCTGCGCCCCGATGCGAATGGCGTGGTGCGAGTGGCGCGCAAAGATCTCGGCCCAGGCCACCTGCTGCACATCGTTGCCGTCGATGGCCAAGACACCGCCTATCGCACCGAAGCGTTGCCCGAACCGGCGTTGCAACCACGCGACCGCCGCCTGAACGAAGGCCTCGACCCAGCCGGCCACTTCACCGAACAGCGCCGCCTCGAATTTGTCCCAGCCGGCGCGAGCACAACGATCGACGATGTCACCACCGCCGAGGTTGCGCGCTACGACTCACTAGCCCAAGTCTTCGCACTGTTGCAGACGCTGAGCGGCAACGAGGACCTGGCGCAATTCTCATTCCTGATGCGATGGCCGCAATTCGACGACACAGAACAACTGCGGCTCTACTCGGAGCACGCATGCCACGAGGTGCACTTCTTCCTGTTCGCCAAGGACCGACCGTTCTTCGACCGCGTGATTGAGCCCTATCTGCAGAACAAGATCGACAAGACCTTCTTGGATCGCTGGTTGCTGCGACAAGACCTGACGCAGTTTGTAGAGCCATGGGCGTTTGCACAATTGAACGCGGTCGAGCAGATCCTGCTGACACGCACACTGCCAGGCCGCAGCGATGCCGGCGCACGCCGCATCAAGGAGTTGGCCGATCTCGTGCCAGCCACCCCAGAGCGAAAGGATCGCCTATTCCGCAGAGCGCTCGCCGGCCGCGCGCTAAAGCGAGCAACGCAATCCAAAGACGCGGCGCCAACGCAGAACGAACTGAGTCGGGACAAGAACGACGAACCGCCGCCGCCACCTGAGAACGTTATCAGTACCGTAGATGACATCACGGTCGAGCAGAGCGGTGGCGACGAGGACGGCAAAAACGCCAACGACAGCTTGCGTCGCAAGCAGGCGCGCCAGCTCTACCGGCCGCCGGGCGCGACCCTGGCCTACGTCGAGAACAACTACTGGCACGTGGCGCTCGCCGAGCAGAACGCTGCGCGAATCAAGGTTAACGGCTTCTGGCGCGACTTTGCGGGGGCAGCAGCGAACCAACCATTCGGCTCCCACCGCATCACCGAGGCAACCAATAACCTGAGCGAGATGTTACTGGCGCTGGCGGTCATCGACCTGCCGTTCGAGTCCATCGAACCGATCGAACAACGCTCCGGCAACCGCCTCAAGCTCACGGCAGCGACCCCGCTGCTGCTGGCCCGACGCGAGATCGCCGCCGCCACCAAAGCCGATGGCAGTGCGGTGTTGATCAGCCAGAACCTCTACCGGCTCGACGCGCGCTACCGCCACGAGGGCAACCGAAAAGTCGACAACTTCCACAGCGGCGAGTGCGTGATCGCGGTGGCCTACGGCTGCCAAGTCGTGCTGACCAACCCGACTTCGACCCCGCTGCAACTCGAACTGCTGTTGCAAATTCCACGCGGCTCGCTGCCGGTTCAGAACGGCTTCGTGACTCGCGGCCTGCCCGTATTGCTGCAGCCGTTCGCGACCCAAGCGTTCGACTACGCCTTCTACTTTCCGACGACTGGCGACTTCCCCCACTTCCCAGCCCACGCAGCGCGCGCCGGCGACGGCGACCTGATGGCGGCGGCCACGCCCGTCGCTCTGCACGTGGTGGCGGCGCCAACGATCGTCGACACCACTTCGTGGCTGCACGTCGCCCGCGACGGCACTTCAGCCGAGGTGCTCGCATTCCTCAACAGCCACAACTTGGCGCGGCTCAACCTCAAAGCCATCGCTTGGCGCATGCAGGACGCCAACTTCTTCCGCACCGTGCTGCAGCAACTACAAGCCCGGTTCCACTACGACGACACGCTATGGGCCTATGGCCTGATGCACGGCGACAACGCTGCGGTGCGTCAATGGCTAAGCCACCAGAACGCGTTCTTGGCCAACTGCGGTCCAGCGCTGTCTTCACCGCTGGCCAACATCGATGCAATCGCTCGACGCGGCTACCAGCACGTCGAGTTCGAGCCGCTGTTCCACTCGCGCACCCACCGACTCAGCCAGAAGCCCGTGGTCAAGAACCGCGCGCTCGGCAGCCAGTATCTGGACTTGCTCAACATCCTCTGCCACCGGCCGCAACTCGACGCCGATGACTGGATGTCGGTCACGTATTATCTGCTGCTGCAAGATCGCATCGACGAAGCGATCACGGCGTTCGCCAAGGTCGATGCCAGCGCGCTGCATAGCCGCCTGCAGCATGATTATTTCCGCTGCTACCTCGACTTCTTCAGCGCCGAGCACAAACTCGCTCGCGGCATCGCCGAGCCCTACCGTGAGTACCCGGTGGCCCGCTGGCGTCAGCTGTTCCGAACGGTGCTTGAGCAACTCGACGAAGCCGAAGGCAAGGCAGTGACCACCACCGATACCAACGAGCTGGCAGGCAATCCCGCGCAACTAGCGGCGACCGAGCCTGTTCTCGAACTCGCAGTGGACGGTGATCAGGTAACGCTGCGCTATCAGAACCTGACTAGCTGCCAACTGAGTTACTACGCACTCGACGTCGAGTTCTCGTTCTCTAACAGCCCGTTCCGTGCCAAGACCCGCGGCGCAGCCGCCTACATCGTGCCCAATCAGAGCGCCGAGGTGATCCTGCCTGACGATCGCCGCGAACTGCGCCTGACGCTGCCAACTCGCTTCCAAAAAGCCAATGTGCTGATCGAGGCCAACGCGGCCGGCATCGCCCGGCGACAGACCTCACTGAGTTCGGCCCTGGCGGTGCAGATGATCGAGCGCTACGGCCAGCTACAGGTGCGCCACGCCACCACCGACAGCCTACTGCCAAAGGTCTACGTCAAGGTCTACGCCCGACAGCCAAACGGCACCGTGCGCTTCCACAAAGACGGCTACACCGACCTGCGCGGGCGCTTCGACTACGTCTCGGTATCGGATGGCGACTCCGGCGAGGTCGAGCGTTTTGCGATCCTGGTGATCAGCGAGACCGACGGAGCTGTGATCCGCGAAGTTACGCCACCCGCACCGCGATGATGGCGGGCCGGCTGGATGCTGTGAGCCAGATCTGCCATTCATCGCTTCAAGCCGAGCGACTATTTGCACAAGCGTGCCGGCAAGATGCGGCGCCGCGAACTGTGGCGTCGGCCGCGGCATTCGCGGCAACATGCAACGGCGCCACATGCTCAACGCCACGGAACAGGCTCCAGCTCACGCCTGAGGCGCAACCGCCACTGCCCCAAATCAACAAACACCCCACACGGTTACGTGCAGGGC
>JBNMNW010000349.1:0-5521 GCA_051278165.1 Planctomycetota bacterium | reverse complement strand
TGGTATTCCAAACAACCGACACCGTAACGGGTAGGAAGAAGCCTGGCTCATCGTGGTCGGCGACCAGCGCACTCTCTGCGAATGGCAAGATCACGGCGACCTACCAAAAGCAGGTCATGACGATCAGAGCGACGGCGTTCCCAGTCACGGACCTTGGCGATCGTTGGGCCCGGCCCAAGGCGGTCACTAATGACGGCATCGCACTGATGGCCGCCATGCATGGACAAATGATGTTGGTAAGCGGCACCAACGATGACCGGCAAGTCTTTGCCCCTCACCGCGGCCACGCCGATCATTTGGTGTTCTCCCCAGACGGTAGCCACCTTGCGATCATGTCGTTGGGCGCCCTGCGCATCGTCGACCTTGCCGGGAACGTGCGCACAACACTTCCAGACACTCACATTGCGTCGCCAGGCAAGGACGGTGCCGAGTTCTGGATTGCATCGCGAACAGGTGCGTGGCGATGGAACGCAACCTCCAAGACCGAAGTGGGCAAGCGCCTCAAGTGGCGCGGCAAAGGCGTTCGCTTAACTCGCGCCAATTCCACAAGGCGCATGTGGGGCAACTCGCCATATCGCGTTTGGCGGCTCGGCATGGCCCAAGTCATCAAGCAAAGTGCCTGGCTTCATGCCACGGACCCCAAGAAGTTTAAGGGCTGGCTCGTCAAGCAAACACGCACCGATTGGCTCGCCAACGACTACTCCGATCTCAGGTATCCCATCGCCATCAAAGCCCTGGCAGGAACGGATCACGTGCTAGCCCACAGCGCACAGCACTCGCCTGGAGGAGGTCCTGACAAGATGTATCTGCAACGCCTCGATGCAGACGGCAAGAGCCTGCACCACTGGTACGCAAACGGCAATTCAGACTGGTTCGTCCTCAACGATTCAGGAACGACGGCGTGGATTGCAGGTTACGGTCATCTTCACGGCATCGCCTGCAAGGACATGAGCGAAGTGGTGCACCACACCGAAGGCGCAAACTGGGACTCAGGCATCGCATGGCATGACGACGATTTGCTCGTGACCGACGGTAAGGCGCTGCAGGTGATCGACCCGATGACATTGGAGCAGGTGCGCAGCTTTGACGTTCCCAGGGACTTGGCCGAACTGGACTTGATCGCCGCAAGTCCAAACCGTTCGCATGTCGCGATTGCGAGCGGCAGCGAAGTTCGCATCATGCGCATGCCGCGCTGATCACCGCGGCTTAGACCGGAGCCCTTGCGCGCATAGCCAACTGTGCGACGATTCGGTCGTGGCATACACATCAGGCATGTTGGGGTTGGCGATCGCCCTGGCATGCCTACAAGTCTGCAGCGGCCAAAGCAAGCTGACCGAAGTAGCACGCACGTATGCCATGGGCGGTCAATGTGAGCGCGTCATGATTGCCAACGATCAGCAACACGCGCTTTCTGTTGGCGAGTATGGCGACCTGGTTTGCTGGGATCTCAAGTCGCACAGACCAACTTTCCACAAGCTGGGTCTCACGCAACACGTAACCGGCCTAGCACTGCATCCGACGCAACCGCTAGCAGCCGTTTCCTGGACCGACGGCCACCACGAAGGAACCGTGCAGGCAGTCAATCTCACGACAGGAGAGACAACGCTGTGGCTAGACAGCAGCGCTGGAACCTTGGCATTCAACGCGACGGGCGACCGCCTTGCCGCCTCTCACCTAAAAGACAAACAGAAGCGCCGGGCGACCTACTTGGTCGAGGACCTCAAGGCACAAAATCGCAAACCACTATGGCGCGAGCACTGGCATGCGAGCGACCAATTCGATGACGACTTAGTGTTCCAAACAACCGACACCGTGAAAGGTCGGCAACGCCGCAACAGGTTCAAGATGTCGAACAGCGCCATCTCTGCCAACGGCAAGATCACGGCCAGCACCAACAAGCAGAACCTGCAGATCGGCAAGGCGACGTTCCCTGTGAGTCAGCTTCACCACTGGTTCGCAAACCGCATGGTCGTCACCAACGATGGTGCAGCGATCGTTGCCGCTGGCTATGGACCAATGTTCGTGGCGCGTCGAGCCGACGAAGACCGGCAGGTGTTCGCACCTCATCTCGGTTACGCGGATCGCTTGGTGTTCTCGCCGGACGGCAGCTACCTCGCGATCATGTCGCTGCGTGCTCTCCGCATCGTCGACCTCACCGGCAACGTCAGCATCACGCTCCCCGGTACTCACATCGCATCTCCAGGTAAGGACGGCCCCGAGTTTTGGCTAGCCTCACCAACTGGTGCGCGGCGCTGGAACGCCGCCACCAAGAGCAACGTCGGCGAACGCATCAAGTGGCTCCGCGAAGGCTCTTCACTGAAGTATTGGAACGCCAACCAGCTCGGAGATGGCAACCCGCCGCACCGGCGCTTCAGGCTTGGGATCGCACTCGTAGTCCAGCAACACGCGTGGCTTGATGCCTCGGGCACTAATACGGGCAGCAGACTCGTGAAGCAAACACACGGCAAGTGGCTCCCAATCGGACAAGCACCGCTCGAAGGGCCCATCGCCATGAGGATATTGCCTGGAACCGATGATGTCCTGCTACTCGGCAGCTCAACCGACGCACTCGCAGAGTCCTCCAATATGACTCTGTATCGCCTCGACGCTGACGGCAACAGACGGGTTCTCTGGCGCGGCAACGGCAGCGCCAACTGGCTCGCTGTAAATGACACAGGCACGACCGTGTGGATCACTGATCATGAGAGGCTCATCGGCATATCCTGCAAAGGCGTGCGCGAGGCTGTACAGCACACAACGGGCACAAACTGGGACTCAGGCATCGCATGGCATGACGACAACCTGCTCGTGACCGACGGTAAGACGCTGCAGGTGATCAATCCGATGACGTTGGAGCAGGTGCGCAGCTTTAACGTTCCCAAGGACCTGACCGAATTGGACCTACTCGCAGCCAGCCCGGATCGCTCGCACCTCGCGATTGCGAGCGGCAGCGAAGTTCGAATCCTGCGGCTGCAATAGCGATACCAGCGGCGGCCAGCAGAGAGGTTGTGGTGTGAACCGGGTACAGTACACAGGTCTAAACTCGCGTGTAGGTCCCGCCACCCCTAGGATCCGCGCGTGCAATCGCCCGCCCTGTTGCTTCCCGCCCGTTCGTCCGACGGACCTGAAGGCCTCGCTGAATACCGCGCCCGCGGTGGTTATGACGGTTTGGCCGCTGCCAAGGACAAGGGTGCGGCTTGGCTGCGCCAGGAAGTCGAGGCATCTGGCTTGCGTGGCCGCGGTGGTGCGGCGTTCCCGACGATCCGGAAGTGGCAGATGGCGGCGGATGCTGCTGGTGACGAGAAATACGTGGTCGCCAATGGTGGTGAACATGAGCCCGGCAGCAACAAGGACCGCTACTTGGTCGAGCGCCATCCACATGCCGTTGTTGAAGGGCTGGCGCTGGCTGGCCTCGCGACCGGTGCGACCAAGGGCTACCTCTACCTGATTGAGGACATGGCCGGGCCGCTGGCGAGCGCGGAGATGGCGGTGCGCGAAGCGGACGAGGCGGGCTTGCTGCCGTTTCCGATCGAGATCCATCGCGGCCCGACGACGTATGTGGCTGGCGAAGAGACGGCTGTGCTGAACTCGATCGAAGGGCAGCCAGCGAAGCCGCGCAAGAAGCCGCCGTTCCCTGGCGAGGCTGGATTGTTTGGCAAGCCGACGACGGTCAACAACACCGAGACGCTGGCGCACGTCGCATGGATCGCGCGCAACAGCGGCGCGGACTTCGCGGCGATCGGCACCGACGAGAGCAAAGGCACACTGTTGTTCACACTTTCCGAGCAAGTCGAGCAGCCGGGCGTCTACGAGCTGCCGTTCGGCGCGACCTACCGCGACCTGATCGAAGGCTGCGGCGGCGGACTTAAGGACGGTCATACCGTGCGTGCGATCTTGCCGGCGATGTCGGCGGCGTTCTTGGATGGCGCGCACCTCGATGTGCCGATCGCCTACGAGACGCTAAGGCCGCTTGGCAGTTCGCCTGGCTGTGGTGGCGTGCGCATCGTCGATGAGACGACCGATGTCGTCGCGCTGACGCTCGAGATCGCCGAGTTCTTCATGAAAGAACAGTGTGGCCAATGCCCACCGTGCCGCATGGAGACCAATCAATTTGTGCACATCCTCAAGGCTGTGCAAGCGGGCAAGGGTCCTGGCTACGACGCCAAGATGACGCGACTCGCTGACTTCACCAAACGGAAGGGCTACTGCTCGCTGATCGAAATGGCGGCTGCGCCAGTGATCAGCGCGTTGTCGTGCTTCGCCAATGACTTTGCCGAGGCCGCTGGGCCCGGCGCACAGGAATCCTGAGTGGCCTTTTACTACGTCGCCTGCACCCTCGGTCTCGAAGAAGTTCTCGCCAACGAACTGCGTGAACTCGGCGCCCAACGCGTCGACATCCGCCGCGGCGCGTGCGCCTTCGAAGGAGAGCCGATCACCGCCTACCGCGCCTGCCTGTGGTTGCGTTCGGCCATTCGCGTGCAGGAAGAGCTGATCCGCGGCCCGGCTCGCAGCCGCGAAGAGCTCTACGATCTAACCTCATCGATCGACTGGTCGCTGTTCATCGAGGCGCAAGGCACGCTCGCGATCGATGGTTCGGTGCGCGATTGCAGTTGGGCCAACGACACGCGCTTCCCGGTGTTGGTGGTCAAGGATTCGATCTGCGATCAGTTCCGGCACTTCGATGGCGTGCGACCCAACGTCGAGCGCGACCGGCCCGACTTGCCGATCAAGCTGGTGCTGCAGCGCGACGAGGCGATCATCTACCGCGAGCTCGGTGGCGAGCCGCTGCACAAGCGCGGCTACCACGAAGTGCAGCACAAGAGCCCGCTAAACGAATCGCTGACTGCGGGACTACTGCAACTCGCCGAATGGGACCCGAGCACGCCGCTCGTCGACCCAATGTGTGGCTCCGGCACGTTCTTGATCGAAGCGGCGTGGATGGGCATGGATCGCGCCCCGGGCCTCGGCCGCGCCTTCGCCTTCGAACGCTGGAAGGACACGGACCAAAACGCATGGCAAGCTGCCTTTGACGAAGCCGAGCAACGCGCCATCGCCGGTCAAGACAACTGCCCACTGCTATCTGGCAACGACAACCACGAAGGCTCAATCGCGATTTCCAAGATCGCCATCAAGAGCGCCGGCCTGCAGGGCAAGATTCACCTCAACCTCGGCGACGCCCGCGACTACAAGCCGCCGTTCCAACCGGCGATGATCTGCACCAATCCGCCCTACGGCGAACGCCTACAAGCCGACGACCCGTCGCTAACCGACACCTGGGATTCGCTCGGCAACTTCCTGCACTCCATGGAAGGCGGCCAAGCCCATATCCTCTGCGGCGCTTCAGAGCTAACCCGCCACCTAGGCCTGCGCACCGCCCGCAAGTTCCCCGTCCGCAACGGCCCAATCGACTGCCGCTGGCTACGCTACGAACTCGGCCGCCGCTTCTAACGAAGATCACGCTCCAGCACTGATCTGCGTGCTGGGCCTGCGTACTGTACCCGGTTCAAACCACAGATCCGCG
>JBNMNW010000348.1:0-5617 GCA_051278165.1 Planctomycetota bacterium | reverse complement strand
ACTTGCTGGTTGATGGCTAACAGAGTCGGTTGTTTGGGGGCGGGGGAGCCGGACCGCAGCTTGAACTTCCTACACCCTCGCAGATCCTCTGGCGGCTCTTCAACTACGAGCGCGAGGGTGACAAGGTCGGGGGCCACTTCCTGTTCATCCCATGGGGCGACTGAGTGACCCCGGAGTTCAGCGCAGTGCTGCGGGCGATGGAGCCGCTCGGCCTGGCGGCCAGTCTCTTCATTGACGAGCCTGGTGCCGATCTCGAATCTAGATAGCAGTCTGTAAGCCCGACCGATCAGCGCAGGCTGGCCGGTGCCGCCAAACGGCGTCGCACCGATCGCCAGCACCACCTGCGAATGCGCCCTCACCCAATGGAACCCAACTCGAATGGCCAATTCGACCCAGAATCGCGTCGGCGGCATTTGTGGATAGGACGGGGATCACCTTGTCCACCAAGAACGCAGCCGTATCGACCATGCGTCGGCTCGCATGGCCCTACGCCGTGCCCAGCGGAGTCAGGGTCGTCACGTCCGTACAACGTAGCGACCAGATGAGCCAACGCCTCGGTGCGCTAGCTCATCTGGCCACTCGCCCGATCACGGATCCGCGACTAGTTGTCGCTGATCACACTCGCGATCGCGTTCGACGTAAGCAGACCAAACGCGTTGACGCCGTCGGATAGCGCAACCGCCTGCGTGTAGAACTGCGCTCCGGACGGCAACCCAGCCGGCAGTTGGAACTGCACCGAGGCACTCGTGCCGGCGTTGACGAACGCCACCGGCACATCCAGCGAGTTGATGTAGGCACTGCAGCCGGGCGCGCCGATGAAGCCAAGGTCGAGGCCGGTGTTCTGGCTGGAGCTCAAGATGATCAAGCCGAGCGCCGTGCCGGTTCCGGTCGCCGACTCCGGAGCATTGTTGACCTGGTAGGTCAGCGTCGCGCCGAAGTTTGCCGCATTCGGCCACGCGGCAACCGCACCGGTCGAGAGCGGTGCCGGCGAGGCCGACAAAGCCAACGCCGGATCGACACCATCAACGCTCGTGGTGAAGGGCAGTTCGGTCAGCAGATCGATACCACCCATGTCGGCGACGGTGCCAGCCGGCGTGAAGCCGAACAGCACGGGCGAGATACTGACGTTGCCGAGGGTGCCGTAGACGATCGTTACGAAGCCGGTAGCAAGCTCGAGCTGGTATTGGAACGTCGACGGATCGGTAGTCGACCATTGGTAGACGCCGTCGGCGGTGATGTAGAGCACGCCATTGTCTTCTTCGACGTAGTAACTGCCGCCGCTAGCCCCTGGATCCAGGTCGCTGCCATATGCCGCGAACATCGGCTGCGTCACCTGCAGGAACCCGCCCAGACCGTAGGCGACGATCAAGGGGTTCTGGCCAAAGGAGTTCATGAACAACACCCCGTTGGAGGAGAGCTCAAGGGACGAGACCGGAGTCGTGCCGAGGTAGTTGAACGGAATGCTCGGCACTACAGCGGCGTGGCAGTCGTCACAGAGCGGCAACAGCGTCGCGTTCGCGATCGATCGAAGGCTCGCGCTAGCAGCGGTTTCGAACAGGATGTAGCCGCCAAGACCATCTGGCAGGTAGGCGAACGCAGCATTCTCCAGGGTGGCTTTGGCGTCGGGCGCCGTCGCGAACTGCTGGTAGACCGAAGCCCAGGTCGACCGATCGTAGCAACCGTTGCCATAGCTGCTGTTGCTCGCGGGCGCGTTGCCGAGGCACGTCTGCGTCCACTGGTAACCGCCGCCTGACGGAGTAAAGAGCAACGAGCTGTGGCGCATGTCGAACGGATTGAAGCCGCCCTCGAAGACCAGTTCGATCGGCACACTGCCGCCGGCACTCAGGTCGCTCGACACTTCCGTGCCGGTGCCGACATCGTTGCCAGCCGAGATGCAGGCCCACCGCGACGTCGCCGATGGCCACAAACCCGCGCCGTAGTCGAACTGCACCGCGCCGGTGGCGAACAGCTTGACACCCATCGCGAAGTCCGTGACGCCACCGCTCCAGGTTACGTGCACCCAGCTGATCTTGACCTCGCCAGCAACCGAGTCATCAACCAGGATGTCCCACGGTTGGCCGGGGGCGGCGCGCAGTTCCTTGGTGAACGCGCCAATGCGCGGCGAGCCACCGGGGCCACCGCGAAGTTCGCTGAGGTTCGTAACGCCAATGGCTGCCGGATTGACCTCGGCGCCCCCCATGGTCAGGTAGATCACGCCATCGGCATCGACGACGAAGTGCGTCCAGTTCGCGCCACCGATCGGAAACGTAAACCCGTTCAACGCGATGGGTGGACTGCGGCCATAGTCATTTGCGGGGATGGGCGGCAGCGTCATCACCATGATGCCAGCGATGGAATTGCCGGTCGCAGTGAAGCACTGCTGCGCGCTCAGGCTCGTCGCGAGCATGGCTGCGCAGCACAGGGAAGGAAGGATACGTTGGGAGATTCTCATGAGGGTCAGAGGCGTTAAGTCAGGGTGCATGGCGGCGGGCCGCGCGTTCACTGTACATTTGGCAAGCGCGCGCCACTCCTGGAGATCTTTCTCACGATTCTTGCCAATGAACCTGTGGCCAGTGCGCCAGTGGCCAGTGCGCCCCGGCGTCAGCAGCCCGATCCGGCCACGAGCTAGGACCCGAACATGCGCTCACAGCGGCTCCAGAACGCCCGCCATGCCGTGGCCTCCGCGCCCGTGACGTGGTCCATCATGCCCTCCCCCGGACGCATCGAGGCCAGCGCCGATCCGTGCAAGAATCGCGACAGAGCCTCCCGCAGTCCGACGCGGGAATCCTGCTCGACTGCCTCAGCCTCGAGTGCCTTGAGTTCGTCGTTGAGCCATGCCAATGCCTGCTTCAGCGCTTCGGCTCGCTCGGCCTGAGACAACCCGATGGCTTCGCCGTCGCGACCGGTCGCCGCCTGTACCGCGGCGGTCGCCGCAAACTCATCGAAGCTACCGGCGAAGTGCTCGGGCCCGCGCGCGTGGAGCCCGGGCTCGAGCGCGAACGCAGCGCGGAACAGCCGCAGCGCGGTCGACGGCCGTCCCCGCAGCAACGCCACCACCGCGAGGTCCGACCGGCTTTCGGCTGGCCCGGTCAGCTTGGACTCGTCGTTGCTGTCCAGCAGCGTGGCGCGCGCTGCCAAGCTTGCGACGTGATCAATCCACACGTCGGATGGATACGCCCAGTCCGATCCCTGCCGGCCCAGTTCGTCGCCGCGCCGGAGTTCGCGCAGCGCCTCCTCAAACTGACCGGTCATGCGAAGGGCCAGACCTAGATTGCAGCGACGTTGGGCGGTTTCGCGGATCGCCAGCGCGCTGCGCAGGGATCGGATCGCGGCATCCGCGTCTTGCAGCGTGATCATGGCCAGGGCGTGAAAGAACAGCGCGCTATCGTTGTCAGGCTCGCTGACGAAAAGCTGTTCGAACACACTCGCAGCTTCTGCCAGATAGCCTTGATCGAGCATCTGGCGGCCGCGCTGCAGTGTCAGCACGCTCGCTGCCGCGGGATAGTTGGGCCCGAGTTCCCCCATGCGTTGGAACGCTTGGCTGGCCAGCTCCTTGTTGCCGGTTGCATTGAAGGCGTTGGCCAGGTGGTGCCACGCGTGGGCGGAATCGGGGCGACTGCTGACGCCAAGCAGACTGAGCCACAAGACCTCACGCGGCGGGGCGCTGACCCGCTGCATCCACAATTCGAGGCTATGTACGATCTGGTAGTCACCTGGCCAGCGTTGCACGGCGACGCGCAACACCGAGATCGCCATCTGCTGGTCGCCTTGCACCCGCAGCGATCGGGCGAGCAGGTCCAGCGATGCGCGCGAAGCGTGTTCGATCTCATGAGCCTGCGACAAACCCTGCAAGGTGTGCAAGTCATCGTCCAGCGACGCTTGCCGCACCCGATTGCGCCACGGGTCCCGGTCCGCCGCAATTGCGATGGCGGTGAGCTTGCGTGCCAGCCCCATCGTGGTGGTGGGCGCGGTCATGGGCGCGGTCGCGGTCGTGATCGTCGACGCGTCCGTGGCCTCGGTGGGCTTGCCACCAAGCCGCAGGAACTCGACCAAACGATCGAGTCCGTTGACCAGATGGATCGCGATCCGACTGTCGCGAATCATCGCCGCCGCGCTGTCGACATCGAGCGTCACCACGTCGACACCCCACTGCGCGAACGCCTTGGTGTATTCCGCATCGAGGCCTTCGCTGCCGACACTGAGGTCATAGGCCAGCTGCAACCGCTCCCCGGACACCCAGTCCAGGAATGCGCGGTCGCGCCGCGCCTCGGCGTCGCCGGTGCGCACTTGCGCCAGCAACTCCGCAAGTTGCGGGTGCGAACCCCAGTCGCCGCGCGCAAAGGTCGCGGCCTGCTCGACTGCGGCCTCAGCCGCCTGCCACCGAGCTGCGTCTTCAGGCGAGCCTGCCTCAGCCTGCTCCACAAACACCCGCGCCCGCGAAATTGCCGCAGTCAGCGAGTTCTCGGCCTGCGTTCGGATCCACCAGAAGCTAGCGGCAGCCAGCAAGGCAGCGCCGACGGCGATCGCCATGCCGAGCGTCAACCGCCGGCGGCGATGCTCATCCTTGGCGTAGGCCCGCGCTTCGGCAGCCTGGATCTGCAATTCATGGTTCTTCTGGTCGAGCCCGGTGAGGTAACGCTCGATACCAGCGGCGACGGCAGCGGCATTCGCGGGACGTTCTTGCTTGGCAGGCGACAGACACTGCCGCGCCAATGCGACCAATGCCTCGTCGGCAGAGCAGCTCGCCAGCCGTTCGCAGGCATCCTGCTGCCAACCCTTGGTGGCCTTCAGATAGACCTCTTCGCGGGTCTCGGCGAGATACGGCGGCGTTCCGGTCAGGATCTCGGTAAGCGTCGCGCCGAGTGCGAACACATCGGTGCGCGCGTCGATCGCGTCGAGGTTGCCGCGGGCCTGCTCCGGCGCCATGTAGGCGGGCGTGCCTAGCACCCGGAACCAGTCGGAGTCCGATCCGGGCCGCGGCTCCCCCGCACTCAAGGGCTGGTCGCTTGACTCGTCGCCACAGGGAGCTCGCTTGGCGACCGCAAACCCCCAGTCGAGCACCTGGACCTCTCCGAACTGCCCGACCATGACGTTGCCGGGCTTGAGGTCGCGGTGCACGACGCCAGCGTTGTGCGCGAACGCCACCGCATGACAGACCTGCGCAAACAGGCGCAAGAACCGCAGCCGTTCCTCTTGTGGCATCTGCCGTCGCCGCAGCAACAGCGCCAACGTATCGCCCTCGACGACCTTCATCGTGAAGAACGGCAGCCCATCCGCGGTTCGACCAACTTCGTGGATCGGCACGATACCCGGATGCTGCAACTGACTCGTGACCCGAGCTTCGGTAAGGAAACTGGCGATGATCTCGTCGTCACCGCGGTGCTTGGGCCGGATCACCTTGATCGCGATCTCTCGGCCGAGTTCCGGATCCGTGGCGCGCAAGACCATGCCCAGGCCACCGCGACCGATCAGCTCGGTGACGGGGTAGCGCCCGACGAGGCGCGGCAGGATGAATGCAGGCTCCTCAGCACCGGTGTCGACGGCCTTTTGCCGCGCGTCCCGCGGACCACCGACGCGCAGCACCCCCGAATCGAAGTACTCGCGGATCACCTTGTCC
>JBNMNW010000347.1:0-5650 GCA_051278165.1 Planctomycetota bacterium | reverse complement strand
CTGCAGCCTTAGCGCAACCCAACTCAGCAGTCCCAACCGACCGATCCCATGACCTCCTCCTCGCAAGCTCGATGTGTATTCCTTGGCGCCCCAGGCGCTGGCAAGGGTACCCAGGCTAAGCGTGTAGCTGAGGAGACTGGGCTGACTCACCTCTCGACTGGCGATCTGCTACGAGTGGAAGTGAAGTCGGGAAGCGAATTGGGAGTCGAGGCCAAGGGATACATGGATGCTGGCAAGTTGGTCCCTGACCAACTGATCATTGACATGGTCAAGGCTCACATTGGTGACGGCAAATCATCCAGTCTGGCCGCCAACGGCTGGATCCTGGACGGCTTCCCGCGTACACTGCCGCAGGCTGAAGCACTAGACAGCAACCTGTCTGGTGACAACGCTCTGACTCATGTGATCTCGTTCGTCGTTCCCGAAGAAGTCCTCATGGGACGTCTGACCGGTCGGCGCACTTGCTCAAAGTGTGGTGCCATCTGGCATATCCATCACAAGCCGACTTCCAAGGAAGGGGTTTGTGATCAATGTTGTGGTGATTTGACCCAGCGCTCCGACGATCGCGAAGAAGCGATCGGCAAGCGTCTGGAAGTGTATCGGTCGCAGACTGCGCCTCTCTTGGCGTATTACGGCGACCGTGGTGTTTTGAAGGAGCTCGATGCGAATCGTGCTCCCGATGTCGTTTTTCAGGAGTTGCTGCCGCACATGCAATGACCGGCCAAGAACAGCCTTCGAACAGTGATGCTTCGGGTAGCAATACCCCAAGCGAACGAGCCCAGCCTGAAAAGGCAATCGTGCTCGAGTCACTGAACAACGGGTTGTTCAGGCTGCAGATGAGTGATGGCCGACCGGTCGTGGCACACGTTGCCAAGGACCTCCGGATGGCGCTTTCGCGCCTCCTACCCGGAGACCCAGTCCTTGTTGACGTATCGCCCTTCGATCCCGGGAAGGCTCGCATCTGCAAGTTGCTTGCGCAGTGATTTCAGCACGATACATATCCTCCCTAGCAAACGAGAACTGTTGTGAAGGTTAGAGCCAGCGTCCGTCGTATGTGCGACAAGTGCAAGGTCGTTAAGCGCCGCGGGATCGTGCGCGTCATTTGCGAGAACCCGCGCCATAAGCAGCGCCAGGGTAAATAGGAACTATTATGCCCAGACTGCTTGGCGTCGATATCCCGAACGAGAAGCGCATCGAAACTGCGCTTCAGTACCTCTATGGCGTTGGCCAACACACGGCCCGCAAGGCCTTGGCTGAACTGTCCATCAGTGGCGCAGTTCGTGCGAAGGACCTGAAGGACGATGAGGTTGCGACCATCGCGGCCTACTTGGAGCAACACTTCGTAGTTGAAGGTGCTCTTCGTCGTTCCAACATGCAAAACATTGCGCGACTGAAGGAGATCTACTGCTACCGCGGCCTCCGTCACCGTCGTGGCCTGCCCGTTCATGGTCAGCGCACCCGTTGTAATGCACGTACCCGTAAGGGCCCGCGCAAGACGGTCGCCAACAAGAAGATCCTGAGGAAGTAGAATGGCACCAGCTGATAAGAAGAAAACGAAGATGCGCAAGAACGTCGGCAAGGCCGTCGCTCATGTCAAAGCGTCATTCAACAACACGATGATCACCGTCGTCGACGTCGCTGGGCAAGTCATTGCTTGGGACTCGGCCGGCACGATTGGCTACAAGGGCTCGCGCAAGAGCACGCCGTTCGCGGCGCAGCGCGCTGCTGAAAAGGTGGCTGATAAGTGCAAGAAGATGGGCGTGCACGAGATGGAAGTCTTGGTGCGTGGCCCGGGTTCGGGTCGTGAGTCCGCCATCCGCGCGCTCGCGAACTCTGGCATCGACGTCAAGTCCATCGAGGACTGCACGCCGTTGCCTCACAATGGTTGCCGGCCGCGAAAGCGTCGCCGCGTTTAATCAGCTCGACCGACTCAAACACGAACAACTGTAATGGCACGTAACGACACGAATGTCTGCAAGCTTTGCCGCCGTGAAGGCGTCAAGCTCTTCCTGAAGGGGCAGCGATGCTTCTCTGAGAAGTGCGCGGTCAACCGCCGCAACTATCCGCCGGGTCAGCACGTCCGTCCCAAGAAGGGCACGGACTACGGCACCCAATTGCGTGAGAAGCAGAAGTGCAAGCGCATCTACGGTGTGCTTGAGCGTCAGTTCCAGCACTACTTCGACATCGCGAAGCGTCAGAAGGGCAACACCGGTGAGAACCTGTTGATCCTGATGGAGCGCCGCCTCGATAACGTTCTCCTGAGCCTTGGCCTAGCCTTCTCGCGCTTCGATGCGCGTCAGATGGTTGCGCACGGCCACATCAAGGTGAACGGTCGTCGTCTGGACATCCCGAGTTACCTGGTCCGCGCCGGCGATGAGATCGCTGTCACGGGTAAGGAGAAGATCACGAAGAAGGCGGGCGACGCCATCGAGATGAACAAGGGCCGGCCACTGCCGACCTGGCTCGAAGCAACGCCTGCTGACCACAAGGGACGCGTCATCCAATTGCCTAAGCGCGAAGATGTCAGTGTCGAGCTCAACGAGCAGCTCATCGTCGAGCTGTGTTCCAAGTAGCCCTCGCAATCCCCGCTTAGCCACCCGATCGGGGCCACTCCCTTTGGGTTTGGTCCGATCCAATACAGGCTGAGTAGCCTGCTCCCAGGAAGATCCGATATGCGTATTCGTTGGCGTAACTTCGAGTTGCCGTCGCAAGTCCGGTTGGAGCGCGAAAGCGCTACGACGCAGTACGGCCGCTTTGTTGTCGAGCCCTTTGAAAAGGGCTTCGGCACGACGATTGGCAATGGCCTTCGTCGCGTTCTGCTGTCCTCGCTTGAGGGCACAGCCGTCACGTGGGTTCGCATCGATGGCGTCGTACACGAGTTCTCGACGATCCAAGGTGTTCTCGAAGACGTCACTCAGATCGTTCTGAACATCAAGAAGCTACGCGTCAAGCTGCACACGGATGCACCGACGACGCTGCGCCTTGATGTCAACGAGAAGGGTGAAGTGCTCGCTGAGCAGATTGAAGGCGATAGCAACGTTGAGATCGCCAACCCGGAACTGAAGATCTGCACGCTGACCGAAGACGTTCGCTTCTTCTGTGAGATGCAGGTCCGCAAGGGTCGTGGCTATGTCACCGCCGAAGAGAACGTTCAAGACGACCTCGAGATGGGCACGATCCCAGTCGACTCGATCTTCAGCCCGGTGCATCGCGTTCGCTATGCGATCGAAAACACGCGTGTCGGCAAGTCGACTGACTACGACCGCCTCGTTCTTGAGATCTGGACGGACGGCACTGTGTCGCCTGAACTGGGCCTCGTCGAAGCGAGCAAGATCTACCGCAAGCACCTGAACCCGTTCGTCCAGTACTTCGAAATGAAGGAAGACCTCGCCGTTGAGGGTGGGGTTCTGGCTCCGGAAGGAGACGAGGGCGCACGCCGTCGTGAGATGGTTGACTTGCTGAACAAGAGCATTGATATGCTCGAGCTGTCGGTTCGCTCGAAGAACTGTTTGGACAGCGAGAACGTCGCCCTCATGCGCGATCTCGTTGTGATGACGGAGCCCGAACTGCTTAAGGTTCGGAACTTCGGCAAGACCTCCCTCAAAGAGGTCAAGAGCAAGCTGGCAGCGCTGGGCCTTTCGCTCGGTATGGCCGTCGACGAATACAAGTAATCGATTGCCGGCAACCGCTGTCGCATAGGCAGCGGGCGTTAGGCAGCCAAGGAATATAGTTATGAGACACAAGGTCGCAGGCAAACACCTCAACCGCAGCAGTTCGCACCGCAAGGCGCTACGCATGAACTTCGCGGTTGCGGTCATCACGCACGAACGCGTTACCACCACGCTGGCCAAGGCCAAGGCGATGCGTGGCTTCGTCGAGAAGCTGATCACCCTCGCCAAGAAGGACGATCCGGCAACTCGTTTGCACCGCATCCGCCAGGCCGCGTCGGTTCTGCAAGACAAGACCGCCGTGAAGAGGCTGTTCGACGAGATCGGCCCGCGCTTCGCGAACCGTCCGGGCGGCTACATTCGCGTTCTACGTCTCGCTGATCACCGTATCGGTGATGGCAGCACGAAGGCCATCTTCGAACTCGTTGACAACGACGTGCTTGAGCGTCAGATCAAGGCAGCGGAAGATGCCGAAGCTCAAGTCGACGAAGCGGAAGCCGAAGACGCAGTCGTCTAGAGCCCGTCGCTTGCGACTTTTGAGCCGCGGCGCTACTGCTGCGTGCGCATTGCGCAAGCAGCCTTGCTCCAGCAAGGCACCAAGACATCACCCTACGGGGTGGTGTTCTGTACGGACGGCTTGATCGCCGCCATGCTGCTGCCTAGCACCTGCCGGTGTGCTCTTGCTCACCCAGACGCGGTGACTTGCAACTTCTGATGGTGCCACTACCGATGGTGCTATCGTGCGACGCAGCATCGTGCGATACAGCATTGCCACGTGCACCATAATGCCGAGCATCAGCGTGTCTGACGTCGCTGGTTCCGCCACTGCAGTGCGCTCACTAGTAAGCCACGCAACACAGCTTCTGGGGACGCAACGCGGGAACCAGCAAGTCGGAACGCAGACGAGCAAGCGTTCGCCCGACAGCACCTCGTGGCACCAGATAGCTACATACGTGTGAACGACATGTTGTCTGGGCCGACTAGCACCGCGAACGAGTCGATCAGTTCGTCGCTAACCGTTACTCCGCCATCCGCCCGAATCCGGAAGCAGTTGCCGTCGTCTTCGACATCGAGATTGAGTTGGTGATTGCCGCTGTGCTCGTTGGCGACGGCGATGACTCGCGCCAAGAACACGTCCGTCGACATGCTGGCGTCGAGGTGCAGCACGATCCCGGACACCTCGCGGCGCACCACGACGCTGGCTGGGTCGAGTGCATCGAGTAGCAGTGCCGGGTCTTCGCTGCCTTTGTCCTGACGACCGGTCAGGAACACGATCTCATCTTCGACGATGAAGTCCTTCAGTGTTTCGAAGCTGCGCGCGAAGCACGTGACCGGCACCATGCCGTCCAAGTCCTCAAGCATGAACTTGGCCATTTTCTTGCCCGCGTTCTTGCCCTGTTTGATCTGTAGGATGCGGACGCCACTGATCATGCCGGCGATGCGGATGTTCTCGCTGGGCTGTAGTTGCGAGACCGAGGCGGTGGTGTTGCCGGCGATGCGCCTGAGGAACGCGCCGCGCTTTTCGAATGGGTGTCCGGATAAGTAGAAGCCGAGCGACTCCTTTTCACGCGTCAGCCGATCGTGCTCCGGCCACTCAGGAATGCCGTTCTCTTCATCCGTGGCGGTCTCGATAGGTGGTGGGGCGAATAGCATCGCTTGGCCGCGCCGACGGTCTTCGCGTGCCGTCGCCGCTGCTCGCACTGCCTTCTCGATTTGTGCGGCGTTGCCCGCTCTCGTCCGGCCCATCTCGTCGAAGGCGCCGGACTGCACCAGCGACTCCAACGCCGTCTTGTTGAGCACAGCGGTGTCGAGACGCTCGCAGAAGTCATCGAGGTTGCTGTAGGGCCCGTTCTTTGCCCGGTTCTCGGCAATCGAATCTGCGACGCGCGTGCCGACTCCCTTGATCGCACCAAGGCCATAGCGAATGGCGCCGTGTTCGACGCCGAAGTAGCGCATCGAGTGGTTGACGGATGGCGGCAAGA
>JBNMNW010000346.1:0-5659 GCA_051278165.1 Planctomycetota bacterium | reverse complement strand
AGTGCGCTGATCGGCGTGCTGCTGCTCGGCGCAGGTGGCATCATGGTCATCAAGAGGATGCGTGGTGGCGCCACTCCGCAAGGCAAGACGGCGCTCGCGACGCTGCGCCAAACGGTGCGGCTGACGACGAAGCAGGCCCTGCACGCTATCGAGTTCGACAACCGCATCCTGCTGATCGGCGAGACCGACAAGGGATTGACGCTGATCGATCGTGGCAGCCTGCCGGAAGCCGTCAACGACGAAGCCACGGTGCTGGCACGCCAGCACCAAGAGCAGGAAGACGACGACGGCGCCGTGCCGCACAACTTGCTCATTCCGCGCCCGGGTGCGGCGCCACGAGCGCCAGCCGCGCCAGTGCCAGCGGCAAACGCAGCGATCCCATCCAAGGCCGATGTTGCCATCGCCAAGCTCAACAGCTTCCGCACGCTTCTTGCCAAGGCTGGCCACTAATGCGAACCCTCGCTGCCAACCTGCTGCGCATGTTGCTGATCGTCATGCTGACGATCGTGGCACCGCTGCAAGCACAAGACCCTACGGCCACCGCAACCCAGAACCCGACGCCGACCGAGAAGGTCGCGACGCCAGATGCGCCGACGACTAACGACCAAGGCGCCGGCGTCACGCTGAAGATCAACAGTGGCGACGGCCAGCAGAAGCTGGGCACCGCACTCGAGATTGTGCTGCTGATGACGCTGCTGGCAATGGCGCCGGCGCTGGTCATGACGATGACGTGCTTCACGCGCATCGTCGTCGTGCTGTCGTTCTTGAAGCGCGCTATGTCCATGCAGGACTTGCCGCCGGCGATGATCACGACCGGCTTCGCGCTGTTCATGACCATCTTCATCATGAAGCCGGTTGTCACCGACATCTACGACGACGCCTACATCCCCTACACCGAGCAGAAGATGGACTGGCAAGAAGCTGCCGGCATCGCCTCCGCCCGCATGAACCGCTTCATGCTGGCGCAAACCCGCGAAGCGGACGTGGCACTCATTCTCGAACTCAGCCGCACGCCGCAGCCGGAGACCGCACTCGAAACGCCGTTCCACATCACCGTGCCAGCCTTCGTGCTGTCGGAGATCAAGACGGCGTTCCAAATGGGGTTCGTGTTGTTCCTGCCCTTTGTCGTCATCGACCTGGTGATCAGTTCGATCCTCGTCTCGATGGGCATGTTCAGTCTGCCTCCAGTGGTCATCTCAACACCGCTGAAGCTACTGCTATTCATCTTGGTCGGCGGCTGGGACCTCGTCGTCATCTCGCTCGCTGAGAGCTTCGTAACCACCTAGGAGAATCAAATGGGACACGAAACACTTCTCGACCTCGCCAAGTCCACGCTGTTGACGGCGGTCATGATCACCACTCCGGCGCTGCTCGTCGGCATGTGCGTCGGCCTGCTCATCAGCCTGTTCCAGACGGTGACGTCACTGCAAGAACAGACCCTGACGATCGTGCCGAAGATGCTCTGCGTCTTGACCACGATCGTGCTGCTGATGCCTTGGATCCTCGGCACGCTGCACGACTACACGGTGACTCTGTTCACCAGCCTAGCCGTCTTCGGCCACGCTCAGTGACCCAGTAGCGCACCCGTTCCACGATGGATTACCTGCTCGCACAAGACTTCATGACCTCGCTCTTCCTGCACGTAGTGCGGGTCGGCGCGTTCATTGCTGTGCTGCCGCTGTTCGGCAAGCAGAGAGATTCCTTCGCCCTACGCCTCGCCTTGGCGACGTCGATGGGCACCATCTTCTGGTGGATCGGCGACCAACGCATCGACACACCCGATCACGTGCTGCACCTCGCTGTCATGGCGGTGCGTGAAGGCCTCGTCGGACTGTCGCTTGGCTTCGCGCTCTCGACCATGACCTCGATGCTGGTGTCCGCCGGTGAGTTCATCAGCTCCGAGATGGGCTTCTCAATGGCCCGGACCATCAACCCGGAAACAGGCGTGAGCGGCACCGTCGTATCGCAACTGCTGCAGGTCACCGGCTTCTTGATGATCCTCAGCCTCGACCTGCATCACGACGCGCTGCGCATCATGGATCTGACGTTCCGGTCGTGCAAAGTCGGCGAGCCGTTCGACTTCATACCGATTTGGGAAGGCATCCTCGCACTGGTCGGCGGCAGCGTGCAACTCGCACTTCAATACTCGTTCCCGATCCTCGGCACGATGATGCTGATCTCGGCGGGCCTCGTGTTGCTCGGCCGTGCGGTGCCCGCGATCAACCTGATGGAGTTCGCGTTCTCGCTACGCATCCTCATCTCCATGTCGGGACTGGCCCTGTTCATCACCGAGGGCGGCCCGTTCCTAATCAGAACGTTTGCCGGCATCCTCAACCGCGCCGCCGAGATGTATCCGAACTAATCCATGGGCATCTTCAAAGACGACCAAGGCAAGACCGAGCAGCCGACGCCAAACAAGTTGACCGAAGTACGCAACAAGGGCGACTCGCCTTTGTCGAAGGAACTGGTGCAGGGCGGCGTGCTGTTGATCGCCGCGATCATGTTGCTGTGGATCGGCGAATGGCTGCTCGATTCGCTGAGCCAGGCGTTGCGCACCGGACTAACCGTCACGCTCGACGGTCGCAATCTCACCAGTGTCGGCGGCGTCTGCGCCGAACTGTGGCGCGCACTGATGACTGTGCTGCCACCGTTCGCAACCCTGCTGCTGGTGCTGCTCGGCTCGACGATGCTGATCGGCTACGGCCAGATTGGCTTCAAGATCTCGCGCCAAGCACTGAAGCTGAAGCCGGAGAAGCTGAACCCGTTCACCAACTTCAACAAGGTGTTCAACCCGCAGGCATTGATGCGGGCCGTGTTCGCCGTGTTCAAGCTCAGCATCATTGGCTCGGTGCTCTATTTCGTGCTCGCCGACCGCATCCCGGTGCTGCTGCACCTTCACGAACAAGAGTTCAGCACCGCGGCTCGTGAGATCGGTGACCTGGTGCTGTCGTTGGTCCTGTGGATCGGTGCAATCGTCACGACCATCTCCGCGGCCGACTGGGCCTACCAGCGCTACGACTTCAACAAGCGCAACATGATGACGAAGACGGAAGTCGACGATGAGCGCAAGCGCAGCGACGGTGATCCGACCATGAAGGCGCGCCAGAAGGGTGCCCGCAATGAGCTGCTACAGCAACGCATGATGCAGGAAGTGCCGCGCGCCGACGTCATCCTGACCAACCCGACGCACTACTCCGTGGCCTTGCGCTACGACCGCAAGAAGGACGCGGCTCCGACGGTCGTTGCCAAGGGTGTCGACGACATGGCGATGAGGATCCGCGAAATCGCGCGCGAAAACAACGTGCCGTTGATGGAAGACCCACCGCTAACTCGCGCCCTCTACCGGGCCGTCAAGGTTGGCCAGACGGTGCCTGAGAAGTTCTACCAAGCCGTGGCAACCGTACTGAGTCACGTCTACCGGCTGAAGGGCCGTTCGGCCTAACCGACAACCGCTAAACCATGCCCGCCGAAGCCAACAAGGAACAACGCAACAGCCTGCTAGCGATCTTCTTCCTCGCCATCTTGGCGGTGATGTTGATCCCGATGCCAGCATTCATGCTGGATGCGATGTTGTGCCTTAACATCACGATCAGCCTGCTGATCCTGATGGCGGTGCTCAACTCAAACCGACCGGTGGAGTTCAGCACGTTCCCGAGTGTGCTGCTGTTCACCGCGCTGTTCCGCTTGGCGCTCAACGTGTCGTCGACGCGATTGATCTTGCTTGAAGGTGACGCCGGTAGCGTCATCCGCACGTTTGGTAGTTTCGTCGTCGGTGGCAACCCCGTCGTCGGCATCGTGATCTTCTTGGTGCTGGTCGTGATTCAGTTCATCGTCATCACCAAGGGCCAAAACCGGATCAGTGAAGTCGCCGCTAGGTTCGCGCTCGATTCATTGCCCGGCAAGCAAATGTCGATCGATGCCGACCTGTCGGCAGGCTTGATCAGCGCCGAAGAAGCCAAGTCGAAGCGAGCATCGTTGACCTCCGAGATGGAGTTCCACGGGTCGATGGACGGTGCTGGCAAGTTCGTGCGCGGCGATGCCGTCGCCGGCTTGATCATCACCGGCATCAACATCGCGGGCGGCCTCATCCTCGCGATGGTCTACGGCAGCCTCACGCTCGGGCAAGCGTTTGAGAAGTACACCATCCTGACCATCGGTGATGGCCTGGTCGCGCAGATCCCGGCGCTGTTGATCTCGACTTCTGCCGGCATCCTCGTGACCAAGGGCGCCAGTGAGCGCGCGCTCGGTCAAGAGATGGGCGATCAGGTCTTCAAGAAGGGCTCGTCGCTTCGCATGGTCGGCGTCATCCTGATCCTGATGTCGCTACTCCCGGGCATGCCAACGCTGCTGTTCGGCGGCATCGCGATAGCACTGTTCTTGTTCGCCGGCTCGTCTGACAAGGCGATCGACAAGGAAGCCGTAGACAAGGAAGCAAAAGAGACCGCCGCCCAAGATATGCCCGACCCGAATGCGGCGCCAGTCGAAGAGCTGCTTGCGATCGATCGCCTCGGCATCGAAATCGGCTACCGCCTGATCACTCTGGTTGAAGCCGGACGCCACGGCGGCCTGCTCGACCACATTCGTTCGCTGCGTCGCCAATTCGCCCAAACATTGGGCTTGGTGGTGCCGCCGATCCGCGTGCGCGACAACGTCCAGCTAGAGCCCAACGCCTATCGCGTGCTGCTTGGCGGCCAAGAGATCGCCCGCGGCGACCTGCGCGCCGGACAGTTCTTGGCCATGGACCCGAGTGGCACCGCACCGGCTATCGAAGGAGTTGAGACCATTGAACCAGCGTTCGGCTTGCCGGCGCGTTGGATCCATGAGAACGACAAGGACCGCGCCGAGCTGCTCGGCTACACGGTCATTGATGCGGCGTCCGTGTTGATCACTCACTTGACAGAAACCCTGAAGGGCATCGCTGGCGAACTGCTGTCACGTGACGACGTCAAGTCGCTGATCGACAACCTCAAGGACCAGGCGCCGGCGGTCATCGAAGAACTGATCCCGAACCAACTGTCGCTCGGCCAGGTCCAGCGCATCCTTGCGAACCTGCTGCGTGAAGGCGTGCCGATTCGCAACCTGCAAACGATCCTCGAGGCCCTCGCGGATGCAGTCGTCGACACCAAGGACCCGCGCCAACTGACCGAGCAAGTGCGCTCGCGTCTGGCGCGCACGATCTGCGAACCTCACCTCGATTCGGACGGCACGCTGCACGCAGTGTTCCTCGATCCAGAACTCGAACGAAACCTCTCTGACGCGCTGTCCGGCAACGACGGCGTCAGCAACCTGCCGCAAGGCTTCCTCGGACGCTTCGTCGACAGCACTGCCCAAGCACTGTCAACGATGGCACGCGATGGCCGTGACCCCGTGTTGGTCACCCGCGCAAGCCTACGCCCGTTCCTCGCCGAAGCCGTCTCGGGAGTCATCCCGAACGCGGCCGTGCTCAGCTACCAAGAAACGACTCCCGCCAAGAAGGTCGAAACGACCGAGCGCGTCACCGTCGCCAGCTGAGCCGCTAACCATCCAACCCCAGACGTAGAGCAACCATGCTGTTGAAGCGAATCGAAGCGAAGACCCTTCCCGAGGCCATTGAACGCGTGCGCATTGAGTGCGGCGCCGATGCGATGGTGGTCGAAACCAAGCCAACTCGTAATGGCTA
>JBNMNW010000345.1:0-5660 GCA_051278165.1 Planctomycetota bacterium | reverse complement strand
GCTCGATGCGGTCGTGCTTGTTGTCGAAGCCAACCGTCATCGCATGGATGTTGTGCAGCGCAACCTCAAGATGCTCCGCTCGCTCGGCACTCCCGTCTTGGGTTCGGTGGTCAACGAACTGATCCACGAAGTCCCGACGCTCGTCGGCAAGATGGTCTAGTCGATACGTGGTCTAGCCGGCAGCGACGCGTTACAACGCTCGCGTGACTAGACCCCCTCCCGCCTTAGCCGTCGACGCCAGCGAGTGGTTTGTCGATGAGCTTTGGCGCGAGCACGTTACTCCGCGGCATTGGCGGCGGTTGCCGACGCGAGCTGATATCAGCGTGCGACTGGTCTTGCAGCAGCTTCAGGATCGCGGTGTCTGCGCGACGTTCTTTGTGCCTGCGGCACTCGCGTTTCGCGCGCCCGAGTTGCTGCGCGATGTCATTGCATTCGGGCATGAAATCGCGTTGTCGGTGCGTTCACCTTGGCCGATCGACCAAGTGCCCGAAGACAAGCGGATCGCGTTCATTCGCGCGTGGGAAGACGAGCGTGCCGAACTCGAGCGCGTGATCGGCGTGGCCGTGCACGGTTTCAGTTCTTGCTGGTCGGTGGCGTCGGGCGATGCTTGGTGGCACGCGCCACTCAAGACACTTGGCTTTGACTACGACGCAACACCGGTCAAGGGTGCTGAGAACGTTGCTGTTGGGTTGCAGGGTGAGTTGGCTGGCGCAATGGTGGTTGGTCATCGCTTCTCGGCGTGGCAGCTCGACGACGAGCAGCCGCGCTTGATGGGGTTGCCGCGCCCGGTCCGCGAGGCTCACGAGTCGGCGGTGCGCGCTGGTCCTGAGCTCTTGGCAGCACTGTGCGTCGTTGCGGACCGCACGATTGCGCAAAGCCTGCAGTTGGTTTCGCGTGATCCGGCACCCGTCCCGGTCGCACCCGATGACGTTGTCGTCAGCGGTGAAAGCGGCGAGCACGAGGTCGGCGAGCACGAGGTCGTCTCGCACAGTGTCGTCTCGCGCAACGTCGTTTCGCACAATGTCGTCTCGCACACCGTCGTTTCGCGCAACGTCGTTTCGCGCAATGCTCGCCGCCAGGCCAAGCTGCCGCGACTTGCGATCATCGTGCCCCTCAAAGACGAGGCCGATGGTGTGCCAGCGCTGTTCCAGGAACTGAGCGCCGTCAAGTTCGCGCTGGCGGATGTCGTCGCCTGCGAGTTCGTGCTGATCGACGACGGCAGTACCGACCAGACCTGGATGCTGTTGGAACAGATGGCGCGAGCGCATCCCGGCGTTCGCCTCGTGCGCCATGCGCGCAACCGCGGTGTCGCTGCCGCGATCCGCACTGGCTTCTTCGCAACCGACGCGGACTGGGTCGCATCCATTGACGGCGACATGTCGTACGACCCGATGGAGCTGCGCAAGATGTTGCAGCACATGCCGGACGCCGATGTGGTCACGGCTTCGCCCTACCATGTAGACGGTGGCGTTCGCAACGTGCCGGATTGGCGGTTGTTCTTGTCTCGCACGTTGTCGCGCGCCTACCGCATTCTGTTGCGCAGTCCGATCTCGACTTGGACCAGCTGCTTTAGGCTCTACCGCCGCGAGTTTGTCGTCGACCTGCCGCTCAAGAACGGCGGCTTCCTCGGCACGGCGGAGTTGCTGGTGCGCGTGCTTCGCCGCGGCGGCCGCGTCGTCGAGCACCCATGTGTGCTCGAAGCGCGCTTGCTGGGGTTCTCGAAGATGCGCGTGTTCGACGTCGTGCTCGACCACATGCGGTTGCTGGTGCTGGTCGCGCTGCGGCTGATCAAGTAGCGCGTCTCAGCAGGTCGCCAGTGGCTTGACTACCTGGCGATCGATTTCGGCGCTTGGCCAATCTCGGCCTGCGGGCGGAAGGATTCCGCAGACGACATCGCCATCGAACGCTGCCATTCCTTCGGGACCTCGTCACCGATCAGTTCGCCCCGCTTAAGGAAGTGGTAGATCTCCGAATACGTCTTGGTCTCCGTCTCCGAGACGCGCCGCCGGATATGCCACGGCCGCAACCAGTCGGGGTGCGTGAGTCCTGCCGCGCCGAGCGTTTCGAGAAACGCGTGCACCGTTGCGTTGTGGTAGTTGGCAACGCGTTGGGTCTTCTGCGAGACGACCAGTCCCTTGCTCAGGCGCTCGTTCTGGGTCGCGACGCCAACTGGGCAGTCGTTGGCGTTGCAGCGCAGTGCTTGGATGCAGCCGAGCGAGAACATGAAGCCGCGGGCTGAGTTGCACAGGTCCGCGCCGGCGGCAATGCGCTTCGCGATCTGGAAGCCGGTGATGATCTTGCCGGACGCGATGATCTTGGTCTGCTGTCGCAGGCCAAAGCCTTCGAGTGCGTTGTGCACGATGACGATGCCGTCGGAGAGCGGCGTGCCGACGGAGTCGGAGAACTCGACCGGCGCCGCGCCAGTGCCGCCTTCGCCGCCATCGACGGCGATAAAGTCCGGGATGATGCCCGTTGCGGCCATTGCCTTGCAGATGCTGAGGACCTCCGCGTGGTGGCCAACGCACAGCTTGAAGCCGACGGGCTTGCCCGACAGCTCGCGCAGCTTGTCGATAAACTCGAGCAGTTCTCGTGGCGTGTGAAATGCTGAGTGGCACGGCGGCGACAGCACGTCCTTGCCCAACTCGACGCCGCGGATTCTGGCGATCTCGGCCGTGACCTTCTTGCCGGGCAGAATGCCGCCGTGGCCGGGCTTGGCGCCTTGCGAGAGTTTGATCTCGATCAAGCGCACCGTTGGGCGCGCCGCGTTCTTGGCGAACTCTTCGGCGTTGAACGTGCCGTCCAGGTTGCGGCAGCCAAAGTAGCCCGTGCCGATTTGCCAGCAGAGGTCGCCGCCGTGTTCGAGGTGGTGGTCGCTGATGCCGCCTTCGCCGGTGTTGTGGAAGAAGCCGCCGATTTTCGCGCCGCCGTTCAGTGCGCGGATGGCGTTCGCCGACAGCGATCCAAAGCTCATTGCCGAGATATTGTAGACGGAGGCGTCATACGGCATGCGCGCGCGGCCTTCGCCAATTCGGATGCGCGGGTTCTCGGCTGCCTCAGTGGCGAGAATGGAGTGGTTGAACCACTCGTAGCCAACTTCGTAGACGTCCTTTTGCGTGCCGAATGGGATCGTCTGGAGTTCGCGCTTCGCCCGTTGGTAGGCCACCGAGCGCATGCTGCGGCTGAAGGGCGTACCGTCCGTATTGGATTCGATGAAGTACTGGTTGATCTCCGGCCGGATCATCTCGAGCAGATAGCGGAAGTGTCCGATGACCGGGAAGTTCCGCAGCACTGCTCGCCGTGTTTGCAGAGAGTCGCGCACGCCAAGCAGAATGACTGGCACCACGAAGATGAGTGCAAACCATGCCGGACTCCATAGCAATCCAACGATCGCAACCAGTGCAAGCACGACAGCCGAGATCCCGTAGAACCAGTGACGCATGCGCAGCACCTTACCCTACGAGTGGTGTCCTATAGTGGTGGCACTTGGCGTTCTCGGCGGGCCAGTTGGCCGACGTAGAACGGATTCAGCAGGTGGGCGAGTGTCGCTGCATAGAGACTGACGCGGCCACGTTTGCCGGCCACGAACAGAGCGCACCAGATCATCAAGCGCATGACGTGTCCGAGCGCCAGGCACAGGCGGATGTATTCGCTCCACAACCGGCCGTGCCATTGCACGTGGTAGAGCAGCGTGCTTTCGCGGAACGCGACGAATGTCTTCTTGGCAGATTGCGCCGCGCTGAGGCCGCCAACGTGCAAGAAGCTGACTTCTGGCAAGAACCGCACGACGTGGCCTTTGCTTCGTAATCGTTCGCAGAAGTCGGCTTCTTCGAAGTACATGAAGAAGCGTTCGTCGAACCCGCCGACGTCTTTGAGCACGTCGCGATGGATCAAGAACACGCAGCCGCTGACGCAGTCGACGTCGCCCTTGTGTTCGCGCTGCGGCGTTTCGTTAAAGCGGCTGAGGAATAGCGCGTTGGGTAGGTAGTGACGGGGCCGGTGGCGTTGCCAGGTGCTGCGTTGGGTCACGCCGTGTTCGTCGGTGATGCGTGGGCCGAAGATGCCGGTCGCATCTTCGGCTTCGGCAGCGTTCACGAAGCCTTCGAGCTGTTCCCAGTCGAGTTCTGCATCCGTGTTGAACAACAAGATCCACTTGCCGGTCGCCGCTTCGAGGCCGCGATTGACGCCATAGGCGAAGCCGCCGTTCTTCGGTTGTGGCAAGACGCGCGCCTCGGGAAACGCCTGTTGCGCGGCCTCGACGCTGTCATCGCTGCTCTGGTTGTCGATGACGAGGACTTCGGTAGCCAGTCGGGGTGCGTCAAACAGTTGCCCGAGCACCTTGAGCAACAGATCCCGCGTGTTCCAGTTGACGATGACGACCGACAGGGTGGGGGCGGAAAACATCGCGTGACGGATGATGCAGCAGTCTCGCTGCGTTGTCCATGCGATGGCATCGATGCTTCGCGCTCCACGCGCTGCTGGCTACCGGATGGCCGTGCGAATCGTGGGGTAAGCTGCCACCGGGGAACCATGCGCAATACCAAGCTCTCACTCTGTGTGCTGCTTTCGACGACCTTCGCGGCGGCTCAGGTAGCACCATCCGCTCAGCTCGTTGGTGGTCAAGTCACCGCCTTAGGGAGCACCGCCGCGCCGTTACTGTCCGGGACGAATGTCTGGCCGGGCCTCTCCCGCGTTGCCGGCGGCGGCCTCAATTCGGCGTCGATGGCCTTGGCGAATGCTCTCGACCCGACCGCCATCGAGTTTCAGTGGCAGGTCGCCAGCCAGGCACTGACGAGCGGCAACAGCCTGTCGCGCGGTGAAGTTCGCTACGAGCTGGTTTCGCCCGTTCGGCAAGCTGGTGACCTGATCATTGAGTGGCTTCCGGCGACGACTGGCACTGGCCAGGTGACGCTCGCGATCGACGTCTACGACGATGGCTTCATCGATGCCGCCACCAGCACGACGATCCCGGTCGTCTTCGGAATGGCCCAATACCCGCTAGCAATCCGCGTGATTGCCGAGGCGAACTCGCAAGCCGGCACGATGCAGGGGCCATGGGGGTCGTCTTGGAGTTGGTCTGGCACATCCTCCGGTCAGCTGCGCATGCGATTCGTGCCGACGCATGCCGCCGCGACCACTGCCGCTGCGCAAATTTGCTCACCCGCGCCGGCCCTCACCTCACGCCCAAATCTCAACAACGGCGTCGACCTAGAAGGCCTCTGTGCCCCGACTGACCACTTCGCCCTGTTCGCCCTAGGCTTCCAAGCCACCGACCTGCCGCTGCCGCTCTCAACCAACTGCCGCCTACTCCTCACGCCCATCGTGACCCTGTTGCACCCCCTCCAGCCCAGCACTGCCGTCCGCCAACCAGTCACCGTGCCCGCCCCCGTCCGCCCCGTGCACTTCCTAGCGCAACTGATCACCCTCAACGCCACCACCATGACCCTCACCGCCAGCAACCTAATCCAAACCAACATCCAATAGTCGGTACGGTGCCTGGACAAAAAACCACATCTTCGCCCTCTAGCGGTGACAGGAAAATTGGCGGCAGTTCGTCAGCTGCCTGAAGTGTGGAGGAATGGTTGGGCGGCGATCAGATTGTTGTCACCGGCAGAGGGCGAAGATGTGGTTTTTTGTCCAGGCACCGTACCGACTTATATATC
>JBNMNW010000344.1:0-5661 GCA_051278165.1 Planctomycetota bacterium | reverse complement strand
GATTCGACTGCGTTTCGGCGAACCAACCCGGCGCGAACGTCACGCACCTGGTCGATTCGCCTCCCGTGACGCTGACTCCTAGCGGTCGCCTGCATGAGCTCGGCGATGTTCGGGCTCGGGGCAGGTTGAAAATCTCCGGGTTGAAAAGCTGAGCCGAGCCGCTACGTTCTTCCGCCCTCGATGGACGCCCAGGTGGCGGAATTGGCAGACGCGCTAGCTTGAGGTGCTAGTTCCCTCCGGGGATTGGAGGTTCAAGTCCTCTCCTGGGCACCACTTTCCCCTTCGCATTGCGATTAGCACTGTGAAGGCGTGGAAAGCCCGTTCCATCGAGGTTGCACAGCTGTGAGCTGCGCTGGCAGCTACTGGCTGCGCAAGTTGGCTGACCTAGCCAGCTTGCTGTTGCGCCGGCCGGTTTCCGGTCAGGCGGCGACGGCATGTCAGCAGTGGCTCGTGCTCGGCTGGTCTGGCTGGACTGATGGGCATCTGGTTGGACTGCGGGCATCTGGTCCGTCTGGACTGCGGGCATCTGGCCTGATCGGGCCTTGCTGGCGTGCTGGCCTACGGCAACGGCGATGGGGCCGGGCATTGGCTGGTATTTCTTGATCCTCCAGAGATGGCTCAGGCGCGGTGGGGCCCAACTCCGATAGCTCAGGCTATGCGATTCGGGCATCCTAGTGACCGGTCTGCCGGTGGCTTCACGCTGTTGGAGTTGATGATTGTCGTGGCGATTCTCGCGATCATCGCGTCCATCGGCGTGCCTCAATACGTCGGGGCTCTTCGCGTCGCGCGGGTTGGCAAGGCCAAGCATGAGCTGGTGTCGATTTCTCACGCGGTCGATGCTTACACCGCGAGCAACAGTGGTCAGTTGCCTCTGTCGCTCTACCAGGTGGGCTTCGGCGGCAAGCGAGATCCGTGGGGTGTTACGTACTGCTATCTCAACTACTCGGACGGCACCGGTGACGGTCTCGACTGGGCAATCGCTGCCGGCATCGTCGATCCGTCGGCGTTCTCGCCGCTCGCTGGTTCTGGTGGTGGTGGTGACGGTGGTCCTGGTGGGCCCCAAGAGGTGTCTGACGCTGTCGCAGTCGCTGTCGAACCGGTGGATTACACGCAGCTGCAGACCAAGATCGGTCGGCTCGTCAGCATCGTAGAGCGTGCCATGATCGAACAGACCGTAATGACCAACGGCAACTTCTCGCTGTTCACCGGTGTGCCCACTGAGACTACCCGTCGTCGCGACCGCTACATGTTCCCACTCAACACCGACTACGACTTGTTCAGTCTTGGTCCGGACCATGAAACTGCGGCGTCGCTCGGCGAATCGGTTGGCATGGATGACGTGATTCGCGCCAACAACGGCGGCTTCTTCGGCCTCGCATCGAACTACTGATCATGAAGCAACGCATCGTGCGCTGGCGTTACATCGTCGACTGGAAGCTGCAAGGTAGCTTGATCCTGCACGGCATCACCTACGGGGCCTTGGTGTTGCTGGCGGTTAGCGCCGGCATCTTCTCGCCACTGTTGTGGGACCTTGGAGTGGTTGACATGGACGGCGGCTACGAAGAGCAGGCCATCGTCATGCTTTACCTGCACGAGCGTTTCTGGCTGCTGGCGATGATGTGTTTGGTGATCGTTGTGCTCGGTGCGGTGCGGTTCTCGCATCGTGTCGCCGGCCCAATGGTGCGCTTCAAGCGCAACCTGAGGTTGCTCTCAGATGGCAAGTTCCCGCCGCCATTGCGCACGCGACGTGCCGACTTCCTGAAGGAAGAGGTTGGTTGCCTGAACAAGGCCGTCGTTGGCGTTGGTGAGCGCATCGACGCCATTCGCCGCGCTCAGGTGGATCTGCGCCGCAAGCTGACGGACTGTGCCGAAACCGTTGATGATCCATCCGTCGAATTTGCGGTGGTGATGACCGCGTGTGACGAATTGGAGCGAACGATTCGCATGTTCCACCACGTGGAAGAGCCGTTGAGCCTGCGGCCCGAAGTTGCGCCCGCGCTTCATCCTGAACTCGCTGGGACGGCCGGGGGCTGCTAACTTGCCAGCCAGCGCCAAAGCGCCGCGCGCCGGTAGACAGGGGGCACTGACGTCGCGATTGGGCCGTCGGTTCGTGCTGCTGTTTGCCGGCTGTGCGCTGGTGCCGTTGATCATCTACGCAACGCTGTCGGTGACGCGGGTCAGCGACCATATTCGTAGCGCTACCATTAAGAACCTGCACGCCGCGGCGAAGAACTCGGGCATGAGCATTGCCGCTCGTCTCGATCAGGTGGCGAATGATTTGACCTTGGCCAGCGACTTGGCACAGGCGCAGAGTTGGCGTGATGAGGCGCCGTGGTCCGGGCGCGAAGCGCTGGAGGGGCAAATATCGGAGCACTGCGCTGGCATTTGGCTGGTCGAACACGACCGGGTCGAATCGCTGTCCGGCGATCTGCAACTGCCGGATCTCGTCAAGACGCAAGCGCAACTTGCGCACCTCGCAACTGGCAAAAAACTGCTGCAGGTCCACGGCAATCCGGCGCAGTTGGTGATGTCGTTCGATATCGATGCCGGTGATGACGAGTCCACGCACGTGGTCGCGTTGATCAATGGCGATTGGTTTTGGGATCCGCAGGAGCTGCGCGGCGTCAACTGTGAGTTCGCATGCTGCGACTCTCACGGCCGCGTGTTGTTTCACACGTGTCGCAATCTGCCTGCTGCGCAGATTCTTGCAGCCGGCATTACTGACGGAGAGTCTTCTGGTTCGATCGATTGGACGATCGACGATGAGCCACATCTTGGCCGTTTCTGGTTGGCCTTCTTGCAGCCGCAATACAAACTCGACTTGTTGGTCATCCAGTCGCGACCGCAGGCGGATGCGTTCGCCGTCGATCGTGAGTTCGTGAGGTTCTTTTGGCTGACTGCGATCGGCACAATGTTGTGCGTAGTGCTCGTCAGTCTCGTGCAAATGCGTCGCACGCTCGATCCCATCATGACGCTGCGCGATGCCACGCAACGACTCGGTCGTGGCGAACTAGATGTGCGCGTCTGCATTAATAGTCGCGATGAATTTGGCGATCTTGGCACGGCGTTCAATGACATGGCGCAACGGTTGCAAGAGAACATCACGCAGCGCCAACGCACCGAGCAAGAACTGGTTGCGTCGCGCGATGTGGCGCTGGCTGCGGTGAAGGCGAAGGCCGAGTTTGTGACCAACGTCAGCCACGAGTTCCGGACGCCGATGGCGGAGATCCTTGGTGCGACGGAGATTTTGACGCAGATCGAAGACGACGACGACGCATCCGTGCGCGAGGAGTTTTCAGGGATCGCGTTGCATGGCGCGCAGCGTCTGGCGCGACTGCTCGATGACGTGCTGGAGCTAGGTGAGGGCACGACGAGCATGCGGAACTCTGTCGACGTCCGCGCGAGTGTTGCCAGCGCCGTTGCCGGAATGCCGTCAGAGTTGCGAGATCGCATTGTCAGTGATTTCGACGACGACTTGCCATCGGTGCTGAGTGATGTCGGCCGCTTGACGGAAACGTGGTGTCGCCTGCTGGACAACGCTGGCAAGTTCAGTGAGCCCGAGACGCCCATTGAAGTGCGAGTTCGCCGAGCCGGCGCGCGCATCGTGGTCGATGTGATGGATCACGGCGCTGGTATCGCCGCGGCAGACCTGGGCAAGGTGTTTGACGCGTTTTCACAAGTCGGTCGGGACCAGATGATTAACAAGGCGCATGGCACAGGCCTTGGCCTGACCTTGGCGCGGTCGACAATCGAGTCGTGTGGCGGCGCAATCAGCGTGCGCAGCAAAGTTGGGCACGGCTCGACGTTCCGCGTGACTCTGCCAATCGAGATGGCCGCGGCCGAGAGCACCGCGCAATCGTGACTGGCTAGACGTCAGCTCGACGTCTCTTCCCGCAGCAGTTGCCAGAGCGCCACGACGTGTTCGCGTTCGGTGGTCAGTGAGCCGATCGAGACACGCACCATCCAACGCCCATCCAACTGCGCCGGGGTCAACCACGCGCGACCAGTGTTGTGAACGCGTTGCAGCCATGCCAGCGTGTGCGTGTCCAGTGCGTCACCGGTGACGCCATCGGGCTCGTGGCGAATGCAGAGCGTTTGCAGCTGCATCGGTGCGAGTAGCCGCCATTGCGGGTTGGCTTCGACTTGTTCGGTGAGCCAGCGCGCGTTGTCGATGTCGCGTCGAATGCGAGTGCGCAGGCGTTCGGCGCCATGCGTGCGGATCAGGCTCCACAGTTTTAGGGCGCGGAATCGTCGGCCGAGTGCCACGCCCCAATCGCGGTAGGTCTTGACCTGATCATCGAACTCGGTGCGCAGGTAGCTAGGATCCGTTCGCATCACGCGGACCAGGTGCTGGTCATCGCGCACATAGAACACCGAACAGTCGAACGAAGCGCCGAGCCACTTGTGTGGGTTGACGACGATCGAATCGGCGCGATCGACGCCGTGCCATAACGCTCGGCATTCGGGCAGAATCATCGCGGTTCCGGCCATCGCCCCATCGACGTGCAGCCACAAACCATACTGCTCGGCGACGTCAGCAAGTTCGTCGATGGGATCGAACGCCGTGGTCGTGGTGGTGCCAGTCGTCGCAACGATTGCGCACGGTCGCAGGCCATGGTTGCAGTCATCAGCGATGGCTTGGCGCAACGCCGCGACATCGAAGGCGCGGTTTGCGTCCACTGCGATCTTGCGCACCTGGTCGCATCCGAAGCCGGCCAGCATTGCTGCCTTCTGCACCGAGCTGTGTGCCTCCGAGCTCGTATAGACGACCAGCGGCGCCTGCCCATGTTGCATGCCCGTGGTCACCGCCCCGTGCTTGGTGGTGCGTTCACGGGCGGCAACCAAGGCAATCATGCCGCACGATGACGCGGTGTCCTGGATGACCCCTTGCCACGAATCTGCGAGGCCTGACATCTGGCGCAGCCAATCGGTGACGCGGTCTTCAAGCTCGGTGAGCGCCGGTGCGGACTGCCATGTCAAGCCAAGCACGCCGAGGCCCGTGCTCAAGAAGTCTCCGAGCACCGCGGATAGGTCTCCGTTCGACGGGAAGTAAGCGAAGAAGTTTGGGTGCTGCCAATGTGCGAGATTTGGCACAACGAGATCGTCGAGATCGGACAGGATCGCTTCGAATCCCTCCGGTTGTTCCGGTGGCGCTTTGGGCAATTGCGCCAACAGGTCGCCAGGACTGGCGTTGCAAGCAACCGGCTTGGATGCTGCGTTTGTCCTGTAGTCGGCGATCCAGTCGACGACTAGATGTCCGAGTCGCCGAAACTCTTCCGGCGACATTGAGAGTGACGAATTCAATGCAGAGTCGTCCATGGGGAATCGATGGTGACGCAATTGTCGGCAGGCATTCGCGGCAGTGACCTTGCGACGGGAAGTTCCCGTACGAGGCTTGCCGTGTTGTGCATCAAGCTAGCGGGGCGCATGTGCAAGGCACCAACAGGATCCTCGTATTCCATCGCGACAGCGCGAGTGACTCGACCCTTTCCATGTGTATGCTCGCGTCTCCTGGCCACGCATGACTGAACCAAAGCCGCAGCCTTCTGAACCTTCCTTCGCCCAGATCCGGGCGATGATCTCCGTGCTAGGAGATGATCCTGGCGCCCTGCAGGAGTCGGCGCGTCGACGTCTGCTGGTATTGGGTGAGTTGGCCGTGCC
>JBNMNW010000343.1:0-5730 GCA_051278165.1 Planctomycetota bacterium | reverse complement strand
TCTTTGCGGCTGGTAAACACACCGTGCGCGGTGTCTCCCCAGTTGGTGCCGAGCATGCGCATGCCGCCGACCAACACCGTCATCTCGGGGGCGCTCAGGCTGAGCTTCTGGGCATGATCGAGCAGCATCTCGGGGGTCGGGCGGTCGTAGGCACCGGCGGCGTAGTTACGGAAGCCGTCGGCAAGTGGTTCGAGCACGGCGAACGAAGCGACGTCCGTCATGGCCGCAGTCGCGTCGGTGCGGCCCGGCGTGAACGGCACCTCGATTTCGTGGCCCGCACGCTTGGCAGCGGCTTCGACACCCGCGTTGCCGGCCAGCACGATCAGATCGGCGAGCGACAGCTTGGTGTCGCCGGACTTGCTTTCGAAGTCGGCGCGAATCCGTTCTAGCACGGACAGCACCTTTTGCAGTTCCGCCGGCTCGTTAACAGCCCAGCTCTTTTGCGGCTCGAGACGCAGGCGAGCCCCGTTGGCACCGCCGCGCATGTCCGTGCCGCGGAACGTTGCGGCCGATGCCCATGCAGTCGATACCAGTTGCGAGATCGACAAACCGGAATCGAGCAGACTCAGCTTTAGGGCATCGATGTCTTTGCCATCGATGAGGTCGTGATCAACCGCAGGGACCGGGTCCTGCCACGATTGCGGCTCAGGCACCAATGGACCGAGGCAACGTGCATACGGTCCCATGTCGCGATGCGTGAGCTTGTACCAAGCTCTGGCGAAGGCGGCGTTGAACTCCTTAGGGTTCTCGTGGAAGCGCTTAGAGATCTTGCGGTATTCGGGGTCCACGATCATCGACAGGTCCGTCGTGAGCATGATCGGCAGATGCTTCTTCGCCGGGTCGTGTGCGTCCGGAACGGTACGCGCGACGCGTTCGCCCTTTGGCTGCCACTGCTTGGCGCCGGCCGGACTCCGGGTCAGCTCCCACTCGTAGCGGAACAGGTTGCCGAAGTATTCCTGTGACCACGCAATCGGAGTTGAGGTCCACGCGCCTTCGAGGCCACTCGTGATGGTGTCGCCACCCTTGCCGGTGCCATAGGCGTTCTTCCAACCAAGCCCCTGCTGCTCGAGCGGGGAACCTTCCGGCGCCGCACCGACGAACTTGTTTGGATCGGCCGCACCATGGGTCTTGCCGAGCGTGTGGCCACCAGCGATCAGGGCGACGGTCTCTTCGTCGTTCATGGCCATGCGGCCGAACGTGACGCGGATGTCGTGCGCTGCAAGCAGCGGATCGGGGTTGCCGTTGGGGCCTTCCGGGTTGACGTAGATCAGCCCCATCTGCGAGGCGGCCAGTGGGTTGTCCAGCTCACGCTTTTCGGAGAATCGCTTGTCACCAAGCCACTCGGTCTCGGATCCCCAGAACACGTCTTGTTGCGGTTCCCAAACGTCAGCGCGGCCGCCGGCAAAGCCAAACGTCTCGAAGCCCATCGACTCGAGTGCGACGTTGCCGGTCAAGATCATCAGGTCGGCCCACGAGATCTTGCTGCCATACTTCTGCTTGAGCGGCCACAGCAAGCGTCGCGCCTTGTCGAGGTTGCCGTTGTCGGGCCAACTGTTGAGTGGTGCGAAGCGAATCGTGCCATCGGCTGAGCCGCCGCGACCATCGGTTACGCGGTAGGTGCCGGCGCTGTGCCAGGCGAGGCGAATGAACATCGGCCCGTAGTTGCCGTAGTCGGCCGGCCACCAATCCTGCGAGGTGGTCAGCGCGGTCGCGATGTCTTTTCGCAACGCGTCGAAATCGAGCGCGGCGAATTGCTCTGCGTAGTCGAAGTCCTCACCCATCGGATTGCTCACCGGAGCATTCTGGTGAAGAATCCCGAGGTTTAACTGGTTGGGCCACCAGTCGCGATTCGACAGCACACCGACTGCCGTGTGGCGCATGCTCGGGTCCGAACTGCCGCCAAGGCCAGTGACTGGGCAGCCAGCAGCAGCATCGGCGTAGCCTTGGGCAGCTGTGGCTTGAGTAGCTAGGACTTGAGTCTCTGGGCCTTGCGGCTCAGCACTAACGGTCGGCGCTTGGCAGCCAGCCGCCAGCAACACACCCAGCATCCATGCTGGCTTGCTAGCTGCGGGTCGGCGCTGGCTACTGGTGAAGGTAGAAGGATGGGCGATGGCATCATCGCAAGCCCTGGTATCAACAGACATGGTTGCTCCTGAAAGGTGGCTGGGTTGGTGATTGGAGAGGTAATACGGCCTGCTGCAAGTGGGACATTAGCCCGATCGGTGCAGCGTTACTTGATGGCATTGCCGGTTGTTAGTCGGCGGTGTTCGTGCGGCAGTTGGGGCACTTGCCCCAGAAGACGACTTCCGCTTCGTCGACTTCGAAGCCAGAGCCCACAGCCGCGGATAGGCACGGGGCTTGGCCGACCGCGCAGTCGACGTCGACGACCTTGCTGCAGGTGCGGCAGATGATGTGATGGTGGTTATCGCCAGTGCGCGGATCAAACAGGGCCGGCGATCCTGCCGGGTGAATCTTGCGCACCAGATTCGTCTCCGTGAGAACGGCCAACGAGTCGTAGACAGCTTGGCGAGAGATCGTGCCGATCTGCGCACGCGCGTGTTCGGCCACGTTGTCGGCCGTGCAGTGAGGGCTGTCCCAGACCGCCTGCAACACGGCGAGTCGCTGCGCCGTGACGCTTAGACCTTTGCCTCGCAGGAGCTCTGCATGAACCACATTCATACCAGCTCTGTAGGCGAGTTCTGGACTGAGTCAAGATAGAGATTCACCCCAGATATCAGCAGTAGCTGGCCGCAACGGCCGCGAGCGGCAGCTACGGGCGTACAGTCGCGCAGCATCCAGAAGCTAGATCGCCGTCCCCACTCACAGTTACGTCATACGATTCAGACGCGATGCTCGGTCTACGCGGACGCCGATCTTCGCATGAAGATTTGGCTTCGATGCGGAGGCGCGCGTCGCCTACCGGAATCAATCGCTACGGCTCACCGACCAGCTTACGGAAACGCTGGATCGCGCTCGTGGACAGAAGGCATAGCCCGCAGCGACGCGCCGGAGGATCAAACGTCGCCGAACTTGCCGTCGATCGCGTTGCTAGTGATGGCACCAAAGCTGTTGCTCGGCGGGTTCTCGAATACCGCGGCCGTCGTGAACACATGCACGCCGATGATCGCCGCACTGCTTGGCAGCAGCCACGAGTAAGCATGCGAGTTGCCGGTGACCAGGAACGCGCTCAAAAACTCTGGCGATGCTCGCAGGCCGCAGCCGGGCATGCCGATTCCGATCAGGTCGTTGATGCCTGGATCGGTGACGCTCCAGATCTCGAGACCGACCGTGCCGGTGGCGGGTATGCCGGTCAGCGACAGGTCCCAACTCGACCCGATCACGGGACGGCTGTTGGCGGCGAGACTCAGACCGCCGCAACCGGCGCCGATGGCCGTGTTGGTCGCCAGCGTGGCGAAGCCATTCTGGATATACAGTTCGGGGATCACCCAGTTGCCGGCGCCCGACGAGGTGCTCACGAAGACTTGGTCGAACGGCACCTGAGACTGGAAGAACTTCGCGTCGGGCAACAAGTAGGAAGTCGTCGTGATCGTACCGACGACGATTCCCGCCAGTCGAAACTCAAGCGACATCGCACCGACCCAGTCACCGATTGCGATGCCGAACTCGGTCGTCGGAACCAATAGATCGATCTCCGCGTTGAACCCGTTAAACCCGCCGTTGGGCGCGACCAGAACCATCTGGTTGTTGATGGAGTCGTAGCCGAGGCCATTTCCGAGCCCAGAATTGGTGTTGTAGACGCCACCGTTGTTAAGCGAGATCAACGTGATGCCCGCCAGCAAGAAGGCGCCACCGTTCGTGCCCGCCGCGACCAGCGCCGGAACCGACGTCGGTCCCGCGGGGCCAACCGCATCCATGTCGATCATGGACGACGGCTGAAGCATGGCCGGTATCGAAGTTATCTGTGCTGGCAGGTACGCAGCACATGAGAGCAGGGCAGACAAGAGTAGGCGTTGACGCATGGTTGGTTCCTCGGCGCACGGAACGCAAGTGTGAGGCATAGCGTCCATTCGATCCGGTAGAGCCTACCTGATGAGGCCGTCGTGCCCCATGCGGCGCAACGGTGCGCGCATCCCGTCAAACCTCACTAGTGCAAAGCAGCGCATATGGTGCTGGCATGCGGTCATCTGCAAATCAGCGGTGACATGAAGAAGGTCGGACAGACGTGTAACGCGCACTGCGATCCAGGCTCCGAAGATGCATGGGTTCGGCAAGCGTTCGCCACAACCGATCAGGCAATAATGCCTCAGCACTTTAGCGCTGCTAAAATACGAATTAGACAACGCCAACAACAACAAAAACAAGCCGGTCGTCAATGAGTAAATCGGCAGACGGCAAGATCCCGACCGCCACTCGGACGGATGGTTCAGCTACTCGTGACTGGCTGGTTGCCTGCCACGCACCTCGCAACATCGTTGCCGCACCGGGAAAGCTAGACCCCACTCATCGACCACCAACGTGCTCTAATCGACTAATTGGACGCATAATCAGGATCAAAAAAACTACTGGGACGCGGCGCGATTCAGATTGCAGTGACTGACTGAAACGCGACCCTCAACCAGATACATGTCGCCCATGACGGGCCGCATCAATGAAGGCTGCCGGGGAAGTGCGCAGTGACACTCACTACTTCCAATAGTAATGGCATGCGACGATTCTGTTGCGCATCGAACGCACCCAGCACTTGCCCCATCGACAACCTCTAGTTTAGGTTCACGGTCGTAATTGGGCTTGCAGAAGAAAAAGGGGCCCTGAACCAATCCATCACCAATCAGGAGAGCCCTATGCGATTCCTCGCAACCATGCTGTGCGCCGTTGCCGCGACAGTTGGCATTGCCCGTGCCCAATCTACGCCACCGTCGACCATGCCGTTCCAGGCAAGATTGACGCTGCAATCGAACGGCGTTGACGTCAACGCCTTCCTTCAATTCACCTTCAGCATCTACACGCTGCAGAACGGCGGCACGCCACTATGGATGGAGGTTCATCCGCTAGTGCAGGTCAAGAACGGCCTGCTAAAGGTCGAACTGGGCAGCATTGTTGGCTTCCCGCCGCAGCTGTTCGACAACGGTGATTTGTTCGTAGGTGTCAGAGTCGGCGCCGACGGCGAGATGACGCCGCGCACGCGACTTTCGTCACAGGCGTTTGCTCAAGTTGCGAAGAAAGCGCTCGATGTGCCTGGCCGAGACATCACCCCAAATAGCGTGACGATCAATGGCCTGCCCGTGATCAACGAGTTCGGACAATGGATTGGTTCCAACAGCGGTCTCGTCGGTCCAGTGGGTCCACAGGGTTCGGTGGGTCCACTGGGTCCTCAGGGTCCACTGGGTCCTCAGGGTCTACTGGGTCCTCAGGGTCTACTGGGTCCTCAGGGTCTACTGGGTCCTCAGGGTCTATTGGGTCCGCAGGGTCTATTGGGTCCGCTGGGTCCGATCGGACCGCAAGGCAATCCAGGCGTTGCCGGTCCACAAGGACTACTCGGCCCGCAAGGCATCCCAGGCGCCATTGGTCCACAGGGCTTGCTTGGTCCACAGGGCTTGAGCGGCCTGCAAGGCTTGCAAGGCGATCCCGGCATTGCCGGCGCTCAAGGTCTACAGGGTGATCCAGGCGTCATCGGCCCGCAAGGCGACCCAGGTGCTGCAGGCACCAACGGCGCCTCGACAGCACGCTTCCTCGTTGATACGTCGCTCGCATTTGGCGCCACGCACACGA
>JBNMNW010000342.1:0-5733 GCA_051278165.1 Planctomycetota bacterium | reverse complement strand
TACGACCAGGGTTTGACGCTGCACGTGTTCTCCTCTGTAACTCGGCGATGGCACACCACGCCGAAATTGCCGGGCGCCACCGTACGACTATTCAACGATTGCGTCGTCATCATTGAGCCCAACGCCTACCGCGCATTCTCATCACACACAGGCCGGTTCGCCGACCTCAGCACCACCGGTTCGACCTCGCCCCTCAACTCGGTCGGCAACAAGAACGACTCGATCTTCTTGGTGGCGAACGGCAACCTGCTGCACGCGTTCAGCGCCTTCACCGGCACCTGGACATCAAGAACCATCGCGGCCGGGTTTGCCGCCGAGGTGCAGCGACATGTGGCCGTGATCTATCAGGGTGCCACGGTCTCGGCGCTCAGCGCGTTCGACAATCTCTGGCACGAGCAAATTTGCGGCACCAGCGCGACGACCATTAGCGCCGATGGCACGGCCGCATTCGCCAGCAATTCATCGGCTACATTTGGATTCTCCGCACACACTCGAACGTGGCAGAGGCACGCGCCGCTAGCCAGCGCAACATTTACGCGAGCGGCTGACTGGGGCCTGTGGTTCAACGGCGCGGCGGTGCTTGCATATAGCAGCCTGCGGGGCGCCTTCGTCACCGAGTTGGCCGCCGTAACCACGCTCGCCGGCAGCACCGACCTCTACGCCATGCTCAACACGCCCACTGGGCTGCTGGCCTACTCGGCGGTCACTGGCGACTTGCTGGCAATCGCGCAACCAGCCAACTCCATCGAGTTCGGCTCGGGCGTTGCGCTGCTCCGGCGCAGCAAGACGGTGCGCGGCTACAGCCCGCTGCATCAAACGGTCACGACGCTACAGATCAAGACAGCCATTTTGGACGCCGGCAACAGCGTTGCGTTCGTCACGGCACGAAACGGACAAACGCACGCCTTCAGTAGCTTCACTTCGGCCTGGGTCGCAGCACCTGCCACCACCCATGGCAACCCGGCAACCATGTCGACCACGAGCGTTGCCCTGCAATCGGCCACCGACTGCTATGCCTTCGCGGCGCGCTCCGGTCAGTTCGTGGCGCTCGGCAACCCGGTCCAGGCACTCGTGAGCAACCCGACCAGCGCGCCGCTACTCTGCTACGACACGAACAACCTGGCCGCATTCGACACCAATAGCGAACGTTGGCTGAGTCGTCCGCGCACCGGCATGACCACGCCCGTGTTCGCGATTTGGCGCACGTCGGCGCTCGCGATCGATGGCCCAACCGCATTAGGCTTCGGCGCGCAAACCGGTGCCTGGCAGCCGCAGGCGCTGCCGATGGGCTTCACCGCCATCAAAGCCAATAGCGAGGTGGCCTACGTGATCAACTCGAACCAGATCGTCGCGTGCTCCATGCTGCCGGAGATTGTCTCATACCAGCAGTTCCCGCACTTTCGCCGCGTGCAACCGCGCGGCACCGCGATCTCATTCGCCGCGGCACCACCGGCAACCGCGTTCGCCATCGCCGCGTTCGCACCGCCAATCGCTGCCATCCATGTTCCGGGTCTTGGCACGCTGATGCTCGACGCCAACGTCGCACTGCTCGCGCCGGTCGTGCCGACAGCGAACGAACCGGTCGTGCACCTTTCGTGGCAGTTGCCGGCTGCAGCCATCCTCGCGGGAACCACGCTGACGAGCCAACTGGTTGTTCTGCCGGCGGCAGGTGCTGCGTATCTGAGCAATGGCGCGTCAGTACAGCTCTGGTAGTGGGCCTCTAGGGCAGTGGGCCGCTCGAGTAAGGCCGCAGCCGCATGAACTCAGAGGTGGTCGGCAATGCGCGACCGTTGCTCAGACCCAGCACCAGCGAAGCTGAGGAAGCGCGGACGTTTGCGATTCCAAAGCATGTGGCCGCCGCGCGGCAACCAGCATTCGCCGTTGACTGCATGCAGCAGGGCGGCGCCGGCCGCGACATCCCATTCGTGCTTGGGATACTTCGTCCAGGTCGCGTCGGCACAGCCAGCGGCAACTGCCGCCAACATGTAGGCGATCGACCCGACGGGCTGAATAGAGACACGGTCCTCAAGGTGCTGCCAATGACCGCGCTTGATCTCACTGCGCAAAGCAAGCACCCGCGGCCTCTGATCATCCCCCGACCACTGCCAATCGGGTTCGCCAAGGATCTCCACGCCATGGCCAACTGCACCGACGATCTGCACACCTTGCCCAGGTGCCCCGACCGCACCTAGCACTGGCTGACGATTGATCAACAGTGCGATCGAAACCGAGTAGTCCGATTGTCCCTCCACGAACGATCGCGTGCCGTCCACCGGATCAACAACCCAGACGCGCTCACACGACAGACGCTGCTCGTTGTCCGGGGATTCTTCGGAGAGCCAACCGTCGCCGGACTCCGGCAACTGGACGCGCAGCAGCTCATCGATCTCGCGATCGGCCACCGTGACGGGACTACCGCCATCTTTGTACTCGGCCTCGACCCCGCGCTCTACGTGCCAGGTAGCCAGCTGCATTGCCGCCTCGAGCGCTTGCTTCGCCCGTAGAAGATCCCGAACACTCGCCTGACTCACAGTGAATGACTCACAGTGAATTGCCCGCCTGCAACCACCGATCGAGCAGCATCAAGCCCGCCATCGATTGGCCGTCGCCACACTCTTGGCCCAACAGGGTGTCACGAGCTTCAGCGATCGGCATGCGGTGCACGCTGATCGCTTCGCTCGGCTCCAGCTCCTGCGGCACCTCCTGCAGTTGCCTGGCGAGAAAGAAGTGGCAACGCTCGTTGGAAACGCCCTTGTACGGCGCGAAGTGACCGAGCGGCGTCCACTGCTCGGCGACCAGTCCGGCTTCTTCACGCAGCTCTGCTTTTGCGACATCCAGCGGCTGATCGCCGGGTTTCATGCCGCCGATCGGAAACTCCCACAGGTCGATGCCGAGCAAGTAGCGATGCACGCGAATCAACGTCATCGTGCCGTCGGCGAACACCGGAATCGACGCACAGCTGCCGGCCATGTCGACGTAGTAGTAGGTGCCCTCGCTGCCGTCGCGCTGCACATAGCGATCCCTGCAGTAGCGATGCCAAGCATTGTCGACCAGCACCTGGCGGTCGAGGCGGCGAAAGGTGCCGTCGTCGCTCACCGGCTGATCGAGAAGAACAGTTGGCGGCGGTCGTCGGTCTCTTCGTAGAGCCACGGCCAACCGAGGTCGAGTGCGATCGGCAGTTCGAGGTATGGGATCTCGATGCGTAGACCAACACCCGAACTTGCACGCATCTCGCGGAAGGTCGAGTCGTTGAGACCGAGCCCCAAGAAGCCGATATCGGTGAACAACACCCAACGCAGCAGTTCGCGGTCGCGCACTTCGCCTTCGAGACGCGTCGCAACCAGCGGGAAGTAGATTTCGTAGCTCGACGTGTAGACCGCCTCGCCACCCAGTGGCCGACCAAACTGGGTCGGACCCGCGCCGCGGAAGTCGAAGCCGCGCAAGTCGGCGCCACCCATCCGAAATCTCTCCGTCAGGTAGACGTCGTTGCTGTCGCCATACTCGTTGGCGAGACCGAAGAAGTGGCGCCAGTGAAACACCGTGCGGTGCCCCATCTCGTTCTCGGTCAACGGCACGTAGACGTCGGCGCGATGCTCCAGTTTGGTGAGGCTCTCGCCGCCGCCAAAGGCACCGCCGATCACTTCAAAGCCAAGGTTCACGTCGATGCCCGACGTTGGCCGCTGCAGGTCGTCGTAGTCGAGATAGCGCATGCTGAAGCGCGTGCCGCGCAACTCCGTCTTGCCTTCAGCGTCAAACGCCAGCACCGTCGCGTCTTGAGCCAGGCCATCGACTTCCACGGTTTCTTGACGGACAGACAGGCCAGCGTTGAAGAACTCAGTAAAGTTTCGCGACAGGCCGACTTCGGCGCCCAGGATGTCTGACGTGTAGCCATCGGGCAGGCGCCGCAACTGGCGGCGCGCACTCACCCGCAGTGCATACGTGTCGAGATGATCACGGAACACATCGGGCTCGACGTAGGTCACCTGGAACTGGCTCTGGCGACTACCGGGCGCGAGCAACATCGACAGGTTCTGACCGCCACCGTGGAATGCCTTCGCGTCGAGGATCTCCTGGATCGCCGTGATCGGGTTGGCACTGCTCGGCGGGTTCCACAAGTCGAAGTTGCGCTTGTTGAAGGTGATCTGCGCTTGCGCGCCAATGCCGGTGCTAATGCCGACGCCCCAGCGGAACTCGCCGGTTGGACCATCTTCAACATCGAGGCCAAGGTCGACCAACGTCGGGTCACCGACGACAGGTTCGATCTGTAGACGCGGGCCGACCACGGCGCTCGGGTCTTGGAAGAAGCGCGTGCTCTGGATGCGGCGCAGCGCCCGCCGAACTTCGAGCATGTCGATGCGCTCACCGGGCAACACTCGGAAGCGTCGGCGAATGACCGGATCGCGCGTGTAGCTGTTGCCGCGGATCACGACGTCGCGCAGCGTCTTCGGGGAGCCCTCACTGACCATGAAGACCACGTCGACCTCAGGGCCTTCGCCATAGATCTCGAGCGGGTCGAACACCTGACAACCCTGGCGCGGCGCCTGCCGCATGCCCGGGAAGTTGACGGACGGGTGGCCGCGTCGACCGTAGAACTCTTCGACGGCCTCTTGATCTCGACGCAGGCGGTCGTTGTCGTAGAACTCGCCCGGTGCGACCTTGATGACCTGCTCCACTTCGGAGGCTGGGTAGAGCGGTTCGCCGACCAGCGGTGTGGCTTCGGGAGTTACGTGTCGCACCTTGAGCGAACGGATCCGGTAGCGCGGGCCTTCGACCACGATGATCGACAGATCCACTAGCGAGCGGTTTCTCGCGAAGCTGACATCGGCCAAGTCGACGGTCGCCTCAAGGAATCCACGACTGCGATAGAACAGACGTAGTCGATCGAGGTCTTCCTCGAGCACTTCCCGACTGAACGCACCGCCGCCGAACAACATCCCGGATGGATCGCTTTCGATGTGTGCGTCGCGAACCAGGTAGCTGTCGGTGCCAAACAAACCGAGGATCGGATGCGCTGGAAACGAGCGGTTGCCGAGGAAGTCGATGTTGCGCACCGACACCTGCGGCCCTTCTTCGACCAGCACCTTCAGCGTCTGGCGCGTCGCGGCATCAGGCGTGATGACGCTGCCGGCAGCGGCGGGATCCGTGGTGCTCGCACTGCTCACCGCCGGCACGTCTAGCAACTCGATGTTACAGAACGCGTAGCCGTCGCGGTGGTAGCGCGCGAGCAGCAGCTTGCGCATGGCCTCGGCCTCGGTGTGCGTCGTGCGCCGGCCCGGATAGTAGCCAATCAGCCCGTTGATGACTTCCTGATTGAGGTGCTCGAGACCGATGAACGTAACGTCCTCGTAGATCTCCACCTCGAGATCCACCTGATAGGTCACGACGACTTCGCCATCGACTTCTTCGACGTAGGCGCGCACGACCAAACGACGTTCCGACCACAAAGTCGCGCAGTCTGCCGACACCTTGCGTTGCGCAAACGGTTGGCCAACGCGGGTATCGAGTCGGCGCACGATCGATTCGGACGAGGCCACGTCAAACGGCGCAACGGGTGCACCACCGGCGCCGTTCTGGTTCTTGATCACCTGGATCGAACGCACCGGCTTGCCGTTGAGCGCCTTGACCGCGTCTTCGTAGTAAAGCTCGCCGCTGATCGTCGGCATCGGCCGCGAGCCGACGCCGGGGTTCTGCGGTTGCTGCCCCGAGGGTGGCGAGTTCGGCTGCGGGTTCTGG
>JBNMNW010000341.1:0-5741 GCA_051278165.1 Planctomycetota bacterium | reverse complement strand
GTCTATGTCAGCGACAACAAGTGCGGTCGCTACAGCGGCTACAACAAACGACCCGCGGCAGCTGCAGCCGTGTCGGCAGCCGGCATCGACGCGACCGTCGCCAAGAACGGGACAGGGGTCGACGGGCAAGTGTGGCTGCCGTTCGTTTACGAGCCACCAGTCGGGGCGCGAGGCTTCCGCTAGAGTCTGCTTGCGGGCTGCGGAGCGCGAAACAGGCCTTTAGCGGGCAGAGGCGCTTGATGATGTGCCAGCCGAATGGACTGGCGTTCATTGGCCATGGAGCTATGGCCATGGAGCTACGGCGAGATCGCCCACCTTCAAGCGAACGACCACACCAGCGGCATCAGGGTTCGGACTACTTACCGCCGATCGTCGACAAGCAGTAGTTGCCCACCGTGAGATTCGCGGCATTCACTCCGATGTCGAGAGCACCGCACTGGCTGAAGAATTGCTGGGTGAGCAGAACCGGATCGTTCGGCATGTTGAGCACCCATGTTGCGTTCGTGCCAGTTGCGAACACGGCATCGATGATCAGCGGGTCAACTCGCAACGTGCACCCCGGCATGCCAATCGCCGCCAACGAAGCAGGCAGCGGGCCGAGCGCCGAAATGGTGTCGCTTAGACCACTGATCATCAAGCCAATGCCGTTGCTCGGCAGTTGGCTGATGGCAATGGTGAATGCCTCATCAAGCCACGGCCGGTCCTCTGACGACAACGCCGGCGGCAAGCCATTGCTGCCGGGGCATCCGCCACTGCTAAGCACGGTGAACTCTGCGGGCGAAAGCGCCGCATAGCTCCACGTTTCGGGCAGCACGGAGCTGCCAAACATGGTCACTTCTTCACGCACCCAGTCATACGCCAAGTAGGTATCCAATCGCGGCGTCGGTGGATTCGTGGCGGTGCGGTCCAGCCAGTTGCTGCCGTCCCATTCCCACGTATCTCCGACAAACCCGTTACCAAACATGACGATACGATCGCGCCCGCGGTCCGTGACCATCGAATGGTCGTAGCGAGCAGTTGGCACCGTCGCCGGCGTCAACATGGTCCAGTCCAAACCGTCAAAGCTCCACGTGTCGGCTGCTTGCTGGTAGCCGCTAAACAACACCACGTTGTCCGTGACCGAGTCCCACGCCATGTCACTGGCGCGACGCGGCGCTGGTTGGTTCAACGTGGTGATCACCGACCAGTCGTTGCCGTCCCACTCCCACAGATCGTTTTGGTCGGCGCCGTTGAAGCCGCCAAACAACAGCGTCGTGCCGCGGGTCGGATGAAAGGTCATGCTGTGCGACCGGCGAGGCGTAGGCGACGTCGTCGCGGGAGTCATCTGGGTCCAGTCGCTACCGTCCCACTCCCAAGTATCGCCGAGCACCGCTCCCGTCGCGGAGAGGCCGCCGAACATGACGAGTCGGCCACGAATGAGGTCATACACCATCGTGTGTGCAACCCGTGCCGGCGGCACCGTGTTCGGCGTTGCCTGCAGCCAATCCGTGCCGTTCCAAATCCACGTATCGGAAGATCTGACGCCAGCTGCCGTGCCGCCAAACAGAACCGTCGAATCGGTAACGAGGTAGTAAGCCATCGCGTGCGCCGTGTATGCCGGCGGCGTGTTCGTCGGCGCGTGCAACGTCCAAGCGGTCTGTGCAGTCAACGATGCGCCGAGAACGAAGACGAAGGGCGGTATGAGTTTGGTCATTGCACACACATTCAACTCGTTCGTCGCAGGGCTAGCAACCGCTACCGCGCAGAGCGTGCCGAAGCGCCAGACGGCCTGCCAATCGCGCAGTTGGGGTCCGAGCGTAAATCCAACATCACACCGTGCGATTGGCGGTGCCACTCCACAGCATCCGACCACGCGGCCACGATTGTAACAACAGGCGACCCGTCAGGATCTACCGGGCCGCTGCGCCAAACATCTAGCGCGCGCCGCTCTGCCCCGACGAACGGAGCGGCAGCAGGGTGCTTCGGCGCACGTGGCGGCCCCGCTGGTGATGAAGCCGCTGAAGTGCACGCTGCAGCCCTGCGAGTTGATGCCAATCACCGGCAACGGCAGGCCCGGGTCAACGCGAGCCGTTCCGAAGAACGTGATCGCGATCGGCGAGATCGGCGACAGGCCGGTCGTGGTCAGGTCCCAGTTGGTGCCCAGCACCGGGTTGTTGCTGTCGAGGGGCAGGCTGCCCGAAGTGATGGAGTTACGACTCAATCAACGGCAAGGCTACTTAGAATATCGGGGCACACGACCCGGATCCAGGCCCGGCAATACGCGGCTGGTATGGCACGTTCCCGCTCGTGCCGACCGCCAGATGGCCGCGTTTTTTTCGTCCTACCGAACTCACTACTACTGCGAGGACAACCAAACAGCTGGTGACCGAAGGTCTCCTGCACGACTCGCGGCCATGGAACTTGCGGTCGATGCAGTCGCGATGCAGACCGAAGATCGCAGCCGCAAGCGGATGCAGATCAATACGCTCTCATCGAACGATGAACGAGAGCGACTCGCCGAAGTCGCTGCGAGTTGCCTGACTAGATTGCACAGGTAGTTCGCACACTTAGACAACGGCACGCCAAAGCAACTGCCTTGGTCGTGGCCGCGAACCAACGCCCCGCTACGATCCCCGCATGCAGACGCACATCAAGGCAAGCGCCATTCTCGTGTTGGGCATTCTCTCTGGATGCAGCATGGATCGCGACAGCGACACCCAGGCCGACAAGCCCACTGCGGCAACTTCGATGCAGGAGCAGCGGATCACCGACGTGACCGCAGCGCAGGCCGTCGAACTGATCGCGACCAACAAGGACGTCGTGGTCCTCGACATCCGAACTCCCGCCGAATTTGCAGCTGGTCACATCGCGGGCGCGATCAACATCAACTACGCAGGAGACAATCGGGACGAGCAACTTGGCGCACTCGACAAGTCGAAAACCTACGTCATGCATTGACAATCCGGCGGACGGAGCAGCAGGTTGCTGCCCACACTCGAAGAGCTCGGATTTGAAAACATCGCCCATCTAAAGGTCGGGCTATCCGGTTGGACGAAGGCCGGCTGCCCAGTCGAGAAGTAACGACTGATCGGTTGGCGGCGGCGCCGATGACCGATTGCCGAATACGATCACGATGAGGGCATCTCGGTGATTGGCGGCTTCGTCTATCGCGGCAGCAAGTTGCCAGGACTAGTTGGCATGTATGTGTTCGCTGATTGGTCGCAGTCATTGTTTGCCAACAACGGCCGCTTGTTTCACCTAACGAGCACGAACGAAGTGCGCGAGTTCGCAGTGCAGAACCCGACCGACATGTCGCCACTTGGGTTTGGTCAAGAGCACAACGGCGAGCTGTATGTGATGGCAAACTCGACCGGCACACCTTCGGGTGGCACGGGGGTCATCTACCGCATCGATCCACAACCGACGGCTGCATGCGCATTCACGAATGGCTCCGGGGTCAACGCACGTGACTACGAGTGCGTGACGCGACCGGCACTGGGCACGACTTGGACGACGACGTTCGGCCAAACCGCGAACACGTTGCTCACCGCGATGGGACTCACATCGGATACCGGCACGCCTGTGCTACTGCCGGCCCTCGGTGGCGAATTGCTGCGGTAGATGACCCCCGTGCCACCCGAAGGTGTGCCGACGAGTTCCTTGGTTTCGCTGTCGCAGATGCGCGACATCATCGGTGACAGCCATGATCTCGCGCATCCAGGCCACAACTGGCGAGCGATCGCATCTATCTCGCCAACACTCTCGACGATCTGGTCGGCCGCATCAAAATGATTGCCGACCGCGTTGCCCAATTGATCTGCGACCTCTTCGGGACCTCAGCAGGGGAATAGCTACTGGCCCAGCGACTTCTGGCCATCTAGTGTTCCAAGGCGTTTTGATTCCATGGGATGCTGAGATCGCAGCCCATCTCATTCGCGCCGACGGAACATCTCGTTCCCGCACATCTCGTCACCTCGTATCTCAGAGCCTACCCCAATGCTTAGCACCGTCCTCCTCAACACACTTGCCTTCCTCCCGCAAGGTGGCCAAGGCAGCTCCACTGCACCGATCGTCATCAACGAGTTTAGCTACGACGACTCGGGCACTGACGACCTTGAGTACATCGAGCTATACAACCGCACGGGCGCGGCCGTCGACGTCAGTGGCTGGTCACTGGTCGGTGACGACTCCAATGGCGTCAACTTCACCGAAGTGTTCCCCGCCGGAACGATCATCGCCGCCAACGACTTCCTCGTACTCGGCGACACCCTCGTCCCGAACGTCGACATCCTTCGTGCGTCGGGCTTCCTGCAGAACTCGAACGAATCGATCACCTTGTTCGACACGACCGGCACGACCATCGTCGACACGCTGATCTACGAAGCAAACCAGGGCGTCTTCAACCCAGCACTCGCCGAAGGCGAAGGCATCTGGGGCAACTGCTACCTGTTCGAGCTCAACCCGACGGCATGGTCACGCCTGCGCGACGGCTTTGACACCAACAACAACGGCAACGACTTCCGCCAGCAGCCCTGGTCACCAGGTGCTAGCAACAACCTGCCGTCCTCGCCGTCGACCTTCAACGACTTCGACGCACTTGTTGTCGGTGACGACCTAGCCGATTGGCAGGGCTCGTTCAACGACCCGCGCGTCATTGACCCGACCGTCGTCGACACCAACAACCCATCATCGATCCCGGCTTCACCGCAAGGTGGCCTGGCTGCCGTGGCCTGGGACTCAGCTGGTGGCGGCCAACACGCCATGCAGCTAGCGAACCCGGCCACCGAGCTCTTCTCCGAGGCCTACGTGTTCATCGACGCGACGCCGCTCGCCGCAGGCGAACGGGAAATGTGGTCGTTCGGCTACGGTACGTCGGGCACGCTCTACAACTTCCCCGACCCAACCTTGGCGCTTGGCTTTGCCGCCAACGGCGACACTGGCCTCGTCTGGACGTACGTGCGCGACGAGTTCGGCGCCAACATCTACTTGATGGATCGCAATGACGGTGGCCTCGGCGCACTGGCACTGAGCGGAGCCGTCACCGTCGGCAGCATCCCGATTGTCGTCGGCGTCAACGATGGCTGGCAGCGCCTCCAGCTGCAGATCACCGGCATCAACGGTAGCGGTCGCTTTGGCGGCACCTACGGCGTCTCTGACGGCACCGCGTTCTCGACGATCGTCGCAAGCACCGATCGCGCTCTGTTCGTCAGCTATCGCGAAGGCGTCGCTGGCACCCTGGGCGCCCGTCCGTTCACGATGGACTTCTTGCTCACGGTTTCGGGCATTGGCGCCCAAGCCAATGCTTACGGCACCGGCTGCGACAGCTTGACCATGACCTCGAACGGCGTGCCGAGCATTGGCAACGCAGGGTTCGCTCTCGACGTCAACAACGTCACCATCCCAGCCGCCCTCGTCGGCTTCGGCACCGCTGTGCTCAACCCCGGCTTTGACCTGACCACAGTCGGCATGGCCGGCTGCTTTGCCTACACCAACCTCGACCTCGGCCTGTTCGCCACCGGTCCGGTCGTCGGCGGCACCGGCACGTTCGTGCTGGCGGTCCCCAACAACCCAGCGCTGATCGGCACGATCCTGTCAAGCCAAGGCGTAGCGCTGTCGGCTGCAACGACACTCGGCATCGCCGCGAGTAACGGCGTAGAGCTAGTCTTCAACAACTAGACCGAAGGCAACGCGCCTGCCATCGGCAGCGCGCGGCATCGCCAGACGCAACTGGCACGCAGGCGGCGGGCACCTCTCTCAGGTGC
>JBNMNW010000340.1:0-5813 GCA_051278165.1 Planctomycetota bacterium | reverse complement strand
ACCCAGACGTCGTCGACGGAGACGAACTGGCACTTGTGGTTGCCGCGGTTCTTGCCGACCAGTCCACCGGGGCAGATCAGGTACGGCATCGCAACCCATGGCAGGATGCCGAGCCCGTCGCGAGCGAAGCCCTTCTCGAATGCGGCCTCGATCACGGCTGTCTGGTCGCCGGCTTCCCGGGCGCGACGCATTGATTCGTCGCGAATTGCGGCGCCCAAATCGATCAACGTTTCGTCAGGGAGCTTCTCGCATAGTTCGCGAGCAGTGTCAGGGTCCTCGCGCAGATGGCGAATGATGGTTCCGTATCGGCGAGCAGCCATGAGCGGGCAATGATTGACGAGTCCGGTCGCGAGCGCTCAGGGTTTCCCCAGACTTACGCACATATAGATGAAGTGTGCATACGGGGGGTGCGGCTGGCGCGCGCCATTGCACCTCATTGCGTAAGGCGATTGGGTGATTCTAGCGGCGCGAAACACCGGGCTTGTTTCGAGCCTTCCTCGCGCGCGACTTGATCGAGTATCGTGATGGCGACTATGACCCGCGCCTCACTCAAGACTCGTATCGCCGCCGCATGCGTTGCCACGCTGGTTGCCTCGGGCAGCGCCTACTTGGTTTGGTGCGCGTATGGCGGGCCGAAGAGCACGGTGGAGGTGCAGGTAACTGCGGGCGCAGCAGGGGATGAACCATGGCAGGGTCAGGCGGCCTACGCGATCGATGCGATTGCTGGGCTGCGTCCGGCGCGTTCGAGGATCATGCGCATGCCAATGGTTGCGCTTGATGACTCCAATGTGCAAGAAGTGGTCAAGCATCGTGATGCGAATGCGTTCTTGCGCGAGAAGCCGTTGCCGGACTTGGCTGATGCCAGTCGGGTGATCTTGGTTGGCGACAGCCATCTCGATGGGGTTGTTAGCACATCCGACAACTTGACGACGTTGCTCGAAGACGCGGCGACGGCGAACGGTACCCCGACCGCGTTCTTGAATGCCGGCTGTGGCTTTTACAGCTTGTGGCAGTCGGTGCTGCGCGCTTGCGACCTGATCCAGCGCTACCAACCCAAGGTGGTCGTGCTGGTGGTGTTTATGGGCAATGACTTCATCGAGTGCGACAACCAGAGCATGCCGCACCTTGACGATGAACTCCGCCATCAGTTGGCGCTTGCGGATCCACCGCCAGAAACTACCAGTGCTCGAAAGAAGCGCGTCGAGATGATCGAGCAGTACCGGTTGCTGTTCTGGCAGGGGCTAAACCAAGCGATGTATTTGATGGATCATCCGGACCGGTTGTCGGTGATCGCTAGCAAGGCGGCGCATGCGATCGAACACATGGAACGTGAGGCGCAAGCGCACAACGTTCAGGTGCTATGGGCTCTGCTGCCGTCGTTTGATTTAGCGTTTCCCGATTACGCGAAAGGGCTCGGCAAGGGCGTCGAGGCGGTCGTCAACAGTGGCGCGCAACGGCGCATGCGTGACGCGTTCGTCGCCGAGTTGACGAAGCGCGGATCAGCCATCGTGGACCTTGAAACCGCGTTTAAGGACGATGGTCGCGCCTTGACCCTGTATGCGAAGGACTTTCACATCTATCGCGATGGCCATCGGGTCGCCGCGGATGTCTTGGCCCCGTCAATTGACAAGTTGCTAGGCCGCTGAGGTCTAGTGGTGAGGACGGCGACGAGTTTGGGGCTGGGCACGGATGTAGTTCAGACCCGTGGCCTCGACCGGATATGGAAGGGGCGACATGGCAACTGGGGATTGTCACGACATGCGACGCGGTGCCAGCCGCGGGTCTTCTCTGGGCTGTGCCGCGGCTCAGCGTGCTAGTAGCGTCAGCTCGGCGACGACTGGCCGGTGGTCGGATGCCATGGGCTCGGTGATGACTTCGACGCGGCCTACCTGCCACGCGTCGCTTGGCGCGCAGAAGATGAAATCGATCTCCTTCACCGGCTTGGTTGACGAAAACGTAAGTCGGTCATTCTCTGGCTTCTGCGTGCGATGGGCGATCTTGTCGAACAGCGCGAGAGTCCGTGAGTCCGGGCCATCGTTGAAGTCCCCAAGGAGAATGAAGGGCTTTTCTTGCGCCGCCAGATGCGCCGCCAATTTGGTCGCTTGCGCAAACCGGTGCTGGTCGTCGCCGACCCAATCAAAGTGCACGTTGACGAGTAGCACGGTGTCACCCGTCGGCAGTCGTGCTTCGGCAATCAACGCCACGCGCGGTTCGTTGCCGTTGGGCAGACGCAGGCTTTCGACGTGCACAATCGGGTGGCGCGAGAGTATCGCCATGCCATAGCGGCCGCCTTGGTAGTCCATGAACGAGCCGAAGCCCGGGTGCATGTCGAGCATTGTCGCCAGCTCGTTGGCCTGGTTTTTTTTGCCGCTACGCGTTGCGTGCAGGTCAACCTCTTGCAGGCCGACGAAGTCCGGGCGCAACGCCTTGAGCACGTTCGCAGTGCGCTGCAGGTCGACGCGGTTGTCCATGCCTTCGCCATGCTTGATGTTGTAGCTGACGACCCGCACGGCAACGTCGCGAGGCTTCGTCGGCTGTTGTGACGCAATGCGCAGCGTGCTAAGTAGCGCCGCGTGATCCGAGGGGAAGCGCGGTTTGTGTTCACGAATCACTCGCGACGAAGTTGGCGAAACCGTGACGGATCGCGTTCTTGCACCGCGGTGGTAGATGAAGTCGATGCGATCTTGATGCTGATCAGGAAAGCGTGGCGTCCAGGTGCTGTCGACGTTGCGATCGATGCGCGGGTTGCACGCGCGGTAGGAGTCGGTGAAGCCTTGATTCGTCAATACCGTGCTGGTCGGCCACTTGATCACCGTGCCGTATTGGTGCCAGCCAATCTCGCCATAGTCGATGTGCGACATCGAGTTGAAGTCGCCAGCGATGATGATTGGTACGTCCTGATACTTGTCGTCAGCCAGCCGCGCCTCGATCGCGGCCCACATCGTCTGCAGGCTTTGATGCGATGCCTTGCACGCGGCGATCATCGTTTCTGGCTTACTCGTGTCACGCGTTCCCTCTGCCCAGATCTCGGCCGAGTAGGGCAACCAAATCGAATAGAACGCCACGCGCGTGTTGTTCGGTAGCTCGACGAGTGCGCCGACGCACTGGAACTCCTTGTGCACCGAGATGTCTTCGATGACCGGGTAGCGGCTGTGGATCGAGACGTTGGTGCCGCGCGGTTGGAAGTGGCAGCCGAGGCCCTTCGCGATCAACTCCCCGGAGCCGTAGGTCTCCTGCATCGCGACCAGGTCGGCACCACTGTTCTTGATGACCTCGATGACCCGCTTGGGACCGACCTCTTTGCCATCCTCGCGGCCACCGTGCCAGATGTTCCAAGCCATGACGCGCACGTCGGTGGTCGCTGCTAGTTCTTGCGCGCAGATCGTGGGCGCGAGCTGAATGAGGGCGGCCAGAGCGGCGGCTGTTCGCACGAAGTGTTGGCGGTGGCGATGCATGTGGATGCACAGCCTGCCTTGTGCGCAGCGTTGGGACCAACAAATGCGGTTGCTTTGCTTCAGATTGTCGTGCCCGCAAGCGCCAATGGCACGGCGGCTCCAAGCGCGCCGCTGCTACGCATCAGGATCCGTCCCGCCTCGCACCGATGGAGATCTATCGGACAGAGTCGAGTGTCGTGCCATTGCACCTCGCGGCATTCTCATGCCGAGATACGACACACAACTCAAGCTGGTCCTCGTTCGGACCATCATGGAAGTAGCGCACCTTTAGATCAGCAGCTCTGCAACGCCGCGTCACATGGACATCTTCAGCATATTAGGCCTCGTCTTCGCCTTCGTTGGCATCATCGGAGGCATGATCCTTGAAGGCGGTCACCCCGGCGAATTGGTGCAGGTGACGGCCTTTCTGATCGTGATCGTCGGCTCGCTCGGCGCGACCATGGTCGCGACCTTGCCGTCCGACTTTGGCCAAGCGATCGCGTCGTTGAAGCGGCTCTTCCTGCCGGGCAAGTATGACTTCCATGGCTTGATGGAGAAGATCCTCGAGCTCGCTAACCTCGCCCGTCGTGAAGGCCTGCTCGCACTTGAGACCTACGCCAACAGCGGTAAGGGTGATCCGTTCTTGGTCAAGTGCTTGACGCTGGCGATCGATGGCAGCTCGGCCGAGGCGATCCGTGAAACGGTCGAGATCGACATGCACATCACCGAGGAAGACCAGAAGGCGGGTCTGAAGTTCTGGGAGTCGTGGGGTGCACTGGCACCGACGGTTGGAGTTCTTGGCGCCGTTCTCGGTCTGATGCACGTCATGTCAGTGCTTGATAAGCCGGCCTTGATTGGACCAGGTATTGCCGTTGCGTTTGTGGCGACGGTCTACGGCGTTGGCTTCGCAAACGTCATCTGTCTGCCGATGTCCTTCAAATTGAAGCGGCACGTCGAGCATGACCAGTTGTTGAAGAGCATGGTGCTCGAAGGCGTGGTCGGCATCCAGAGCGGTATCGCTCCGGGCGCGCTACGCAGCAAGCTCAAGGTCTACGCCGGCAGCCACGGCGGCGACGAGAAGAAGTGATCGCACGCCGATTGATCTATGGCCAAGAAGCATAAGCACGAAGAGCACGTCAACCACGAACGGTGGGTCATCTCGTTCGCGGACATGATGACGCTGTTGTTCGCGCTGTTCGTCGTGTTGTACGCGATGGGTCAGACGGACCTCGAGAAGCTGAGGAAGCTAAAGCAATCGATTCGGTTCGCGTTCCACGTGTCAGGCGAAGGCAAGACCCAGGACACCGGCATCTTCGATCAGGTCAAGGGGCAGGGCGATATCGATGCGCCAGCGCCTTTGGTCACGGCGCAAGACGGGGCGATGCGAGAGTTCCTCAAAGATGAACTCGAAGACTTTGAGGAGCAGGTCGGCAAGTCACTCGAGATCGTTTTGACGGATGATTCGGTGTCGATGAGCGCGCCGCTATCGGACTTTTTCGAGCCGAACCGACCCAACTCCATTCGGCCCAACATCGCCCAGGTATTGGATCGCACGATCGATGGGTCTCTGACCTTCACGTCCTCGATCCGCATTCGTATTGAGGCTCCGGGGCTGCCGGTTGCGAAGACTCCCGAGGGTCTCGTTATCACGTCGACCGACATCTGTTATCGGCGTCTGCGAACTCTCGGCAAGGCTGTGCTCAGCAATCCGCAAGTGCGACCAAACATGGTGAACCACGAGTTTCGGGAGCAGAACGATAAGCCGGGCTCGCGCGGAGATTGGGAGCGGCAGGCGCGGGTGTGGATTGTGTTCTCGAACACGCGGCCAGAAAACCGTTAGCGCTGCCGGCGTCGCCGACGTCTTACGTCGTCAGCATGCGCGCCAAGATCCCCTTCTGGATCATCGACGTGCCCTCGTAGATTCGCAGCGCCTGGATGTCGCGCCACAGCCGCTCCACTGGGAACGCCGAGCTGTAGCCACGCGCGCCATGCAGCATCACCGCTTGGTCACAAGCCGTCGCCGCCGCTTCGGTTGATTGCAGCTTCGCCATGGCAACATCTGCATGCGTTTCGGTGCCATGCAGCCGGCGGTTGGCACAACGATGCACCAGTGCCCGGCTCGCGTGCAGCGACGTCAGCATGTCGGCCAGCCGTTCTTGCACCATTTGAAACTGCGCCAACGGTTGTCCGAACTGTTGTCGCTCCATCGTGAATTTGACGGCCGCTGACAGCGCCGCGCGATGAATGCCGACTGCGCCGGCCGCGACGCTCAATCGTCCCGAGGCCAGTCCGCCGAGCGCGATGCCGAAGCCTTTGCCTACCGGTCCGAGCATCTCGCTCTTTTGCACGGTCATGTTGTCGAACGTCAACACCGCATGG
>JBNMNW010000339.1:0-5876 GCA_051278165.1 Planctomycetota bacterium | reverse complement strand
TGATGCCGCCGCGTGCGGTTTCGTAGTCGATCGCGAAGTCGGACAGCTTGCGCGTCGTGGCGTCGCCGCTTGCGACCATCTCGCCGGCGTGCAAGAACGGCACCGTGAGTCCCTTGCTGGAGCGCACTGGCAATACGGCGCGCATGTAGCGCACGCGCTGCACCGCCGGCAGCGTTGCCAGGGTCGCCTCGTCGACGAAGCGCTGCGCGTTGACGATCACCATCGCCGGGTCGTTGCCGGTGAGGTGCACTTCGTCGGCGAGGTCCATCAGTTTGGCGCGCACGGCGGTGCCATCGCCGTCGACTTCTAGCACCGTGACGTCGTAGTCGCCGAACAGGCGCACCTTGGTGCCATCGATCTCAATGACTTCGATCATGCCGCCACCGGTCGAAATGGCGACCAGGCGGTGTTCGACGTCGCCTTTCCACAGCGTCAGTCGGTAGGTGTTCGGATGCGCGTCGTTTAGTTCGAGAATGCGGATCTCGAGTTCGATGCCGGCGGCTTTCAGTGCCTGGCCCGACTCGGGCAGCCGTTCATCATCGGCGGGCCAACCTAGCAACCCGCCAAACAGCCCCATGTCCGAGCCTTGGCTGGCGTGCGTCGTCGCCAACGAACCCATCGTGTCGAACTCGACTAGCACGCGGTCTGGGTTGCCGCCGCAGAGGTCGCGGGCCATACCGCCAATGCGTACCGATGCGGCCGAGTGCGAACTCGACGGTCCGCGCATGACGGGGCCGACAACGTCGTTGAAGATACTCGGCGGCAGGGTTGTAGTGGCCATTGCAGTTACTTGTAGTGGCGCGGCGGGTGCGGCACTACACCGAGCTTGGGGTAGTTGAAGCCGCTCTTTAGTGGCTGGTAATCGCCGACGATGTCGACGCAGCTGTTGGCGTCGATTTGGTCTTCGAGCTGTAGGCACCAATAGATGGCATTGGTGTTTAGGCGGCGGTATCCGGCACTTTGGTGGTCTCTGGCGCTGCCCATCGTGACTTGGAAGACGCGGCCGGTCTTGCCCTCATTGCCCGTCCAAGTCTTGGTCCACGCGATCGGCAGCGCTTCCTTTTTGGTGTTGGGTTCGTCGGTGGGGTTGAGGCCGACGAGTGGCTGGCCAAGTAGCAAGGCGGTGCAGCTCTTTGGCAGCGACTTGTCCTTGCCGTAGGTCCGGTAGACGTCGGACGGGCCGAAGACGTCGGTGACGCCGCGCAGGATCGGGTGGTCCTTGTTGTTTTCGACCACGATGCCGCGCGTTGCTTCGCGGTGCCAGCCGCCGTGGTGGCCACGGAATGATCCGCCGAGCACGTCCTCACCAAAGCGCACTTGCTTGCCGTCAAGTTGGTAGTGGAAGTCGCCGCGGAAGCCGTGGTTGGCGGTGCGGATGCCGAAGATCGGTTTGCCCGAGTCGAGATACTTCATGACGTGCGCGGCTTGCTCGTCCGGCAACGTGATGAAGCGGTGGAACAGGATCATCAGGTCCGCCGACGCGAGGTGCTCGAGTCCCGGGATGTCGTGAAACATCTCCTTGTCGTCTGGTCGCGTCTTCTGGGTTGGATCGACCATGCCGTCCTTCTGCGCGAACAGCACCGTGCAATCGAAGCCGTGATGCTTCGACAGCATGCGGGCCATCATCGGCATCGCTTGTTCGGAGCGGTATTCCTGCTCGGCGGCGACCAGCACCACGTGCTTGCCGGAACCCGGGAGGTCCTTCGCGCCCGAATACGTCAGCCACTTCGAGCTTTCAGGAACGGGATGCTTTTGGGCAACGCACGCGGAAGCCATCGTGATGACGGCGAGAGAAAAAGCGGTGCGGAAAATCACTTCGGGATCCTGTTCAAGGTGTAGTGAGCGGTGGTGTGGACCAGCGGTTCGTCGTCTGCCGAGCGTACGCCAGTGAAGTCGAAGTCGTGCACGTGGCCTTCGACGAGGCCAGAGACGATGAGCGTGACCGAGCGACCATCTGCTGAAGGTGTCGCTTGCGTGGCCTTCGGGAAGGTCTCGTCGACCTCCGGGCTGCCGTAGAATTTCTGGTAGATGTGCGTGAAGCTACGCAGCTTGTAGTTGGCGACGTCGCTAGCGGTTTTTGGGTCGACAGGGTTCGTGAATGTGACCTCAAACCCGGTCTTCCTGGCTGAGATCGTGTGCACCTCAAATGGCGTCGACCCCGTCCATTCCAGCCTTTGCAGCAGATACTTGCGGTTGCCTCTGACCGGCCAGCCGCGGTTTGTGCCGCCTGTTACCAGGTAGCCCTTGTCGCTGAACTCAACCGCGAGGATGCCGGTCGCGAGGCCTTCGCGGAACGGGTAGCACGCGCCTTGCCAGACGCCATCGACCAGCTCGGTGGTCGCGCGCATGACGATGCTGAGGCTGTAGTCGCCGACGAACAGTTGGTCTTGGAACGGGCCGAACTTTCCGTTCGATCGGTCCGGCCGGAACGCCGTGATCGATTGTCCCATGCGTCGGTACGGGAACACGACGGCATACGGCACGAGTTGCTCGATGCGCTTTGCTTCGTCGTAGAGTCTGGACTGGTTCTTCGGCTCGAGTGGTCTCGGGCCGAGTAGCTTGCCGAGTGGTAGGTCGTAGCCGTCGAAGCAAACTGGATGACCCATGAAGCCACCGGGCTTCAGGTGCTTGAGCGAGCACGCTCCGTTCCACGGACCTTGGCTCTCGATGTAGAACATCGCGCCGTGTTCGTTGGCAGCGACGCCACCGGCCGAACGCACGCCGGTGGCGATCGGGATCGTCTTGCCATCGGCGGTGATTTGGAACGCGAAGCCGCGGTAGGGGGCCTTGTAGTAGTAGGACGCCGACAACCCGAGCGCGACGTAGACGCTGCCATCGGGTTGCACTGGCGAACCCCACGCGAACTCGTGGTAGTGGCCAAAGCCCCACGCGTCGCTAAGGCACGTGAACGAGTCGGCCCGGCCATCGTTGTCCTTGTCGGCGATCGCGGTGACCTCGGTTTGTTGGGTCGCGTAGAAGACGCCGTCCTTGTAGCCCAAGCCGAGCACCTCGTCCAAACCGCTCGCAAACAGGTGAATCGTCGGTTTCGGCAGTGGTTCGAAGCAGCCACTGACGATCAGGATCTCGCCGCGTCGCGTGCCGACGGCCAGCTTGTCATCCGGAAGAATGCAGAAGCTGCCGACTTCGAGTTGCGGATCAACCGGCAGCGGCAGGTCGATGATGCGGTAGTGCTTGGCTTCGGCGTTGGCCGTGCCCCACATGTTGCCGAGCTCTTGGGCGGCAGTCGGAACTGCGAGGCAGAACCCGGCGAGTGCGAATCGTAGCGGTGTCATTACTTGCCCTCCTTGGCCCAGCTGTAGATGAGGTCGACTTCGGCGGCGTTGTCTTCAAGTTTGATCATGACGCGCAGTTCCTGCTCTTCACCAGCGGCAACGATTGCGAACACGTGGTTCGCGACCTCAATCTGTAGGGACTTGCCGACGCGCACCGTGTGGTCGTCGAGCTTCTCAATCTGCTTGTGACGCGCGGCTAAGAAGTGCACCACTGGCAACGTGCCGGCGATCATCATCGTGCGCTGCAGTTGTGTCTGGCCTTCGCTGATGAGTTCGCGCGGCGTGTCCACAATGGAGACCTCGCCGGACGTGTAGCGGAACGTTGGCCGCCGTTGTTCGTCGAGGTCGTAGCCGCGGAAGCGATCGCCACGCTCGCGCCGGGTGGCGGTCGGCCAAGGCGCGTTTTTGTCGACTTGCGCAAACGCTGGCTCCATTGGCAGCGTGCCGCGATCGCGGCTCAAGATGCTCGCCTGGCCGCTGCCTTGCCCAGTCCAAACTGGTCGCGCATCAACGAACCGACCCCACCAGACCTGATTCATCGCCAGAGTCTCGGCATCGAACGTGATATTGACACCGCCCGGATAGCCAACGCTGATGCCGCGCTTGCCGGTGTTCTGCACGCTGCGCCGCAGCATGACCGCTTCGTTGGTCACCTTCAGTTCGATCGGTGGATGGCTCATGCCGCGCGGCTTGCGTACGTTGCGACCCTTGGCCAGATAGTGCCACATCGCGTCGATCTGCTTCTGTGGATCGCCGTCAGCGATCTCCGGGCGCGTCGACTTGCCGTCGGGATAAAACTTCGGCATCAGCGTCGCCGGCTTGAAGCGATACGGGTGGCGCAAGAAGCCAGCGAACCATTCCGGACGCAAACGTTGACCAGTTGAGTGCACGAGGTCAATGCCGCCCATCGCGCCAGCTTGTTCACCAGCGAACAGGTGGCACGTGATGCAGTTCATGCCCTTGTCGCCGATCAGCTCGCCGCCGAGCTTGGTGATGACTTCCGCTTCCTTGGGTGGTTCAGGCAACGGCGTAACGGAGAACTCGGGCACCATGTCGACGGTGATCAGCGCGCTGTGCAATTCGGTCGCGAATGCGTCGCCAAACCCCGGCATGCGCGTGACCAGGTAGGGACGTTCGAGTTGGCCGTGCGCGATGCTGTTGTGCAGCCAGTCGTCTTGCAGCTTCGAACCAACCCCGGTCAAGGTCGGCGGCAACCGCCCGTCTTGTCCAAGGCTCGCGTCGCGCGTTGTGAAGTCGTCCTGTCGCGCTGACACGGTGTCTACTTCGCCGCGCTCGTGGCAAGCGAAGCAATTGCGTGACGCCATCAGTTGTTGCACGCGCGCTTCGGGTGCAAGCGGCGTCTCTAGTGACGCAAGTGCGCCGCGCAGATCGTCGGTTTGTTGCTTGTCTAGCGCGTAGTGTGGCCACGCACCAATCTGGCCAGAAAGGCATCCATTGGCGGTATTCAGGCTGCTCAGTGGCTGGGCCGCGGTGCTTTCCGAGCGCAACGTGTCCGCCAATGCGTGGCAGTTGGCACAGCCGAGTTTGGCGAAGTGAGAACGACCTGCGGTGGCTTTTTGCTCGTCGACCGAGATGTCTCCGCCGATCGGTTTCCCGCCTTGCTGCATCAAGTGGTTGGCCAAGTCGTAAGCTTCCGTCGGCGACAGGGCCATTGCCGGCATGCGCGCGGACGGACGAGCGTCGTGCGGGTCGAGCAAAAACGACTGCAGCGAGATCACCGTATACTTCTGTGCTTGCAGGTGACGGGAGTCGCCGGTTGCGAAGTGGCAGCTCCTGCATCCGATCGTGTCGTAGAGCTTGGCGCCGCGCTCGGCGGCATCCAAGTCGATCGCTGTCTGGACCGGTCCGGCGCTCGCGTGCGAACGCAGATAGTGCGCGAGTGCTTCGGCGGTGTTGTCGAGTTCGGTGCCGTTGAGGTGTCTGGTCACATTTGGCATCGCGGTGCCCGGCTCCATCGCGTGCGGCGAGGTCAGGAACGACCTCAGATACGATGCATGTAGCCGCTCACCTACCTTTTCCAGGTCCGGCCCGGCGCGGCGTTCGATCTGCGCGCTGCCCGCGTCGTGACAAGCCGTGCAGCCCAGTTCACCAAGCAGCACGCGGCCGCGCAGTTCGGACGGCAAGTTGGTGCCGTGCAGGCCAGGTACTACGGGCGCAACATCCGGCCGTTCGAACACCGGTTGGGAACAGGCAGTCAGAATCGTGAAGATTATCACGGCTCCATAGCGGGCAAAGTTCGATCGTCTCAGTCGCACCATGGACGCGAGCATACGTTTGCGCGCCGCGAACCGTAGGATCACGATCCTGATGATGTCGTTGAATTTGTCGCGGGTGGTCTGGTTCGCTAGCTTCTTGTTTCTCAGTGGCTGCGCCAGCGCCCCGGTATCTGTGCTAGATGGCCCATTGGTCATTTCGACGTGGCCGTTTGGTCGCCATGCGAATGACAAGGCAATGGCCGCGTTGGCCGCTGGTAAATCGCTGATCGATGCCGTCGAGCTAGGCATTCGCGAAACCGAACGGCGCAGCTCCGATGGTTCGGTCGGTCTCGGTGGTCGCCCGAAC
>JBNMNW010000338.1:0-5901 GCA_051278165.1 Planctomycetota bacterium | reverse complement strand
AGACCCAGCGTTGCTGCCAACGCATGCGTCGATGCGATGGCGAACTTGGCAAAGCCCGCAGGATCGCTGCACGCGAACCGCCGCTCCGAGTATTCGCTGGAAGGTAGCATTGTTTACCGGAGCTCTGCTGCGGCTCTTTCCTATGCGCCCCGCAGCCATCCTGACCTTGTCGGTATCCTTCGCGCTCGCCAGCTGCGCGTCGCCGACACCCTCTAGTGATTGGCAAGCAAACCAACGCTCACGCTTAGCGCGCAGCCATGAGCAGCGCACCTTGGCTGAAGTGTTGGCGGACGTCATCACCCGCTCGCCGAGGACTGCACACGAGTTGCCGGCAAATGCCCCCATCGCCAACACCACAAAGGATCGCGTAGCCGAACGGAATGGTCCCGAGCCATCTCGTGCCTATGAGGCTGCTGCCAAGCTGCGCCGCCAAACCGCGCAAGGACCCGGCAGCGAACAGGATCCCGGCCACATCGACCAACGGCTACCAGAACGTGCGGATGTTGGCCCTCGCTCGTTCCGGCACCGCTGGCAACCTCTCGAAGCGACGCTCAACTACGGCATCGGCGACATCATGGTCCGAGCCGACGGCACCCGCCTCAATGATCGCACCGATGCCGTGTTCGCTCGGGCGCGGCTCGACGGCCGACATGGCGCAGCCCTTACCGCCGAATGGTGGGACAGCGATGCGAACTTGTTCGCCGGCCAGTTCATGAACGATGGCGTGGTGCCCAAGGTTGCGAATGCAGAACTAGGCGGCATCGACCTCTTCCCCCACATTCGCTTCGACCATCAACATGGCGACTGGAGCGTGCCGGTTCGCTTTGGCTTGTTCGCAGATTGGCAGCAACTCGACCATCAGCAGGCCCGCGTCGAACGCGAGTGGCTGTCGTTCGGCCCAAGAATATTGGTCGAGCCGACGTGGACGATGCTTCGCAGCGACAAGGGCAGCCTCAACCTGTTTGCCCGCATTGGCGGCGATATCGGCGCCGCATGGTTCTCGGAAGAGTTCCGCAACGGTGACGACAAAGACATGACGACGCGCTGGGCCGGCGAAATTGGTGGCGGCCTGCGCGGCGCCTACGGCCGCTGGCACGCGGAACTTGGCTACCGACTGCACCACACCACCTTTGGTGAATCGCAAGGCGACCTGCTCGGCAGCCCGGGACGCACCGAACTACAGCGCCAACAAGTGTTCTTTGGCCTCGGCTATAGCTACTAGGAGTCTGCGCGGCGCCAAGGTGACGCGGCGCCAAGGTGACGCGGCGCCAAGGTGACGCGGCGCCAAAGCCAGGCAGCAATCGGCTGCGATTACCACATGACCTGGCCGCCGCAGTGGCTGATCGACTGCCCCGTCATGCCCGACGCTCCAGCCGAGGCGAGCCAAACCACCAAGCTGCCGATCTCCTCAGGCTGCAGGATGCGACCGAGTGGCACCGCCGACATGGCAAGCTTTCGCGCCTCTTCAAACTCGATCTGCATGCCATCAGCCATCGCCTGGATGCCATTGGCTGCCATGTCGGTATCGACCCAGCCAGGGCAGATCGCGTTGACAGTGATCTGCCGCGCCGCCAACTCAAGCGCCAACGCCTTGGTGAAGCCGATGACTCCGTGCTTGCTAGCGCAGTACGCGGTGTAGCCAGGAACGCCGAAGCGACCGAGCACCGAGCTGATGTTGACGATACGGCCACCATCAGGGAGATACGGCAACGCCGCGCGCGACGTGTAGTAGACCCCGTCGAGGTTGGCGCGAACGATTTCATGCCAACGATCGGGACCTGGTAACGCGCAGCCATTGGGACCACCGACGCCGGCGTTGTTGACCAGCACATCGAGACCGCCGAGAGCCTTATGGGCCCGTGTCAAGCTGCGCTTGATACCCGCTTCATCGACGATGTCACCAGTCACGGCAAATGCGGTGATCTTCTTGGCCTCGAGATCCTTGACGACCTTATTGAGGTTCTTGCGGCGGCGACCAAGCACGGCGACGCGCGCGCCTGCTTCGCCAAGACTGTGCGCGATGCCTTCGCCGATGCCGGAGCCACCGCCGGTCACGACGCAACACAAGCCATGCAACTGCTTGCCAGCAGAAGAACGGTTGCTATCAGAAGAACGGCTATTGGATTGGCTCATCGATCGGTCCTGTTCGTTTCGTTATCGGAGTTACGTAGGGTCTGAATTGCGGCAACAAGCGTGTGGAAGCCAGGCGAAAAGTCTTTTAGGCGGAGGTCACAGAGGAACTCAGCACGGCTCAAAGCCGCGCCTTCTTCACCAGGCACATGATCTACACGAGGGGACAGCGGCTCAATGCGAGCCATACAAACAGCTTGCGGGTCGCGGCTATCGAGCGGCAAAAATGTCCGCACTGCTTCGCGTAGCTTGGCACCATCGAGCAGACCTCAGCCAGAGAGAATGACACCGACCTTGCGCTTCATCCTGTTCACTAGGAATCTGTAGCTCGGCATCATGCCCAGACAGATCCTCTTAGTCATCTTGGCGTTTGTGTTCGCGACCGCTTGTTCGCCATCAGCCTTCGTGTGGCAAGACGAAGTCGTGCCCGAGTTCAGCGCCTATCGCCAGAGCTTCATCGAGGAAGCTGGGCAAGAGTTGGTCGCAAGCGTGCCACGCAACGACCTACTCACCCGCATCGAAGCCGGTCGCATGCTGTGGCTGGGTGACCACCATCGCCACTCGCGCCTGCACGCCTTGCAGACTCAACTGCTGCAAGAACTACAACAAAGCGGCGTGCGCATGGCGTTCGGGCTCGAAGCGGTTGGCGTTCGGGATGAGCGCATGATCGCCGACTTCCTAGCCAATCGCATCGACCTGAACGGGCTGCGCGACGGCATGCGCGTTCGCTGGGACGGTTCATGGCTCGATGACCGCAACCTGGACCCGTGGTTCTACCGGTCACTACTGGAGTTCGCCAAGCGCCATCGCATCCCGGTGTTCGCGCTCGAACCCACGCCGCGACTGCCGTTAGTGACGCGAGACACCTATATGGCGCAGACCTTGCAGAAGGCCAGCGAGCGCTACGCCGACCGACTGATGGTGGTCATCGTTGGACAGAGTCACTTGCTCGGTCAGGGAGACCTGGTGCGTCGGGTTGGCCTGAAGAGCACCGTCATTGGCGGATTGCCGACTCCCACGTTGCTCGCAGAAGCGCCGCCGGCAGTGGCGCGCGGCGCTTGCTGGCGAGCCGACTCTGGCCTGCTGTGGTTCGGCGAGATGTTCGGCAGCAACTAGCGAAGGCGCGAGGTCTTCGGGATCGAGCCCGTGACGTTTAGGCCTTGACGGGCGCATTTCTCGCCAAAGCGACGCTCTGCTCGACGATGTCTAAACCGGCAACACGATAGGCCTCGGCCAGGGTCGGGAAGTTGAAGATGTTGTCGACGAACAAGTGCACGTTGTTGCCGTTGATCATCGCGACCTGCGCGAGATGCACCAACTCAGTAGCTCCTTCGCCAATGATCTGGCAGCCCAGAATCTCCAAGGTGTCCGCATCGGCAAACATCTTCAGCAGGCCGTCTTGCGAACCTGATATCTGACCTCGAGCCAACTCACTGAACTTGGCACGGCCAACGAGTACGGCCCTGCCGCTCTCTTTAAAGTCACGCTCGGCCAAGCCGACCATGGCGATCTCTGGGATGGTGTAGACCCCTGAAGGCAGCAGGTCGTGATCGCTGTCCGCTCTCATCGACAACGCCGAACGCATCGCGCGACGGCCTTGCTCCATCGACGAAGAGGCTAGCGAAGGCGGGCCAATGACATCGCCAACGGCATAGATGCCCGGCGTTGACGTGCAACAATCGCCATCGACTTCGATCTGACCACGCGCATTGGTTTTCAGTCCCGCAGCTTCGATGTTGAGACCTTCGATATTGGCGACGCGCCCCAGGGCACAGAGCAACTTCTCCGAACGCACTTCCCAGCCGTTCTCAAGCGTTGTCACGACTTCGGATACGCCATCCCAAACGACCGACTTGATTGCGGCGGAGCCAAGGAACGTGCAGCCGGGACGAGCTTCGAAGCTGCTGACGAAACGATCGAGGATCTCCTCATCAAGGAACCCCAATGGACGCGCTGCCCGATCAATGATCGTGACCGCAACACCGAGCGACGCGAAGATCGTCGCATACTCCGACGCAATCACGCCGCCGCCGAGCACCGTCAAGGACTTGGGCAAAAAGGCCATGCTCAGAATCGAATCGCTATCGTAGACGTGCTCGTGATCGATCGGCACGTTCTCGGGCTCGCGTGGCCGAGAGCCTGTCGCAATGACGATGATCGGTGCCGTTAGCGTTCGGACTTCGCCGCGAATGCTCTCAACGGTGATCGTCGTCTCATCGACAAATCGCGCCCGACCATGGATGTGGTCGATGCCATTGCGAACCATCTGGCGCCCTTGGTAGTCGACATGGGCGTTGACCACGCTCTCCATGCGATCCATCAGGCTGGCGAGTTGTAGATCCGGCGGAATCTCAAACTTGACGTGCTGACCAATGCGGTTGCGCATTTCGCCAATGTGCAGTGCCGTTTCGCGCAACGTCTTGGAAGGGATCGTGCCGCGATGCACACAAGATCCGCCAACGCCGACCTCACGCTCAATCACGCAAACATGCTGATCGCCCTTGGCCGCTTGCACAGCGGCTTTCTGGCCGGCGGGGCCGCTGCCGATGACGATGACGTCCCAGTGTTCGATGTTCTGTTCAGTGTTCGAACTCATTGCATGCCCTCTGTTACTTCGAGCGCGCGTTCTTTCATGCTCAACAGCTCATTCACTTGATCGCCATAGAGGTTGAGTCCGACTAGCACCTCGTGGGCTCGCAACTCATGCTCGGTCACGGGTTGCGCTAACGCCGACGGAGCACACAAGTGGCTCAATTGATCGGCGAGGCACACCGTCATCGACATGTCTGCGAAGCTCTGCGCTTGCTCCAAGTTGTGATGGCAAGCGATCGACTCCTTGACCTGGTCCGGCAACTTCCATTGTTCGGCAAGCAAGACTCCAGCGGCAACGTGATGTTCATGCACCGCGTGATACAGATCGGCAACCGGCATCGACGAATCGCCACCGGCCTTATCGACGTTGTTGAGCAACAGCGCCTTACCAACGTCGTGCAGCAATCCACAAAGGAACGCGATCTCCACGTTACGCCGGCGCATGCGGGCAATCTCCTTGGTGAAGAAGCCCGTCAGCACCGAGTGCTGCCACAGCGACTTCAGCATGTCGGCGCATGCCTCGTTGGCGAACAATCGACTGCGGACGGACACGGCCAAAGCAATCTCGGTGATCGACTGCATGCCCAAGCGACTCACCGCCTGTTGCAACGACGAGCATGGCACCTGCCCCATGTAGGCGGCCGAGTTCGCGACGCGCAGCACATTGGAGACGATGACCTGGTCGCCGTGGATCACCGACGACAATTTCGCCGCATCGGTATCCTCCTGCTGGCACAACTGCATCACTTGTGCAGCAGTTGCCGGCATCGGTGGCAGCTCGACTTCGCGCTCGTCCAGCAAGCGGGTGAACAAGCGCGAGAGCTCTGAGATTCCGGTCTCCATCGCAGCAATCATCGACGCTTTCCGTGGCCGGTAATCAAGCTGCCGCAACCCGTCGATAGCACCGGCAGTTTCGCCCCGCAGATGCAACGTCACACAACCGTGTCATCGACCGATTGGTAGGGGTTTCAAGTAACGTGCGGTCCATGAGCGTCCGTTGCCCCATCCCTAAGACATGCATCGCGGTGGCCGGCATCGCGAAGGCAGTGCTTGGGCTGATCCTGATTACAGCCATGTGCAACACGGCGCAGGCCCAATGGTCGGGCTCCGCTTGGGCCGAGCTTACCGTGCCACAAGGCGTCACCAATGCCGCGGTCAACGGCCAGGGCAAGCTGGTCA
>JBNMNW010000337.1:0-5911 GCA_051278165.1 Planctomycetota bacterium | reverse complement strand
TTGCATGCAAGTCGAGCCTCAGCGGCCTGGGGGGCGTTGGTGCACGGATCGGAATGACGGGCACGCGATCTGCCGATATGGGGGTTCCCCGATCCGCAACTAGCCATGCCGAGCACCAAGTCCCGCGTCCATCCCAAGTACAAGACGAAGTATCGGGTCAGCAACTGGCCGGACTACGACCGATCGTTGGTCGAGCGCGGCAACCTAACTGTCTGGCTGTCGCCGGACGCGATCGCGCGGTGGAATGCCAAGCCTTCGGGGCGTCGCGGAGGGCAGCGCAAATACTCGGACCTAGCGATCGAGACGGCGCTCACGCTGCGGCTCTTATTGCAGTTGCCGCTGCGTCACGCTGAGGGCTTTCTGCGCTCGCTGTTCGACTTGATGGGGCTCGCGCTCGACGTTCCAGATCACACGACGCTCTCGCGTATAGCCAAGAAGCTGAAGGTGTCGCTACGGGTGCCGAAGAAGCTTGGCAGGATTGATCTGGTCATCGACAGCAGCGGGCTTGCGATCTTCGGCGAAGGCGAGTGGGCTGCGGCTAAACACGGCGGCAAGGGCATTCGTGGTTGGAAGAAGCTGCACCTGGGTGTCGACGGCGATGGCGTGATCGTCGGCCAGCGATTGACCGATGCGAGTGTTGATGACGGCAGCGTTGGCGTGGACTTCGTCGATGGCGTGCCAGGCAAGGTCCGTAGAGTCATCGGCGACGGTACCTACGACAGCCGTGCGTTGTATGACGCTGCAATCAGCCGGGGCGCGAAGGTCGTTGTGCCGCCGATCAAGACCGCGAAAACCGGAGGCCGTGGATGTCGTGCGCGAGATCGGATCGTCAGGCGCATTCGCAAGGTAGGGCGACGTCAGTGGAAAAAGGAGTCTGGCTATCATCAGCAGGCCCGCGCCGAGAACACGTTCATGCGCTACAAGAGGATCCTTGGCGATCGACTGCATGAGCGTGACCCGGATGGGCAGTCGGTCGAGGCTCGACTTGCATGCAACATCCTCAACCGAATGACCGAACTCGGAATGCCGGCTTCGTACGCGGTCCGGATGTGAGTTCGGGTTCTTGCGGCCACGATCTTGTCGGGTTTCGATTCACGCACCAACGCCCGTATCGCCTGGGTCGAGTGAGGATATCAGCGCTCACTGCGCCCAACAGGCCATGAATATCCGATTGCCGTCGACTCTCACTCTCCTCGCGATTCTCTCGGGATGTGTCGTGAGCGACTCCGAGCCACAAGTCGAACGGGTGCGCGCCACGCGAAACGATTTCACGTTCTTCGCAATCGGAGATCCACAGATCAATCTCGTCAAATGGGGCACTGCTGGGACGGAGCAAATCATCGATAAGATGAACGCACTCCCAGGTCAGTTGTCACCTTTTGGCGGCACGATCGCAAAGCCCCGAGGTGTGTTGATCGCCGGTGACCTCGTCGACGATATTCGCAACCCCGACAACTGGGATACGTATCAGAAGTTGTTCGACGTGCGGGGAGCGGGGCGGCTCCGGTTCCCCGTGTTCGAAGGGGTCGGCAATCATGATCTGGACTCCCGGCAACCAGAAGGAACCTTCAATCCCGTGCAGCGCGACTTCATCGAGCGCAACGCACAGCGCGATGGGGCTTTCTGTTTTGATCGTCACGGGTATCACTACTCGTGGGACTGGGACCAGGTGCACTTCGTCTGCCTCAACATCTTCCCCGGCAATTCGCCGCGACCGGTCTATGGTCGCGAAGCGCGGTGGAATGATCCCAAGCGCAGCCTCGACTTCCTGCGTTCGGACCTGCGCGACCGTGTCGGTGCGAGCGGTCGTCCAGTCTGCCTAATGTGGCATTACGGATTGCGCGGTTGGGGTCTCGACAAGTGGTGGACGAAGCGAGATCTAGTCGTGCTGAGGGAGTTGCTCGAACCCTACAACGTCGTGCTGATCCTTCACGGGCACGAGCACCGATTCGAGCGGTACAGCTGGCAGGGTATCGACGTCGTGATGGCTCCAGCGCCGCAGTTCGCTATCGATCGCAAGGTGGGCGAGATGGTTGCGCCACCCAAAGGCTTCGTCGTCGTGCGATTCATTGACGACAAGCTGCAGCTCGCGCATCACGATGCGAATGGCTGGCAAGAGACGTGGGAGAAGACCATCCGTTGATGTTGGCGGTGGCTCTGGATCACCAACATCTGTGCGACGTGGGTGGAGGTGACCAACTTTGTAGGTGCTGATCGAGCGGCGGCTAGTGCTGGTGCCGCGATCGCGGATCGTGCCTCGGGGTCCGTTGGCAGAGTCCGTTCGTGCAACGCGCGTTCCCCTGCCGACCACCGCTGGCTTGGTGCCGAGTTGCGAGGTCGATAGTCTCGGCTTCCGGTTGGCGTCCTCCTATGTGAACCTGGCAGAGCTCCGGGCCGCGCTCCGGGCCGTGCGCAGGCCTTGTTAGGTCCGCCGCAAAGCTGCCGCCGCTGTGAAGGGCGAGCGGGAGATCATTCCAAGTGACGAAAGTTCTGAGGTTCCCTGAGCCCTAAGCGGATCGCCATCCGGATCAAGCTGCGTAGAGTGGCTTGATGTCAGATATCATTGGGAAGGCATTGATCGTCATCGGCGACGCTGCCGAAACCGTCGATACCCTCTATCCTTTTTATCGTTTGCAGGAAGCGAACATACAGCCCGTGGTGATCGCTCCAGAGAAGCGAATCTACCAAATGGTCATGCATGAAGTGCGTCCCGGTTGGACGATTACTCGTGAATGGGAAGGCTATCAGTTGCAGGCTGACCTGGCATTTTCCGAGGTGACCCCAGAGGAGTATCTCGGCATCCTGTTTTCAGGTGGTCGAGCTCCAGAATACATTCGTGAAGATCCTGATCTGATCCGAATGACTCAGTGGTTTTTCGACAACGACAAGCCCATTGCCAGCGTCTGCCACGGCGTTGAAATCCCGGCGCGAGCCGATCGCGTTAAGGGTCGCCGAATGGCGACCGTCAAGAAGTGTCAGTTCGATCTCGAAGTGTGTGGAGGCATCTATGTTGACGAACCCTGCGTCATCGACGGGAACCTCGTGTCCGGAAGGACCTTCCACGATAACGGGCATTATGTCGCGCCATGGATCCGGATGCTTGAGGAGGCTGCGGCGGCGAAGCGTGTCTGATATCTGACAGCTTCAGCGGTGGGCTGCCAGTACGGCGCGCGTCACAACGTTGCAGCCAGTTCGTCAGTCGCCACTTCCTAGTCCATCGCCGATCGGCACGACCTGGTCGCCATCGAGCATTAGATCCTGACCACTGAACCGTTTTTGGCTGCTCGAGCTGTTCAGATTGAGGTCGAGTGTGACGCCGTCACCATGCACCTTAAGCCGGGATGCATCGATCCAGACCATCGCGCCGCCGACGTTCAGGTCGACGGAATTGAGGCGAATCCGGCCGCTGTAGCCAGCGCGGTCCTTCAGGATGAAACGCCGAACGGTGCCACGATCATAATGCGTGATGACCGTGTCGCCGGAGATCGTCTCGACGCGCATGCCCTCGAGAACTTCTGAGTGCGCGAGCGAGATCGTTCGAATCAGTTCGGACGCGTGTTCGGTTGCTATGGTCTGCGTGACTTGGTTATCGGAGAACCGGCACGCGCCGAGAGTGACTAAGACAACGAGCAGGATCAGGTTTCGTTGGCGCATAGACAGAGACTTACCGGATTTGCGGGCCGCAGTTAAGTGCCTGCCGGTTCGCTGTAGAGCCCATCGGGTGGCCAAAGCCGCGCGCTGCCCGTCCAGTACGCAGGCTGAATTGCCTACATCTCTGAGGGCTGCAGATTCTTGGGAATGACCGGAACGCCACCGTCGCGACACTTCTCAAGGGGGCGCAAAGACAACGTGGCGCACGAGCCTGCCGGCCACCTGCGCTCAAGCCCTAAGCACAGTAATCTTCATGAGCATGCAACACATAACCATCTCAGCCGCACTTGCGTCGCGGTCGCCGCGCCAATCGGCCCGACGTCTGCTTCGCCACGTCGTGACACAGAGCCTCGCGCTCGCTGCAGTTTGCGCCGCACTGCCCGCCCAGTGGACGAGCCTGCCTCTGCCGCCCGGCGTTACGCAAATTGGTAGCGGCGGCTCGCAGATGCAGCCAGCCGGATCGTCGCCACTGTGCACGACGAACTTCGGTGCCAACCTTTACGAACTCTCCGGCGGCACCTGGAACGCGTTGCCGTTGCCGCCCGGCGTCACGCAAATCGGCAGCAGCGGCTCACAGCTGCAACCAGCTGGAACGTCGCCACTGTGCACAACGAACTTCGGTGCCAACCTCTACGAGTTCTCCGGCGTCACCTGGAACGCATTGCCGTTGCCACCCGGTGTCACGCAGATCGGCAGCGGCGGCTCGCGACTGCAGTCAGCTGGAACGTTGCCGCTCTGCACGACGAACTTCGGTGCCAACCTCTACAAACTTTCCGGCGGCACCTGGAGTGGGTTGCCGTTGCCACCCGGCGTCACACAGATCGGCGGCGGCGGCTCGCAGATGCAGCCGGCAGGTGGCAACGCGTTCGTAACCGCTAACTTCGGTGCCAACCTCTATGAGTTGATCAACGGCACTTGGGTCTCGCGGCCATTGCCCCCTGGCGTTACACAAATCGGTGGCAGCGGCTCGCAGATGGAGCCGCAGACCGGTCTGCTCACTGGGGGTCGCGCCGGTGCGAACGCGATCAGCAGCACCAACTTCGGCGCGAACCTTTTCGAACTCAGGGGCGGCACCTGGAGCGCGGTGCCGTTGCCACCCGGCGTCACACAGATCGGCGGCGGCGGCTCGCAGATGCAGCCAGCAGGAACGTTGCCACTCTGCACGACGAGCTTCGGTGCCAACCTCTATCAGCTAGCCAGCACTTACACCTCGGCAGCGAGTGTCTACGGGTTTGGCTGCGGCAACCCAGCACTCGGCTTCTTCCCGACAGCTAATCCCATCATCGGTTCGGCGGCGGGCGCGTTGATCTCTAACGCGCCAACGCCTCTCGCTGGCGTAACGATGGGATGGAGTGATTCTCAGCTGGGGGGCGTGCCGCTCTTGCCGCTAAGCCTGGCGTTCATTGGCATGCCAGGATGCCAACTTTGGCACAGCAACGATGTGTTCGGCTTGCCGGTGACTCCGCTCACCGCAACGACGCTGCAGTTCAACTTCCCGATTCCATTGCAAGGCTCGCTGCTCGGCGTAAACGTCTACCTGCAGGCCTACTGCTTTGCGCCCGGCGAGAACCCATTGCAGATCGTTGCCAGCAACGGCATCGACTGGCTGATCGGCAACCAGTAGCAAGCGAGGCAGCCCGTTCTTACACGTATGTGTGTGATTGCCCGCGCTAGCGATCGTGTCAGCCTTTCGACGAGGAAGTGCTCGGTGTCGCTGCTTGCGCGCCGGGAAAGGGTCGAGCGCGCTCAAGGTTGCCGGCTACTTCAGCCCCCAATATCGCGTACAGCGATCTCCGTTGCTGGCGACCAGCTCGGGACCGATCGAGTTGATCAGCCCGAACGTATTTCACCTGGCCCAAGCGCCAGCCCCGGTCAACGTCTTGGTTACGGGTGTCTTGGTTACGGGTGGATGAAGATCATCGACACGTCCTGCCGGAAGCGGGAGCGGCCGGCGTCGTCTCGTCGCGCGGCCAAGTAGGCACCCAAGAGCTCGTCCGCGCGCATTGCTTCTAGGCTCAGTTCGGAATCGAAGAGGCAGCGCTGTAGAAATCCCTCCAGCACCGCTTCGTCTTCGATCACCTGCTCGTAGGAGATTTGCTTTACCTCAACTTGCGCGCCGGCATCACGAAAGGTGCTCGCTATCGCCTCAGCGCTCACGAAGGGCGTGCCGCTGGGCTTGAAGCGCGTGAGGTAATCTTCGTAGAAGGCGAGGTAGTGTGCGGACCGGTTCGCGTGTGCCACGAAGCCGAAGCCGTCGGGA
>JBNMNW010000336.1:0-5992 GCA_051278165.1 Planctomycetota bacterium | reverse complement strand
CCGCGGCCCCCCCCCCGCGCCCGCTTCTGTGTACTGCGAGAATGTCAGTACGGTGCCAGGACAAGAAACAACATCTTCGCCCGTCAGCGGTGGCAGGAATCCTCGCGACCGCACGCGCAGCTCAGCGCTGCACGAACACGCCGCCGTTCTCTTCGGCCAGACGCCGCAACAGCGCGGCTCCCTTACCAGTGCGTGCCCGTGAACACCGAGTTGATGCGGGTCTTCTCGTAGCGATTGGCCTGCTTGACTAGCTCGCAGATCGTCTCGGTATCGCGAACCTCACCAGAGGTCGGATCGCCATCACTGAGGATGAACAACTCGTCGATCTTCGGCAGCGCCTTGTCGCCGTAGGTTCGACCCTCGGTCTCAAGCGCCGCAATCAACCCGGCATACAGGTTGGTGCCGCCGCGCGCGTTCAATCGGCTCAGCAAGCCAGTCAACGAACGGGTCGAACGGCGATCCGGCCGAATCGGCTGTCGCGTCCACGTCTTCGCCTTGTCGGCAAACGTCAGCAAGTAGTACTGCGACTCCGGCGCCATTGCCTGCGCAGCGAGCACCAGTTGTTCTTTGGCAGCCCCCAACCGCGTGCGCGCCTGGCGCGTGCGTCGCAAGCCCGTGGTCGGCCCCTTGCCAGCAGCATCCGGATCCCTATGCATGTGTGGCGCATGTGGGGAAATTGCAGCGGCGGGAGCTGGCGGTGCAAGGTGTGGCGCTATCAGGCGAACACGCTGGCCAGCGTGATGTTCGCGTCGGTGGTGGCACACGCAATGAGCCATTTGTGAAGGGGCCGCTGTGCGCGGACTGCGATGGCTTTTCCTTGCACGGTGCGGTGCGGATCGCTGCTGGCAATCGCAAGCGGCTCGAGCATTTGTGTAGGTATGCAGGGCGACCGGCGATTGCGGAGAGTCGCCTGTCGATGCTGCCTGATGGTCGTGTTGCGTGCTCGCTAAAGAAGACGTGGCGCGACGGCACGACACATGTAGTCATGGAGCCACAGGTGTTGATTGAGCGGTTGTTAGCCTTGGTGCCGCGACCGCGAAAGCATCTGGTGACGTACCACGGTGTGCTGGCACCTGGTGCGAGCATGCGATCATCATCCTTGCGGAGCCTCATGACTCCAATCTGGGTGTCCACCTTTCCAGGGCAAGATCAGTCGTTCGATGTGTCGGAGTTGGCGCCGGCGCGTGCTCCGCCTGGTGGTGGGGATTCCGAGAGGAATGCCTGGGTTAGAGGGATGTCAGTTCGTAGGTTGACGGCTGGCTGAAGGGGTGGGAGACTTGGTTGGGTAGGTTCGGGTGGTCCCGACTGCACGTTGAATCGTCTACACTCCCATGCGAACGCCAACCTCGTCCAAGCCCTCAAGGATACCCCATGCTTAAGACTACTGTCGCCGTCATCGTTGCAACCACGATGATGGGCGCATTGCCTGCGCAAAATTGCTTTTCCACGATGGTCGGCACCGACCTCCTCCTGAACGACGACGACACAGCTCAAGGTCTGTCGCTAGGCTTCACCTTCAACTTCGGAGGTGTTGCCTACACGGATATCTGTGTCAGCTCAAATGGCTTCATCTGGTTCGGGCCGACGAGCGTCGCAGGCAGTGACTTCTCGCCCACCGAGGCCGAACTCCTGGGCGGCGCGGCGCGTATCTGCCCGCTCTGGTGTGACTTCAATCCAGCCGCGGCTGGTAGCGGCCACATCTACTTCAACACCTCCGGTGGCACTGCGACGATCACGTGGGCCGGCGTGCATGAATACGGCGGCACAAACGCAGTGGAAATGCAGGTCGTTCTCGATGCGGCCAGCAACATCACCGTCACGTATGGCGTCAACTCTGCAGTCGGTGGCACGCTTAACCTCGATGCCATCATTGGCGCAAGCACCGGCCTCGGCGCGACGGCCAACCCGGTGTCGCTTGCCACCCGGCCGATCACCGTTACTTCGGACACCTTCTACGAAGTGATTCCGGTCGCCAGTGGCACGCTACCAATCGCGTATCCCAACGTGCAGATGGTGTGGGCCGCGACCAACCCCGGATACACCATCGCCGACGCTTCGTGCACGATGAACTCGTTGCCGGCGCCGGGTTACTCGGAAATCGTCGGTGCGGGTTGCCCCGCCCGCCAGGGGCCTGCGCTCTACGAGACGTTTACCGCAACCGGCAACGTTCCGGACCTGTCGGGGCTCGACCTGACGTTCCTGCCAGCGAGTGGCACCGAGTACGTCGTAATCCCCGGCGTCTCGACCACGTACTTCACGGGGTATGCGAACGCACTGACACTTGGCGATGACCAGACGGTCATGATCACGCTGCCGTTTGCCTTCCCGTACAATGGCGGCGTCATCAACGAGATCTACGTCTCGTCGAACGGCTTCCTGACATTCGGCCCAATAGATCCAGGTAGCGGTTGCTGCACCGGCACCGCCGGGACACTTCTTGGTGGTGAGCCTCGCATCGCTGCATGGTGGGCCGACCTCAACCCGAACTCCGGCGGTAACATCTACGCCGACCTCGACCCGGTCGGCGGCGGGTTCGTCATCAGCTGGGATCAGGTGCCCGAGTACAACACCGGCCCCCCTCAGACCGCACAGATCGAGCTGGGCGCAGCAGGTGATTTCACGATTCGCTGGGGCACCGTCACGACGGCCACCCACACGTTCCTTACCGGCTACAGTGGCGGCAACGGCACTCCTGACCCGGGCGCTTCGGATCTCTCCGCGGTCAACGGCGCCTTGGTCAGCACAACCATCGTGGCTCCCCTGGAGCACGCAGCATCGGCGGGCTCTTCTCCGCAAGTTGGCGGTAGCTTCAGCGTTGATGCATCCAACGTACCCGCGTCGCCAAACGGCAACGTATGCCTGTTGCTGGTCAGCACCGAGTTGCCGGGGGGGGTCCCGCTCGACATTATCGGCATGACCGGCTGCACAGCCTACGTCAACCTGCCTCAGATCTACTCGGCAGTGAACGTTACGGTCGGCGCGCCGACCACGACGTTCAGCGTGCCGCTCCCGAACGCCGCAGTGCTCTTCGGTGGCCAACTGATGTCACAGGTAATCAGTGACGACCTGGTCAACTCGTTCGGCTTCATCGCCAGCAACGGCCTTCGCTGGACCCTCGGCCTCTAGACCGAGCGGCGGGGGGGGGGGGGGGGGGGGTGGGGCCCCACCCCCCCCCCCCCCCCCGCGGCGCGTGCGAGGTGCGGCTGTAGCCGCACATCGCACGCTGCCCAGCGAGTCAGCGAGTCCGCGAGTCCGCGCGGGCCCGCTTGGCGGCGAACGCCCCTAGCGGGCCGCGAGCCGGCGATCAAACACGTCGCTGAAGCTCAACGTCCCGACTACGGAGCCGCTTCGCAGTGCCGGCACGCGACGAACCCCGCTCATGTGCATCCAGTTGCTGCGCCGCGGCCGTCTCCTCGTGCATTCAGAGCCGGATGACTGCATTAGGCAGCATCGCTTCATCCTGGCCGTGGCCGATCAGATCAAAAGCCTGCGCGCCAGCCCCGAACACGAACTGGTCGACTTCGCAGACTTGTGGCTCATCCGAGGCCCCGCAGTGCATCTGCGAGAGGTTCGTTAGCCCGGGTGATCCCAGCCGCGGCTTGTTTGTCACAGCCCCGGCAGCTTGCATACCTTCGTCATGCTTAATCCAGAGTTGAGGGGACTGATTGAGAAGCGCAGTGCGGTTCGGTTTGGGTATTCCAGGCCGGATTGGGATGGCGTGCGCGCCGATGTTCAACTTGTTGGCGGTGACTTTGCGAAGTTGGCGACGGCTGCTGCCCGGATGTGGATGGATGTCGTCTCGAGTGAGTTCGGCAAGGGCGCGAAGGAGCACGTCGATGCATCGCAGCCACGTTGCGACCGTGTCCTCGTTGACTGCGAAGATGTTCGCTGTCTGCGTCGTTGACCAACCGCGCGCTGCTTTGAGTTGCAGGATTCGCATGCGGTCGGTTGCGTGATAGTGGGGGCGACGTCGAGGTGGCACTCGACCAAGCCGATCATTCTTGATCCTCAGCTCTTCGTTGAGTAACGCGATCTCGGTTTTGGCCCGATCGAGTTCGGCTTGACGTCGCGTTGTTTGGCGACGGCTAGGTGAGGTAGCGGAAGGTCATCGATGGCGGCCATGGACTTTGCATCGACCGTGTCGATCGGGGCTCGGCGCAATGCCGTTGTTCTTCAGCGTCGTGGCGATGGTTGTCTTCGCCACACGATGCCCGACTTTCTTCAGCTCGCCTGGGATGCGTAGCTAACCCCATCCGGAGTTCTCAATTGCCATGCGCACGATCAGCTCATGGTTGGCCTTGATGATTCCTGGGCGGCCAACGCGGTTCTTGTGCGGGTAGGTGTGATGGGCGGCAATCAGCCTGCGGTGCCATCTCAGGATGATGTCCGGGGTGACGATTGTCGCGACCTTGTCGAGCAGTCGGTGACCGAGTGGTTTGCTCTTGACCGCGAGGTGCGTTGGTGCACGAATCGGAATGACGCTCACGCAAGCTGCCGATATGGGGTTCCCCGATCCGCAACTAGCCATGCCGAGCACCAAGTCCCGCGTCCATCCCGGGTACAAGACGAAGTATCGCGTGGGTAACTGGTCGGACTACGACCGATCCCTATTCGCGCGTGGCAGCCTCACGATCTGATGATCGACAGCAGCGGCCTTGCGATCTTCGGCGAAGGCGAGTGGGCTGCGGTCAAACACGGCGGCAGGGGCATTCGCGGCTGGAAGAAGCTGCATCTCGGTGTCGCCGGCGATGGCGTGATCGTCGGTCAAGTGCTGACAGATGCGAACGTAGATGACGCCAACGTGGGCGTTGATCTTGTGGGGAGCGTGCCAGGCAAGGTCAGCAGGGTCACGGGTGACGGTGCTTACGATAGTCGTGCGTTGTACGACGCAGCTTCGAGTCGGGGCGCGAAGGTCGTCGTGCCGCCGGTCAAGGCAGCGCAGATCGGAGGTCGCGGAAGTCGCTGGCGAGATCGAGTCATTCGACGCATTCGCAAAGTCGGGCGAAGGCAATGGAGGAAGGAGTCTGGCTACCATCAGCAGGCGCGTGCCGAGAACACGTTCTTTCGTTACGAGAGCATCCTTGGCGATCGGCTGCATGCGCGTGATGCAGATGCGCAGTCGATCGAGGCTCGACTTGCATGCAACATCCTTAACCGAATGACCAAACTTAGAATGTCGGCTTCGTACGCGGTTAGGATGTGAGTTCGGATTCTTCTGGCCACGGTCTTGCCGACTTTGGCTTTGTGCACCAACGCCTCTCCCATGCTGAACATGCTGCCGAAGTCCCTCTGGCGTTGCTTTCTTGGCTTTGCGCTCATGCTGCTGCAACCGGCGCTGCTCGTTGCACAGTCTGGTCCCGGCATCCCTGCGATCACTTATACTCAAGCGCAGCTGTTCACCGTCGTCGGCACGATTGGCAGTGGTAGTCATGGTCGCGTGATGATGCTGGACGGTTATCTCGGCACGTTGCAAACCGGCGGCGGCCTGCGGCTCTACGACATCTCCAACCCGGCGATGCCGTTGCTGCATTCGTATAGTGGCGGCATGGGATTGAGTGAACCGCATGCTTGGGCGGTTACCAGCGCCTTCGGCGGTCGCCACGTTGTCTTGGTTCGTGGCAGTGGCCTCGGCGGCACTGGCTTTGGCATTTGGGACTACGGCAACTCAGCGCAACCGCAACTACTGTCGAACTACACCGTGCCGGGCGTTCCCGGCGGTTACGCGACGGGACTGTTTTGGTTGTTCACGCAGGGCAACGTTATCTACTGCCCAGTCGGAAGCCTTGGCTTGATCATCGTCGATGCATCGCAACCGGCCGCGCCGGTAGTTGCTGCGCAAATTCCGAAGAGCGCCCTCGGCGGCTTCAATACGGTGTTGGCCTACGCCATCGGCAACACACTGCTGTTGGCCAACTCCGACGGTGGCTCGGGCTTCGCGTTGCTCGATATTAGCGACCCGTTCGCGCCGGTTCTGATTCACTCTGATCCGAAC
>JBNMNW010000335.1:0-6061 GCA_051278165.1 Planctomycetota bacterium | reverse complement strand
CGATCGCGGGCCCCGATGCCGACAGCGGATGGCTAACGATGACACCGACCACTCCGTATTGGGGTAGATCATCGATGACTGCTTGGCCCTTATCATTGACGACGTAGCCGCCCGACAAACACTGCCGAAAGAACGGCCATTGGGACAACCCGGTCGACACCGGCGATTGGGGTATGACGAAGACGCGCACCATCGCCAGGCCATCGGCGCGAGCAGCCAGCTGGATCGACAGGCTGGTCGCGGCATGCAGCAGTTGGTCTTGCGGCACGGTGGTCGGCGCGACCGTCAGCGTGCGCCAAGTGCTGGCGAAGCCAGGGGCCCGCACCACGAACGGGACCCCGGCTCCCGCCGGCACGTTCGCTTCGAAGGCGCCTGCATCATCAACAGGGTAGTCACGTTCGCGACCGTCTGCAGAGACCTCACCGAGCCACACGGTGGCACCCGAAATCGGCTTCCGGGCGGTATCAAGCACGCGCCCCCGCAGCACCACACGGGCCCCAACACGGGTCGGCGACTGGCCGTCTGGATTCATCGAGATCTGACGCAGCAAGCGCCCACCATCGAAGTCGATCGCGAGCAAGGCCACGCCACGCTGGTTCGCTTTGGCATCGAAGCCCGCGCCAACGCCAGCGAGCACTTCGACCTGCAGAGGTGTGCCATCGACGGCGACGGCCAGCGGCAACGATTGCGGCGGCGCGACGAATTGCTCCTTCGACGTGACCGTGATGCGAACATGCGGGGCATCCGGTGACACCGGTTCCTGATCACCGACGACCTGTTGACCGGCCGCGTCGCTAGTTCCCGGGCCCGAACCGCCGTTGCCACCGTTCGGATCGCCGCCATCGACCTGGCCGCTGCCGCCACCCGGCGGGGCGATCACTTGACCCTGGGCAGAAAACGCAATGATGGCTACCACCGCGGCAACGGTGCACCCTACCAACAGGAACAGTACCGTGCTTCGTTGCATCAAGGATCCGATTGAACGAAGGATACCGCGGATCCGTCCAACTGACTGCATGCCACTGCCGATCGCACTCGACTATCGACCAGCTCTGCTCTCACGAGCAGGTATCGGTCGCGCCACGCGCGAACTCGCGCGGTCGCTGACGCATTGCCCGGAATTGCGCGTGCACCTGTTTGGCCACAGCCTGGCGCGCAGCAAAGTCGCGATCGAAGTCCCCGCCGGGGCGCGCCTACACCGCCTGCCGATCGCCGGCCGCGCGCTGCCAATGCTGCGGCGACTCGGTATCGGTGCCGAGCATCTCGCCGGCAATGCGAAGGTCTTCCACTGGACGGACTATGTGCAACCGCCAGTTCGCAACGCGCGCACGATCCTGACCGTGCACGACCTGGCGTTTGTTCGCAACCCGTCGTGGCATGGTGACCAAGCCGCCGAATTGCGAGAACGCACCCGAGCCGCGATTGCGCGCGCCGATGCGCTGGTCGTGCCGTCGAACACGACGGCCAACGACGTGCGCGAATTTGCCCCGAACGCACCGCCAATGCGCATCATTCCGTTCGGCTCCGACCACGTGCCCACCGCGCGCGGTCCGCACCCGCTTAACGGTCGCGACTACGCGTTGTGCGTCGGCACCATCGAACCGCGCAAGAACCACCGCGCGTTGCTCGCGGCATGGCGAGCGCTTTCCGAACCCCGGCCGTTACTGGTCGTGGTCGGCGCCATTGGCTGGGCCTGTGACGACATCGTCGCCGACCTGGAGCAAGCCCAGCGAGAAGGCATCGTGCAGTGGCATCCGCACTGTTCCGACGAGCAGCTGTGGCCGTTGCTGCAACATGCCAAGCTGCTCGCCTACCCATCACTCTGGGAGGGCTTTGGCTTTCCGCCGCTTGAAGCCATGGCTCTGGGCGTTCCCGTGGTGGCGCACGAAACCGACCCGCTGCGCGAATTGGGCGATAACGCGCTGACGTTGGCGGACGCCACCAACCCCGAAGCGCTCGGCGCGGCGATCGACCGCGTGCTGCGCGACGACGACCACCGCCGTTCGCGCATTGCCGCAGGGCGACTGCGCGCGAAGTCGTTCGTCTGGCAAGAATGCGCAACGGCCCACGCCGAGCTGTATCGCGAGGTGTCGTCGTGACCATCGCGTTCGATGGCATCTGTCTCGGCGATGGACCGGTCACCGGTGTCGGCCGCTCGTTCTTGAATGCCCTGCAAGCCTACGCCGCACGCGACGAAGCGCCGTGCGTGCTGCTGCTCCCCAAAGACGTGACGGTCGCGCCGATCGCTTCGGTGCGCACCATCGAAGCACCGCGCGGCGCATGGCAACGGCAACGACAACTGCCGCGCATCCTGGCCAACCTGAAGGCGCAGCTGCTGCACAGTTCGGTGGCCTCCGTGCCACTGCGAGCGCCGTGCCCAACCATCGCAACCGCGCACGACTTGCCGTGGCTGCATCCAGAACTCGACGAACCGAGCAGCGTTTGGCGACAGTTCGCAACTAAGCGCGCGCTGCGTGCCGCCACGCGCATCCTCGTCCCGTCGACGATGACCAAGCACGATGTCGCGACCCTGCTCGGCGCACGATGCCCGCCGATCGAACTGGTCCTGCACGGCACAACGACAGGTCCTGTGCCAACCGAAGCAGCCACCGCAGCCCGCGCCGGTGCGTTCCTGGTGCTTGGCGATGATCGCCCTCGCAAGAACCTGGAGCGACTAAAAGCGGCGCATCAACTGGCTCGATCCCAGCACGCCGACCTACCGGACCTGCGCTTCTGCGGACCACCCGACCACTACGTCGACGAAGCGCAAAAAATCGCCCTGCTGAAAACGTGCCGCGGCTTGGTGCACGTATCGCACTTCGAAGGCTTTGGCATGCCGGTATTGGAAGGGCTCGCAAACGGCGCTCCGGTAATTTGCTCTGATCTACCGCCGCATCGAGAAATCGCCGCCACCAGCGACCACGGGGAGCTTGCTCTGTTCGTCGATGGAATATCGATCGAAGCGATCGCCAACGCACTCACCCTGATGCACACCGACGCGAGTCTTCGCTGGCGACTTGCGCACGCTGGCTACCAACGCGCGAGCACCCTGACACCACAGGCGACCGCGGCGCAATGGTCTCGCATCCACCGCGAGCTGCTCGCGTGATCATGCACGCCGTCGTCTCCGGTTGGTTGCTCGGTACGCACTCAGGTGCCAACCAACGCCTGCTCGCCGTGCTCGCCCACGCCGGCGAACACCTGCAGGCAGACGAACGCATCACCGTTCTGCATCGCCCCGAATACACCCCGCCAACGTTGCCACGCACGAACTGGCTCGCGATCGACATCCCAACCGGGCCAACTTGGAAACGCGCCATTCGTGAACAGTTCTGCCTGCCCTCGCTGCTCAAAGAACTAGGCGCCACGGTCTACGATCACGGCTTCTTACCGCCACCGCGCGTGCCAGTGCCGATGTGCCTGACGATCCACGATCTGCGCGCCGTGCATGGTCACACGAGGTGGCCACGCATGCTGGCGCGATCGGTGTTACGCGGGGCCTGCCGTCGCGCGCAAGCGATCGTGACTCCAAGCACGTGGACCGCGACGCAGCTCCACGAGATCGTGCCGGCAACAGCCGAACGAACCGTCGTCGCGCGCAACGCAACCTCAGTCCCCACCCATGTGCCGCAACCGTTGCCGCGGCCACAACCGCACAACGGCTTCGTGCTGCACGTGGGCCATCTCGAGGCGCGCAAGAACCTAGACGTCATGCTTCACGCCTTGGCGTTGCTGTCACGCAAGGAGGCTCCCGAGTTCTGGCTGGCCGGCCACGACGCGGGCAGCGGCCAGCAGCTCATGCAACTAGCGCGCGAACTCAACCTGACGCCCTCTGTGCACCAACTCGGCGCCGTAGACGACGAGACCTTGCACTCGCTCTACCACCACACGAGCGCCGTCGTGGTGCCTTCGATCTACGAGGGCTTTGGCATGCCGGCGCTTGAAGGACTGGCATACGGGAAGCCAGTATTGGCGGCCGACGCAACAGCGCTGCCAGAGGTGCTTGTCGGGCATGGCACCTTGCTACCGCCGGACCAACCAGAAGCATGGGCGGCCGCGATCCGCACCGCGCTGCAAGAGCCAGCGACTCCCGGTCAGAACCCGGCTGCGGCACGACGCCGCGCGTTTATCGCGACTTCTGACACTTGGAGCGACGTCTCCGCAAGCTACGTCGCGACATGGCGAGAACTCAGCGCGCGCCAGAAAACCTAAAAACTCACTTGGCAAGGTTTCGACCCTGACGCTGCAAGAGGAAGCCATGAAGATCCTTCACACGTTTCCCCTCGCCCTTCTCTGCGCCGCCACGACTGCCCAAATTGCGGTGTTCCCCGATGAGTATGTCGCGGTGCCCGAGGGGCCCTTCAACTCCAACACTCTGCCGCTCTCCCGCGGCACTTCGCGGGTGCAGTGTCTGTACGACCTCGTCGACCTCAGCATTCCTGTCGGCAATCAGATCACTCGCCTGGGCTTCCGCGAGGACGGCACCACGACGCAGATTGATCAAGGCATCGCGATGCAGGTCGAGATCCGCATGGGCTGGTCGACGTTCGACCACCAATCGATGACGACGAACTTCGACACCAACTACGACACACCACCGGTAACCGTGTTTGGGCCAGCGCTATACACGCCACCGGCGCTTCGCGATCCCAACACGCCACTGCCGAACGGACAGTTCTTCATCAACCTGAACACGCCATTCGACTTCACGCCCAACGGCCGCAACCTGGTCGTGGAATACCGCGTCTTCGGAACTGCCAACGGCGGCGCGCCATTCACGTATCGCGTCGATCGTGCCGACTACTACTCGACGGTTTCGTTTGGGCCCGCAGGCTGCGCCCACTCCGGCGGCAACACACCCAACCACAGCGTCAACCCGACGCGCCCGGGACTGTCCTGGTTTGGCAACATCACTGGTGGCCCAATCAACCAACCGGCATTCCTCGCGATCAACGTCGGCAACACGTTCTCGGCGCCCTACCCGCTCGGCGCGGTATTCCCCGGCATCTCGCCACTGTGCACCGGCCAGATGAATCTGACTGGCACTGTGCTGCTGAGCGGTATCACCGGTAGCAGTGGCAGCGAGTCATGGTCCTTTTCCATCCCGAATGACAACGTCTTCGGCGACATGCACATCTCGTCCCAAGCGATCTTCTTGGACTTCTTCTCGCCAGGCCAAGTCGTCGTATCCAACGCCGCAGACGTCTTCACGGGCATCCGACCGCGAACGTCCATCGTCGCCGCATCGGGGCCACCGACAAGCGTAGTCACCGGCAGCAAGTCGACGAACTACTGCCCGGTCGCGTTCTTCGATCACCAATAGTCGCTAGGCAGCCGGCGACAACGCTGGCGGCTCAACGCCTGTCACGATCAGCCGCGATGCGGATCGTCGCACGTCGGCTTCGATGGTGCGGCAATCTGAGGGGCGGCTCACACAGCTTGCTACCGCGAGAAGAATTTGTGAACGAGTGATCCTGTCAGCCCAGCGTCTTTGTGGTTCAGCGGCGGCGCATGGCACCATCCGCTGCAAGCGCTTTTCAGGCGCCATAGACACTCTCAATGACCGGAGCTTCTGCGGCAACGACATGCATATCTGCCATTCGGTAATGAGCTCGTAGTGGACGAATGCGCCATCGTGGCCAAGAGACTCGAACCAACCGTGGTTGGTCTGCTACGTGGCGAAGAACAGCGGCCAAGTCGGGATGGACATGAGAACAAACTATTGAGTTCCGTGGCCATGAATGACACCTAGTGAGCAACACCGGTCAAGCTGAGCCGTCCAACGCCCTGGTGTTCACCCGAAGCGCGCGGCCAGGTGCAACGCCTTGTTAGACCGCTACACTTCACTCTATCCCGGGACCAGCGCCAGGTGCGCCCCCACCAGATCCTGAATCACCGCACACGTGTATTCCCCATCGCTCCCCCGTGTCGCCTTGATGATCTTGCCCCCTTCCTCTTGCACGCGACGGACACTTTCAGCAAGGTCGCCAACGGGAAGGTAGATCATCCAGATTGGCGGCAGACCCAGGTTCACGCCGCGCGCATGGCAGACTCCCGCCGC
>JBNMNW010000334.1:0-6073 GCA_051278165.1 Planctomycetota bacterium | reverse complement strand
CAACGCTGTAGTAGATGTTGGCGTTGAAGTTGCGCGGGTTGAAGAGGCTGCCAAACGGGTACGAATGGCCGGTGCCTTCGAGGATGGTCAGGTCGCCGTTGGAAGCCAGCACACCTTGCGGCGTGACACCGTTCGTGTAGTTCATGGACGTGCCGTTGCTCACGGTCACGTAGAAGCCCTGGGTCTGGCCCGGAGCGATCGGGATGGCCAGGGCGATCGGCAGCGGCGTTGGCAGGTTGAGACCCGCACCGGTCACGCCAGTCGCGCTACCGACCAGGGTCCAAGCGGAAGCGTTGTTCTCAACGCCAACCTTCGTGCCGCCACCGGTGACGGTGTAGACCTCGAGGTCCCACACGCCAGCGTCGATGTTGACGTCGAAGCCGGAGATGATCACCGGGCTGGTGGCGACCAGGTCGAACTGATTGCCGGACTGGCCGTTGTCTGAGTTGAACGGAGCAACGAGTGGGCTCTGCGCAACAGTTGCAGCAGAGAAGAGGGTGGCGGCAGAGATAACAGCCGCGAGACTTAGTAGTGAACGCATGGTTGCGAAATCGCTTTGATTGGAAAGACTGAGGTGGAGAGAGACTCCTGTCTGGTAAAGCTTACTACACCGAAGTTAGCAATGTGCAAGCGGCCGACGAACGGACTGTCGTTTCCAAATCCGCTGCGCCATAAACAATGGTCAGCGCCCTACTCAAGTAGAGCGCACCGCAACTCAGCCTTGCTCGGACCATACGCCCATGTCACCGGCTGTTTGACCTCTTCTTGCAGCGGTCCCCTAGCACTTCACCCGGCTGGTCTCGGCACAAGACATGATCCCTTGCCAATGCCAGCATGACGCCGCCGAGGTGCTAGAATCTGTGGCCTCGCCACCGTCTCTTTGTTTGCCGAATCCATGCAAGGTCTCCGACTCCATCACGCATTCGCCACATCACTGCTCGCAACCGCAGCCGTAGCACAAGGCTTCCGGCCGGTTGTCGCGCCGCTGGGCATCCACGGGGTCCCCGTGGCGAACAGCTACATCGGAACCGGCAGCGGCACACTCGATATCGACAACGATGGCGATCTCGACGTGGTGATCGCGGGTACGGCTGGTTCTCAATTCCGGATGTTTCGAAATGACGGCGGCATGCAGTTCACCGACATCACGCTTGGCTGTGGTTTGGGGATCTGCCAGGACGTGATCTGCATTTCCGCTGCCGACATCGACAACGACGGCAACGTCGACCTGTTCGTTGGCAACCGGTTCTCGCTGGGCCAGATCTTCATGAACCAGGGTGGCGGCATCTTTGTCGAGCAGGGCGCCATGCGCGGCATGACCAACATCGATGCCAACTTCTCCGCAAGCTTCGGCGACTACGATCGTGATGGTTGGCTCGATCTCTACCTCGGCAATCGCCTCGAAATCGTGACGAACTTTTCCGCCGCCAACAAGCTCTACCGCAATACGGGCAACGGCTTCTTCACCGACGTCACGGCAACCGCCGGCGTTGGCGGCGGTCGCCTGACGCTCGTCACCACGTGGATGGATTACAATGAAGATGGCTGGCCGGACATCCTCGTGCTGAACGACAAGGGTGTGCAATGGGGCGGCAACGAGGTTTACCGCAACAATGCCGACGGCACGTTCACCGCAGTGGAGACGCAGATCGGCGCGGCCTGGGCAATCGATGGCATGGGAGTCGATTACCTCGACGTCTTCAATGATGGTGGCATCGACTTCTACTGCACCGACGTGCCGCTGGATCATCTGTTCCAAGTCTGGAACCCCACCACCAACGCCTACGTCAACGCGACCGCGACCTACAACGTGTTCGGCAGTGGTGTCGGCTGGTCGTGCAAGTTCCTCGACTACGACAACGATGGTTGGCAAGACCTGCAGATCGTGCATTCGCAGGCTCCAAACTACTTCTACCGCAACCCCGGTGCGGCCGCCTCGGCCAACATGGCGTGGCCCAACGTCGCGCCCTCGCTCGGCACCGACCACTTCTTGTGGCAATACACCAACCTCACCGGCGACTTCGACAACGATGGCCGCGTTGACCTTCTCGAGCGCTTTGATTCGGGCCCACTCACCTCGCCAGAAGGTGTGGTCCTGTGGCGCAACACCGTCGCCGGTGGCAACTGGTTGAAGTTCAAGACTCGCGGCACGGTCAGCAATCGCGACGGCTTTGGCACGCGCGTCGAAGTCACAACCAGTAACCTGCACCAGCGCCAATGGGTCCGCAGCGGCACCGGCTATCTGTCCCAACACGATCCGCGCGTGCACTTCGGCCTTGGCACGAACACGGTCGCAGACGTCGTACGCGTGACGTGGCCGCTGGGCCAAGTCCAGTATCTCACCAACGTGGCAGCCAACCAGATCGTCGAACTGGTCGAGCCACAACTGAAACTGTCGGCACCGGCCACGGTCGGCGGCACGACGACGCTCAACATGTCGATCCCTGGCGACGAAGGACTCAGCTACCTGATGGTGCTGTCGCTGTCGAACGTGCCCACCATGCTGGCCGGAGGCGTCGTATTGCCGATCCAGATCGACGGGCTAACGAGCCTCTCGATGATTCCGGGCAACCCGATCTTGCCAGGTGCGGCCGGCGTGCTCAGCGCTACGGGACAGGCCACGTCGACCCTGACGATCCCGCCGCTGCCATGGTTGGCTGGCCTGACGGTGTATGCCACCGGCATGACCGCCGATGCACCGACGTTCCCGGTCTTGCGCACGGTGTTCCCGAGCGCGCTGCCGATCACGATCCAATAGCAACTCTGACGACGCCAACTGCGCGGCCGAGCGGTTGGATTCAGGCGGGCTGGTAGCAACAGCCTCGTCGTATGCTGCGTGACCATGCGCTCGATCGCCCTCTTGTTGCTCGTCTGCGGTAGCGCCCTAGCCCAGGGCGCGTTCATCTAGGGTGAGCTGGCAGCCAAGCCCATCCAGTCACGGCCGGACGTGATCCTCATCATGGCCGACGACGTTGGTGTCGAAGCATTCGCCACCTACGGCGGCGAGAGCTACCCGACACCAAACCTCGACGCACTGGCTGCCGCAGGCACACGGTTCGCGCAGTGCCACTCGCAGCCGCTGTGCACACCGAGTCGGGTCAAGCTGATGACCGGTCAAAGCAACATCCGCAACTACGAGTCGTTCGGCATCCTGCCGCGCGGCGAAGTAACGTTCGCGCAGGTGCTGCAAGGCGCTGGCTCGCAGTATCCGCAAAGTCAGCCGAGTCTGTTTGACACCGAATTGGTCAGTTCAAACGCGCCGCTGAGGGGCGGTTCGCCCGCCGTGTGGGCTTCGATCGTCGTGATCTTGATTTGGTCCATGCTCGGCACTCAGAGTTCCACGACCTGACCAAGGCCCAGTCGCTCGGCGTTGGCGACGGCTCGCCGTGCAGCAAACAGATCCTGCACCGCATGGCCAACGGACTTGAAGAACGTGATGTCGTTCGCACGGGCGCGGCCAAGCGTCGGATCCGACAATAGCTCACTGAGCTCAACCCAACGATCCGACGACGTCGCGCCAGCCGCCTGCGCCGCGACCAACTCGCCCGCTTCGTGCAGCGCCGACTCGCGCAAGTCGACCACGATGCGGTTGCAACGCCGAATCGCTTGTTCGTCAAGCTCGCACATATCGAGGCGGAAGCTGCCAACGCCACTGATGTGCGCGCTTGGCTTGAGGTGTTCGCCAGCAAGAGCGGGTTCGCGAGAACTGGTCGCCGCCGTGATGACATCCGCATCGGCCACCGCGTCCCTGCTCGAAGTCACGGCGAGCAACTTGGCCGAGACCACCGGCCCCATTTCGGCAACGACCGCGGCGACCTGCTCAGGCCGCGGCGCATAGACGCGCACTTCCTTCAGAGAACGGACCGCAGTCATCGCCAGCAACTGCATGCGCGCCTGACCACCGACACCAAGCAGCGCACCAATCGTGGCGTCGGCGCGCGCGAGCAGATCCGTCGCGAGCCCCGCGACACCTGCGGTTCGAATCGCAGTCAACGTGCCACCGCAGCACATGCCAATCGTCTCGCCGGTGCCCGGATCGATGACCAACAACACACCACTGGTCACGTCCACACCGCGCAGCCGATTGCCGGGGAACACATTCATCACCTTGGCGATGCGCCCGACACCCTCGCCACTCGCCCCCATCAGCAGGGTCGTTCGATCGCCCTCTACCAATTGCACACGTGGCGGTGCCGCAATCGAACCGGTGGCAAGAGCTGCGAACGCCTCACGATTCGCTGCGATGGCTTCGTCCATCGGTAGGGCGCGTCGAACGTCAGCAGCGTTGAGAACTCTTAGTTGCACGGGTCTGTGTTGCTAGGTGCGACGCGAAGTCGAGATCGAAACGAGCAAGATGCTTATCACCATGCCGTGACGTCGGTGTAGAGCGTCAGCGCCGAAGCCACACGGAGCCCGTCGCCGAGCCGAGTGACGCGATGCTCCGCCCCGTAGGACGAGGACAGCATCGACGACGTGCCTCCGACCGCGTTGAACGGCGACGTCGCGACAAACCAGATCGCGTCGCCCACGGGATCCTCGATGAGCGCCACAAAACGCCCCGCGAACTCGACCGGGTCACTGACGTGCGCCCCGAATACATGCACGACCTGCTGGCCCGGATTCCCCACGTAGCCATCAACGAGGATCTCGGGTCGACCGTCGCCAGTGACGTCGATGCACGTTGGCGCACTCAGATACGACGACGAGTCAATCCGGGTCTCGACGAGCACTTCACCGCTCTGTCCATCGATCACCAAGAGGAAGACCGAGTCATGGAAGCCCGTCTGGAAGATCCCCGAGCAGACCCAGTCGTCCGCCCCATCACCGGTGACGTCAGCGCGTCGAGTATAGAGCGGGTCCACATGCTCGGCCGGCCGCTTCAGCATCTTCACGATCCGTCCGTTGTATTCCTCTTGATACTCCACGCTGCACGCCGCCAAGCTCTGTTCGTCTTCTTCGAACAGACGCCGAACGACCTCGGCGTGCCGCGCAATGAGTGCGCGTCCTTCCTCCGGCGAAGCCTCACTCGACCCGTCAGCCGGTCGCCGTGCGTGGGGAAACCCGTCGGTCGCGAGCACAGCCCACATGCGGATCGCTTGATCGGGTGAACGAGCGAGACGCTGCAACTCCGCGTCGCTAACACCGAGGGTCTGGAGCGCGAGGTGGGCACTGAGCCGACGTTCTTCATCCGCGTCATTGAGCGCCCCCATCGCCGCCTCCTTGAGCGCCGAACCGCCGGCACGAATGGCCGCCTCGACTGCGTTGACCGCGTTGACCGCGGCAGGTCCCGGATGCGGACCGTCAAGCGGCCAACTCGCTTCGCTGAGGTGGACGAGGGTATCGACCGCGACAACGAGACCCGGCTCCAACAGAGGGTCCAGACTTGGCCTATTCGTGACGGAGCATCCGACGGTCCCAAGAAGAAGCAGGACTAGGCTGCGCATGCGTGCATTGAGCCCGTTCGACTGACGCAATGCAAGATCACTCGCCCACTCGGCGGTCTGGCCCTAGGCCTTGCACCACAGCTGACTCTACTCGGGGAGAACCTCATTTCATTCTGATCACGAGCTGCACGTCTTCGGTCCGGCAACTTGTCGGTGCGCGGCATCGACGCGCGCTACTTCCCGGCCAGCCTTTGGAGTTCTACCCTGCAGGCTTCGAGTGTCTGCCCAGCCTTCAGGCATGGTTCGAGCAATCGACTCGTGTCGGTGGAGCAAACGAGCACGATCGCGGCTGCAAGCGTCTCACCGGCACCGCTCTCAAGGACGGCTGCCAGATTGCTCGCGTTGGTTAGCTTCTTTAGCCGGTCGACGTGCTGCTTCATGTGCGCCTGCATCGCTTTGACGGACACCGTTGGGTCTTCACGCAGCGGCAAAACCATCTCGCGGTGGATTTGCGCGGCACGCTTGCATGCCGACTCCATCGCCTGGTTCTTGATGGTCTTGTCGAGGCCGTTCGTCAACACCCATGAGAACTCACGTTCGGCGACGTCGGCGAGGGGGTGTAGGTAATTCAAGCTGCGGTTCGGACCACCCGAACCCCACTCAGCCACAATCCCATTTCCGCGACACCC
>JBNMNW010000333.1:0-6105 GCA_051278165.1 Planctomycetota bacterium | reverse complement strand
TGGTCGCGTCCCACTCTGGCTCAAGCCAGATCGGCTCGACGTTCACCTACCGGGTGAACAACGCGACGCCGAACTTCGTCGCCTTCATCGGCCTGGGCGAGAACAAGAACTTCCCGTTCCCACTCTCGCTGACGCCGTTTGGCTTCACCAACTGCATGGCGTTCCAAGATTCGATCGTGACGCTGACGGTAAGCACCAATGCGTCCGGAGTCGCCAGCTACCCAATCGCGATTCCGAACAACACGGCATTCAACGGCTACAAGCTGCATGGCCAATGGCTCAGCCTTGACACCTCGGAGCCGGGCAACATCTCGTTCTCGAACTTCACGAGCATGACGGTCGGTAGCAACCCGTAGGTCGCTACAGCGGGTTCAATCGGGTCGCAGTTTGACCAGATGATGTGACCAGATGAGATGACCCGACGGTTTCTCCCGACGGTTTCTCCCGACCACAAGAGCCTCGTGACCCATTGGGTTGCGGGGCTTTTGTCATTCACCCCGAGGCAACCGCACAAGGCTGGCAGCGGCCACGGCCTTGCAACAGACTGGGTTCGACGCGGAACTACGCGTTGCGGTCGGACAGCGGCGAACGCAGTGGCGCGGGCAGTTCGCTGTAGCCAACGGCGATCGCGGCCTGCTCGAAATCCTCGAGTTCGCTATAGGAAGCAGACGGAAAGAACGCCAGGTCGCGCAACAGCAGGGCCTCACGCGCCGGCGCGAGTACCGGGTCCACCATGGCCGCCTGCAACGCCGCCCGCAACTGCGTTTGCAGCTGCGCCGAGGTGTGCTTGGAAGTCACGTAGGGCGGCGCCAATGCGGTGTTCGTAGACGCAACGACGCGCAAGTTGGTGACGGCCTTAGGACGGTTGCGGCGCAAGATAGCCAGCACCACAGCATCGATGCAGGCAACATCTACCTCGCCTTGATGCAGAGCCAACAAACTATTCATGTGCGATCCGGACTCCACCACCTCGCCAAAGAACGCACCTTCTCGCTGCAAAGCCGCAGCTTGTGGGCGCAACGCGTTGGTGCCCGAGTGCGAAGACACTTGATTGATCGCTAGGCTGCGGCCGCGAAGATCTTGGAACGTCTGCCATGGACGATCGGTGCGAACCACCACAAAGCTGCGGTAGCGCGGTCCTTCGCAACCTTCGGCGGCATAGCACGGTGTCGCAATGGGCACGATGAGATCAGCCGAGTCGTACAACACGTCATAGCCACACGATTGGCTCAGTAACAACTGCGGGTCGCGCCACCGCGAGGCGTAACCAGCACCGCGCACGAGCGAACTCGGCACGCCATCCACACCGGCTAGACGCAGATGCTTCGCGATGCCACCCCACCAAGAATCCGTATGCGCTTGCAGCTCGGAAAAATCGTACCAGGGGAGTTCCGCGACCAACACGGCCACAAGTTAGGACAATATAGCGCTCGGCACACCCCCTCTAACAATTGGGGTGCGCGGCGATGCGGCCTACCGAGCTTCCAAGACGACCAGTAAGTCACCGGCCTGCACCGCTGCACCGACATCGGTGCACAGCTCCCGAACGGTGCCGCTGCAGGTCGCACGCACGATCGTTTCCATCTTCATGGCTTCGAGCGTCAAGACCGGATCGCCTTCTGCGACCTCTGCACCTTCCGCAACATGAAGCACAATCACGCGACCAGGCATTGGTGAGCCAACATCGCCTGGCTTGCTGTCGTCGGCACGACGGCGCGTCACCACTTCGCCCTCGAGCGAACGGTCGGGCACGACCACCTGACGGTTCTGGCCGTTAAGTTTGAAGTAGACAGTCACCATGCCTTCGTCGTCCGGCTCACTGCGCGCGTCCAACGAAACCAACAGCGCCTTGCCTTGCTCGAGTTCGACCCAGACTTCTTGGCCAACCTCTAACCCGTAGAAGTAGACCGGCGTCGGCAACAACGAGACATCGCTGTAGTGGTTGCGGAACGAAAAGTACTCATCCATCACACGTGGATACAACGCGTAGCTGACGACATCCCGCGGTAGCGGTTCGCGGTTCATGCGTGCCGTCACATGGTCAGTAGCCGCCGCGAAGTCGAACGGTGCCATGCCATCACTGGGGCGGCCCGACAGCACGGGCAAGCCCTTGAGCACCGCTGCGCGCAGGTCCTCAGGAAAGCCACCTGGCGGATGCCCCAAGTAGCCTTGAAAGTAGGTTACGACGCCCTGAGGGAAGTCGAGACGCTTAGCTTCCATCATGACCTTTTGCTTGGTCGCTGCGACCGAGGCCAAAAGACTGCCTTGCATCACCAGCAGGTTGTTCTGCACTAGGAAGATCGCGAAGTCGCCGACCATCTTGGACGACGGCGTGACCTTCGGGATGTCTCCGACGAGCTGGTTGACGACCGCAAACGCATGGCGAACATCGGCCCACCGATCCATCAAGCCGAGCGACGCAACCTGCGGTCGCAGGTTAGAATACTGACCACCCGGAATCTCGTGGTAGTAGACCTCGCTAGTGCTGCTCTTCAAGCCGCACTCAAACGGTGCGTAATACTCGCGCACGCCTTCCCAGTAGTCCGCCAACGGCTGCATGTCGTGGTTGGTCAACTTGGTCTCGCGGGCGTGACCACGCAACGCTGCGATCAACGCATTCATGCTCGGCTGCGACGTCAAGCCGGCCATCGACGACAACGCGGTATCGACGATATGCACGCCGCTTTCGATTGCTGCGATGTAGGTCGCGATGCCGTTGCCGGACGTATCGTGCGTGTGCAAGTGGATCGGCAGATCCACCACTTCGCGCAACTTCGAGATCAAAAGCCTGGCGGCCTGCGGGCGCAGCAAGCCAGCCATGTCCTTGACGCATAAGATATGCGCGCCGAGATCTTCAATGCGCTTGGCCAGGTCGACGTAGTAGTCGAGCGAGTATTTGGTTCGGGCGGGATTGTCGACGTCGCCGGTGTAGCACACCGAGACCTCGGCGATCTTGCCCGTCTGGATGACCCGCTGCACCGACAGCTGCATCGAATCCAGGTCGTTGAGGCTGTCGAAGATCCGAAAGACATCGATGCCGCACTCAGCAGCCTGATCGATGAAGCCTTCGACCACGTTCTGCGGGTAGCTCGTGTAGCCAACGGCGTTGGCGCCACGCAGTAGCATCTGGTGAAGGACGTTGGGAATCGCGGTCTTCAGTTTGGCAAGCCGCTCCCATGGGTCTTCGTGCAGGAATCGGTAGGCCACGTCAAACGTCGCTCCGCCCCAGGTCTCAAACGAAAACAGCTGGTGTGCGACGTGCGCCATCGCCGGAGCAATCGCCAACATGTCCTTGGTGCGCATGCGCGTCGCCAGCAGCGACTGGTGCGCATCCCGCATCGTCGTATCTGTCAACAACGGACGACTCTGCTGCTTGATCCAGTCGACGACCGCGCTCGGACCACCTTCGGCAAGGATCTGGGCCGTGCCCGGCGGCGGCATGCCGTCAGCGACGATCGGCACGCTCGGCGCCAAGAACTTGCTCGGCGACATGCGCAGAGCCGCTGGCACCGTTGGATGGCCATTGACGATCACGTCGGCCAGATAGTTAAGCAGCTTGGTCGCACGATCGCGGCCAAGTTCGATCTCAAACAGTTCCGGCGTTTCGTCCAAGAACCGCGTCCAGGTCGCACCTTGCAAAAAGCACTTGTGACGGAGCACGTTACCCAAGAACGCCAGGTTGGTCTTGACGCCGCGGATGCGGAACTCGCGCAGCGCCCGAACACCCTTTTGGGCGGCCTTTTCGAGCGTGCCTGCGAACGTGATGCACTTCACTAGCAACGAGTCGTAGTGACCACCAACGGTGGTGCCAGCCATGCTGTCGCCACCATCGAGTCGCAGGCCAAAACCACCTGGTGAGCGGTAGGCCAAGATCGTGCCGGTATCCGGCAAGAAGTCATTCTGTGGATCCTCGGTCGTGATGCGGCACTGGATCGCGTAGCCACGCGGCGTGATCGCTGCCTGATCCCCGAGGCCAATCTCTTCACTGTCGAGGCGATAGCCTTGCTCGACGCGCAACTGTACCTGAACCAGGTCCACGCCTGTGATCTGCTCGGTGACCGTGTGCTCCACCTGCAAACGCGGATTCACTTCGATGAAGTAGTGTTGCTCGCCGGCAACCAGGTATTCGAACGTGCCAGCGTTGTGATAGTTCGCGTGCTTGGCAAGCCGCAACGAATCCGCATACAGCGCCGCGCGCGTCGTCTCCGACAGGTTCGGTGCTGGCGCGATCTCGACGACTTTCTGATGGCGCCGCTGCACCGAGCAATCGCGCTCGCACAGATGCACGACGTTGCCAAACATATCGCCAATCACCTGCACTTCGATGTGGCGCACTCGCGGCAAGAACTTCTCGACGAACACCACCGGACTGCCAAACGCCGCCTGCGATTCGCTGCGTGCCTGACGCAACAACGACGTGATGTCCCGCTTGCGTTCGACCACCCGCATGCCGCGACCACCACCACCATGAGCTGCCTTGAAGATCGTCGTGCCGTGCTCGGCAAAGAACTTCTCGGCTGCGGCAAACGCTGCTGGTTCGTCAACCGGCAACTCGATGCCTGGCACACAAGGCACTGACAGCGACTCCGCCATCTTGCGCGCCTCGATCTTGTCGCCGAGATGCTGGATGACATCTGCACTCGGTCCAATGAACGCGATACCTGCAGCCCGCACGGCAGTCGCAAACTCGTAGTTCTCCGACAAGAAGCCGTAGCCGGGATGGATCGCGTCGACGCCGTGCTCCTTGGCAATCGCGATCATCTCGTCACCACCGAGGTAGGCCGCGACCGCGCCTTTGCCCTGGCCGATCAGATAACTCTCGTCCGCCTTGTAGCGATGCTGGTTGGTCTGATCCTCCTCGCTAAACACGGCCACCGTGCGAATGCCGAGTTCGGCGCAGGCGCGGAACACACGGATCGCGATCTCACCACGATTGGCGCAGAGGACCTTGTGGAAGGGGCGTATTTGCATGACGTCTCTAAGGATAGGGCGCGCGAACCATAAGAGGTCGTTCAGAACAGTTTTCGACGCGACATCGATGCTAGCTGAAAGGCCATTGCCAACGGGTTTACGGCGGCACCGAACTCTGCTGACACCGCCCTTACCACGGGGTGCGCGGTGGCGGCTATGGTCCAAAAGAATGGCCAGGATCCTCCCTACTATGCTGCTGCTCGCCGGCCTCGGCAGCAGTGCTCTCGCCCAAGAAGGGTTTCCGATCACGCTCGATCAGGGACCACTGATCTGCTTCTCGAAGGCTGCCGAGGACGAGCCCCAATGCGTCGATCTGTATGTCGCGAACTGCAACGGCGAGCAGCAGGGCACACGGTTCTGGCGCAACACCGGCAACACCAAGGTCGTGGCCCGGCTCGACCAGAGCCACCTGCTGCTCGCGAGCTACGGTGAGCCCTATGCGCTGATCGTCGTAGACACCTTGACCGGCAAGCATCGCGTGCTGGCCGAAGGTTCGCCGCACGACTTCGTCGCGGTGCACAATGGCGACGTGCTGTATCTCGGTGACAACCGCTGGGGCAACCTCGAGATTGGCGTCTCGCCGCTGTCGAGCTCCATGCCGACGGTCAAGGTCGGCTGGTTTGACGACGAACATGTCGTGTCGTCGGAAACCCGCGGTAGCGGTCGCGGCTTCGGCAGCGGCTTCGGCAGCGGCTTCGGCAGCGGCTTCGGCAGCGGCAGCGGCAGCGACAACTTCACGTTCATCCGGCGGTCGATCGAAACCGGCAAGATCACCGATGACGCGTCCCACGGCCCGCTTGCGCTCTGCCACCGCGTTCCGCCGCTCCCCGGCGCCGCCAACGCGCCGATTCTGGAGTTCCAAATCCAAACCGAAGGCGATGAATACCTACTGATGCAGAAGGGCAAGAAGGACCCGATCCAGGCCGTGCCCAAGGACTACCGCAGCGGCGCCAAGATCCAACTCGCCAAAGACAGCACGTTCGCGATCGTCAGACTCGCCCACAACCCACAGCTCGTGCAGCTCTACCGTCCGACCAAACCACCACTTGCGTTATCGAGCACGGGTGGCATGGATTGGCAGTGGCTGCCCGCGGCAGTCGATGTGGAAAGTTCGAAGTGATTCTCAACAGTCGA
>JBNMNW010000332.1:0-6174 GCA_051278165.1 Planctomycetota bacterium | reverse complement strand
ACCCCGCGGCAACATGGTCGCTGGGGTCCGATCGCCAGTGGTGCACACACTAGGCGCGACCCGCACGAATGCTGGGTCCTGATCGTGGTCCTAAGTCCTAAGTCCTGGGTCCTAAGTCCTGGGTCCTAAGTCCTGGGTCCTGATTCCGGGTCCGCCGGCTGATCAGCAGACTGGGGACTCGAAAGCCCTCCCGTTCCCGTTCCCGGTCCCGTCACTTCCTGACCCCGACCCTGCCTGCCCCTGGCAGAAATCTGCCTAGCAACGATTCCGCGTCAACTGCAACCACCGCGACAACCGGTCCACCAACACCGTCAGCAGAATCATCCCCCACAAGAACGCGGCTGCATCGGCGTGCTGGCGGTATGCCAAGTTGTTCTTAAAGAACAGCCCAAGACCACCAGCTCCGACCATGCCAAGGGCAATGCCAATGCGCATGTTCACCTCGAACTGGAAGAACCCGTAGGTGCGCCAGTTCGCCCAGATCCGCGGCAAGGCCCCGTAGCAGAACACGACGGGCCGCGAACCGCGAACCCGCTCGAGCTGTCCGTAGGGCACATCATCCACCGACTCAGTGAACACGCGGTGCAACACTCCGGCTGTATGCAACGCGACCGCCAACACGCACGGCGTGATACCGGACCGGAAGAACACAGCCAACATCACCAGCCACGCGACTTCGGGAATCCCGCGCATCACCAACGCGATCGCGCGCGCCAACAGCAACGACACCAACCGTACTGCCCCGGCCAACGGCGTCACCCGTTCGCCAGTGAAGCGCGCACTGTCCAGCTGCATCGCCAGCGACGCTGGATACACCAGCAGCACCGCTAACAACCCGCCACCTAACGTCGCCAACACCCCAATGGCCAACGGCACGACACTCTCGCGCAGCACCGCCCACCACGTGTCCAGCGACCATGACGGCCGGAACAACCCAAACGTGTATTGCTCGACGTACGGCCAATCGATGCGGCCGACTTCCTGCCAGGTGTTCTGAAGTGGCACCCACAGCCACCAAACACAAGCAAGCAGAACCACCCCAATGCCGGCGATCACCTGTAGTCGACGCCGCGCCGCCAGGTGCTTGTTGACCGCACGCGGAGCCCTTGGATGGTTGGCGTCAATGCGCAACCGACGACGCACAAAGTTGGCCAACAAGTCCGCCGAAGCGGTCACCAACAGCAGCGTCAACAGAATCGTCGCGACCCCGCGCCAATTGGCGTCGGTGTATTCGTCCCACAACCCTGCCCCCAAGCCGCCGCCACCGACAACCCCAATCACCGACGCGTTCCGAATCGCACACTCGGTGCGCATCAAGACAAACGACAGCGTAGTGCGCGCACCTAGCGGCTGCAGGCCGTATAGGAACACCTGTAAACGCGACGCACCGGTCGAACGCAGCGCGACGTAGCGCGTACCGTCAACGTTGTCCCACTGCTCACTGAGCACCTTGCCAAAGATGCCGGCGACACTGATCGCGATCGCGAGCAACCCCGTGACCGGATTGACACCGGTAATGTTCGCCAGCAACACCGCCCAGACGAAGTCCGGCACACCGCGCATGACGTCGAGCACAAACCGCGCAACCTCTAATAGCCCACGTGCCAACCAGCGTCGCACCAGAGGCGTTGGTCCGGCAGCGATGACCACGGCCCGACACGCAGCAATCGCCAACGGGTAGGCCAGCGTCAAGCCAATCGCCACTCCGAGTAGAGCGACTGCGACGGTCTCCATCGCCAGCGATGCACACCGCGCCAACATCGGTTGCGACAAGTCAGGCGTCGCAAACGCCGACGCAAAGTCCCATAGGCGCACGCAGGCCGCCTCAAACGCGGCCAACGAAGTCACCGACGTGCAATCCAGCGGCAGCACCCAAACACTCAATGCGACCAGCGCGAGCAGCACCACCAGTGCCCACTGCAGAGTCTTTGGTGCCCGTTCGGCAGCGGCGAGGTCCGTCGTCACACGGGGACTAGAAGGAGTGCTACTCACGCCTGGGCCAGATCGATCTCCGCCAACTCCGCGCCGTAGATGCGCTCCAGTAGCGGCCTGGTCAGGCTGCCCGGTTCGCCATCGTGCACGACCGCGCCATTCTTCATCGCGATGACGCGATCGAAACCGAGTTCGAGCCAGTTCAACGAATGCAAGCTGACGACCAGCGTGCGGCCATTACCGGCCAGTTCGAAGAGTTGCTCTAGCACCTGACGACCAAGGCGCACATCGAGGGCGCTAACCGGCTCATCGGCGAGCACAATGTCGGGCTGCTGCAGCATCAATCGCGCGATCGCGACCCGCTGCTGTTCCCCACCGGACAGTTCGTTTGGCAGTGCCCACAAGCGATCCGCCAACTCCAACCGAGCCAGCGCCGCACGAGCCTTATCGAGCTCTACTGGTCGCAGCAACGACCAGATCGACTTCCACAGCGACCACGCACCGAGCCGCCCCATCAAGACATTGTGCGCAACGCGCAGTTGCGGCACGAGGTTGTGCTGCTGGTGCAGGAAGCCAATGCGACGCTGAAACTCGCGCAGGCGACGGCCGTGCAGAGCATCGACGCGCTGTTCGAGCACGCGCACCACACCCGAGGTCGGCCACACGATGCCGCTGATCATGCGCAGCAGTGTCGTCTTGCCAGCACCCGATGGACCGATCAAGGCCACGTGTTGGCCGCGAGGGATCGTCAGCGTGACGCCATCAAGCAGACGCTTCGCTCCGATCTCGTGGCCGACGCCGTCGAACTCGATATCGGATACGGAGGCGGCCATAGGATGCCGACCTTACTTTAGGAAGCCCTTCGGGAGCGAATCACGAACCTCGCGAATCGAATCCCATTGCGCATCCGTTGCCGTAAGGAACTGACCTGCCGACCAGGCCTTCAGAATCGCGCCCTGTTCGGGGTCGGATGCTTGCAAGCCGAGCAGCGCAGCGCGCAGTTTCTCAATCAGGTCGGTGCCGACGCGATCGTGCACGACCCACGAGTAGTCCACATACTCCGGCGTCGTATAGAGCAGCTTGGCCTTCTCCTTGAGGTGCGCGGACGCGTTGTCGTAGACCTCGTAGTTGAGGGCGCCGCAATCGACCGAGCCGGTGGCCACTGCGGTGAGCGTGCCACTGTGGCCACCCTCGGCGTATCCAACCGAAGCGAAGTCGTTCTCCGGGTCGATCCCGGCAGCTACCAAGAAGTGCCACGGCATCAAGTGACCCGAAGTCGAGTTGACATCGCCAAACGTGAACTTGAGCTTGCTAGCCGCATCGCCCCATTCACCCAGATCCTTGACCGCGGCCAGCTTGCCAGCAGCGATCGCCGCATGGTTGCCAACGAAGTAGGTCTTGAACTGCAAGTCGATGTCACGCGTCGCCAACACGTGCACCTTGCCGGCACCAGCATCGATCGCATCACACGTCGTCTTGCCGCCGAGCCAGGCGAAGTCGATCTTGTTGGCGGCCAAAGCGTTGACCGAAGCGGTGTAGGAGTTCGAAGCTTGGTAGCGAACTTCGACGCCAAGCTTCTCCGTCAGCCACGTCGCCAGCTTCTTGCTGTTCTCGGCAACCTCACCCTTGTTGCGATCCGGGATGCCCGAAAAGCGAAGTACCGTCGGCGGTTCGGAATCGTTGGCGTCGCCGCAACTGGGCAGCACGCACGTCAAGCTCAAGAGCCCGACAAGCAATGCCGAGCGAATCGTGATTGGAAGGCTATTCATTCGTCGCGGTCTCACTGGAAGGCGAGCCGCGACGCTAATAGATCCCGCAAGCAGCGCAAAGGCCTACAAACATCGGACGCGCGGCACGGTACGCCGCGAGCGCCGTTCAGGCCTGCGACGTAGGCGCCGCGTTTCAGCCGCACACCGCTAGCGGTGGATCAACGTCAAGAACTCCGAGCGCGTGCGTTCGTCGCTACGGAACAGCCCTCGCAAGCACGAGGTGACGGTGCTGCTGTTCTGCTTCTCGACGCCGCGCATCATCATGCACAGGTGCGACGCCTCGATCACGACGCCAACTCCGCGCGGCTGCAGCACGTCTTCAAGAGCCTGCGCAATCTGGCTGGTCAGACGTTCCTGCACCTGCAGGCGGCGGGCGTAGATCTCGACGACCCGCGCCACTTTCGACAGGCCAACGATCTTGCCCGACGGGATGTAGGCCACGTGGGCCTTACCGAAGAACGGCGCCAGGTGGTGTTCGCACAGCGAGTAGAGCTCGATGTTCTTAACCAACACCATCTCGTCGGTCTCGGCTTCGAACATCGCCGAGCCGATGACTTCTTTGGGGTCCTGTGCGTAGCCAGCCGTGTAGGCACGGAAGGCTTTCTCGACTCGCTTGGGGGTATCGACCAAGCCTTCGCGCTGCGGCTCAGGATCGAGCTCTTGCAGCATCCTGGCGACAGAGTCACGGAAGCCGCTGTCGTTACTGCCGCTGTCGTTGTCGTTACCGCTGCTGTCGTTACTGCGTGCGTCGCTCATTCGATTGTCTCACGCAAGAGTTCTTCGACCGAGGTCACGCCATCGAACACGGCCTTCAGCCCGTTCTCGCGCAACGTCTTCAAGCCATTCTCAACGGCAGCTTCCTGCACCTTGTTGGTGCTCGCGCCATCGAGCACCATCTCGCGAATCCGATCGTCAATCTCGAGGATCTCGGTGATCGCCATGCGGCCGCGGTAGCCAGTAAAGTTGCATGTCTCGCAACCCTTGCCATACGCGAACTTGCAGCCAACGACTTCGTCGGCAGTCAGATGCAAACGGCGCAAGATGTCATCGGCCGGTTCGTAGAGCGTCTTGCAGTCATCGCAAACGCGACGCACCAGACGCTGCGCCATGATGCCCTGGATCGTCGCCGTCAACAGGAACGGCTCAATGCCAATGTCCATCAGACGCGTGATCGCTGACGCCGCATCGTTGGTATGCAGCGTCGAGAACACCAAGTGACCGGTCAGACTCGCTTCGATAGCCGTCTGCGCGGTCTCTCGGTCGCGGATTTCGCCAACCAGAATCACGTCAGGGTCCTGACGCAGAATCGTGCGCAAGACCTTGGAGTAGGTAACGCCGACGTCTTCGTTGACCGGCACCTGAATGATGCCCTCAAGGTCGTATTCGACCGGGTCTTCAACCGTGATGACCTTGGTGTCTTCGCGGTTGGCTTCGTTGAGCACCGCATACAGCGTCGTCGTCTTACCAGAACCGGTAGGACCCGTGACGAGCACAATGCCGTGCGGCAAGGCAGCGAACTCACGCAGCTTGTCGCGCACTTCGTGCACCAAGCCGAGGTTGTCGAGGCTCAACGCGACATTGCTGCGGTCGAGAATCCGCATAACCGTCGACTCGCCAAACATGGTCGGCAGTGTCGAGATACGCAAGTCGACCGAACGGCCACCGACCGTCAGTTCGATGCGACCATCCTGCGGCAAACGGGTCTCGGCGATATCGAGATCCGACATGACCTTGATGCGCGCAATCAGCGCTTCCGCAAGGTGCGGCGGCGGTGCTTCGAGTTCGAACAACGAACCGTCGACGCGGTAGCGAATCTTGAAGTCGTGCTCGAACGGCTCCAGGTGGATGTCGGACGCGCGGTCGCGAATGGCTTGGTAGAAGATGTAATTGAGCAGCTTGACGACCGGGGCCGCCGCAGCCATCGCCGCCTTGTCTTCCAGGTCGATCTTGCCGCCGACCTGCGAAAGATCGCTGACGAGCTCCTGCATGCGCTGCTTACTGTCGCCGGCGTTCTCTTGGTAGTGCTTGTCGAGACTGGCCACGATCTGCGCGTTATCGGCGATCACGCCCGAGATCTCACAGCCCGTGGTGAAGCTCAGGTCCTGCAACATCGGCACGTTGGCAGGGTCCGCCAACGCAACCGTCAAGCTGGTTCCTTCAAGGCGCACTGGCACGATGCCAAACGCGCGCGCGGTCGCCAGATCTACCTTGGCAAGCGCTTCTGGCTGAGGTGGTTCGGCATCAAGATCGTGATAGGCAAGCCCCGCTTGTTCCGCCAGCGCGCGAGTGACATCCGTCATCTCGACGGACTTCATGTCGACGAGAACCTCGCCGATGCGGCCACCTCGGTCGCGCTGGATTTGCAGCGCTTCCTGGATCATGCCTTCGTGGATAAGTCCAAGTTCCTTGAGGACCTGGCCAAGTAGTCGACGCGGCGCCATAGCTTACTCCGCTGCTCCGCCGCCCATTCTGA
>JBNMNW010000331.1:0-6241 GCA_051278165.1 Planctomycetota bacterium | reverse complement strand
GCAAGCTTAGGCGTCTGCGGCAACTACGAAGTGCATGGCCGTCGCCCCGGGCACGCCGTCGATTCGTTCGAGTTCGTTGTCCGCGGTTCGCGAGCGGCCAGTATCGAACGTGATCGTGCACGGCATCGGAGCTCCGTCGGTCACCGAGGCACGTTGCCAAGTCGCGACACGTTGCGGCTGGTGGCCGATGTATCGGTCATGACAGAACCGCTATGCCCTTAATGTAGTCGCTGTCTTGATGAGCGCCGGTGAACGCGTCGGGGATCTTGCTCAGGCCGGGATACTGATGGGTCAGCATGCCGTCGACCTGGATCTCGCCTCGTTCGAGCATGCGCAGTGCGTCGCGGTAGATCGTTGGGCGACCATCGTCGTCAAAGCCGCCGCTCGCACCAACGGAAGTCACCAGCACCGCTTCGCGCCACTGCAGCGGGTTGAGAAGCTCGAGTGAGGCGCCGCCGTGGCCGACGCCGTAGAGCAGCACGGTTGCCTGCTTGCGAATCAGGTTGGGGATCGCCGCGAACACTGGGCCACTGCCAGTCGCTTCGATTAGTAGTTCGGCGCGGCGGCCATTCGTCTGGTCCATGACGGTGGCCTCCAGTTGCTCTGGTGCAACCGCGATGGCGCCTAGAGACGTGGCGAGCGCGCGCTTCTTGGCGCTCGGGTCGCTGACCACAATTGGGCCGTCGAACGCGTAGCGCGCGCGCAGCACTTGCACGAACAATAGGCCGGCGGGGCCCGCGCCTAGTATGACCACCGTTCGCACCCGTTCGGTTGGGCCGGCCTTCGGGTCCAAGCGATACCGACCGCTAGCGCGCACGCCGAAGTCGGTGCAGTGCAGTACGCAGGCGATCGGTTCGGTCATCACCGCCTTCGCAAACGATGCGTCGGACTCGATCGCGACGACATTGAGAGCGGGCGTCACCAGTTCTTCCGCGAAGCCTCCGGCAAGGCCGGTGATGCCGTGCTCTGCAAAGAACTCACACTGGTGCGAGTGGCCGGTCGCGCAGTATTCGCACGCCGGTTCGCGTCGTTCGCTGCGGCAGTTGCGGCCTTGGTCGATGATGACGCGCGCGCCAACGTCTAAATCATGCACCGCCCGGCCGCGTTCGATGATCGTTCCCGTTATCTCGTGGCCGAGGATTTGCGGCGCGTGTTCGAGTGGGATGGCCCGGCCATTTTCATCGAAGTGGAAGTTGGACTCGCCACTGTAGATGTGAAAGTCCGTGCCGCAGACGCCGACGGCAGCCGGTTGGATCCGGACATCGTGTGGGCCGAGGTCCAGAGATGGAACATCGATCAGTTCGAGCCGGCCGGGGGCCGTGATTGCACAGGCGCGCACCATGGTGCGGCAGTCTAGCCCGAATGAAACCCGATGTGGGCATGTCGAATGCTGGTCTGGCGGGTGTCGTATTATGCCGATGGCGTGAGAGTTGTTGGTTTCGCCACCGAAACGAAATTAGCACGTGGCTCACAGGCCTAGCCAGGGCAGCGGTCGCTACCGGCAGACTGTCAATTACAGACGAACAACGACACGCCGTTCGACGCCGATAACAAGCCTCCTGGCGCGTTCGTATCCAGAGCCAGTACTTGCGAATGGAAGTGTTCGCCAACCAGTGCCGGTAGGTTCGGGATTGCGATCGGCAGCTAGATCGTGCCGACTCCGGCGATCTCCGACGATGCCTGTGCCATACGACTCGGTCACTTGGCAGCGCGACACGATGCTGCCGCTGACCATGATGCCTTTGTGGGTGACGCCCGATTGGATGTCGAAGTTGCTTTGCGTGAGGTCGATCGGCGCCGACAGCCACGGGTCTAGGTCGGTGGCGAAGTTCTTGACGTTGCCAAACTGCAGGCGTCGAGGTTCGGTCCCGCTATGCGGCCATTGGCGCGGCGGTTGCGGCTTGCCGTGGTGCCAACGGCGCGGTGCTGTCGGCGGATGCGGTTTGTGTGCGCTATACGTAGTGACAGGCTAAGCTCTTCCGTATCTCGCGCCGCCGCCAGCCGGCACCTCTCGTCTCGCCCATGCCCGTCATGATTCGTTCAATCCTTCTGTCGTCACGTACTGCCGTTGTGGCATCAACCTTGGTGCTCGCAGGTTCTCTCCAGGCTCAATGCACCTACTCGTGGCCGACGACGGCCTTCGGCCCCGGCCTCAACGATGTTGCCAACTGTTCGACCGTTGATTGCAACGGCGACCTGATTGTCGGGGGCCGCTTTAGCACGGCCGGTGGCGGCGCCGCGGCTCGCATCGCGCGTTGGGACGGCTCGGCTTGGAGCCCGCTTGGCACAGGCATGGACTTCGATGTCACGGCGTTGACGACGCTGGCAAACGGCGATGTGCTTGCTGCTGGTTCCTTCATCACGGCAGGTGGCGTCACGGTTAACGGCGTCGCGCGTTGGCATGGATCATCTTGGAGCGCGCTCGGCACCGGCTTGGATGCATTCGCCCCGTTTGGTCCAGCGGCTAACGCCGTGATTGAAATGCCGAATGGCGACATCGTCGTCGCCGGTCAGTTCTCTGGTGCCAGTGGCGTCGCGGCGAGCCACATCGCGCGCTTCGACGGCTCTTCGTGGCACGCGCTCGCCAGTGGCCTCAACGGACCGGTGCGCGGTTTAGCGCTAGCGGGCTCTGACCTAATTGCCGTCGGTAGTTTTACGATGTCGGGAGCGACGTTGGTCAACCGCGTCGCCAGCTGGAACGGTTCGAGTTGGAGTCCCTTGGGCTCCGGGCTTGGCATCTTCAGTGCGTCCGCCGTTGCGGTGTCGACGACGACCGGTGACATCTACGTTGGTGGCGCGTTCGCTGCCGCGGGTGGTGTCCCGGTCAGCAACGTCGCTCGCTTCGCGGCTGGTGGTTGGTCGGCTCTTGGTGCTGGCACCGTCGGCTCGGTGACGTCGCTGCACGCGATGCCGAATGGCGACATCATGGTCGGTGGTGCGTTCACGTTTGCTGGTGGTGTTGGTGCGAACCGCGTCGCACGACTATCTGGTTCGAGCTGGACCACGGCGTTTGGTGCCGGGGCGAACGGCACCGTGCAGTCACTGGCGACCGCGGCGAACGGCGATGTCATCGTCTGCGGCCAATTCACCGCTGCCGGTGGCAGTGCCCAAAGCCGCATCGCGCGCATTATTAGTTCATGTGGTCCGACGGTCACGGCGCTCGGCCCGGGTTGCACCGGCAGTGGCGGCCTCAACGTCTTGACCGTTACCGAAGCGCCGACCCTCGGTGGCGCCTTCCGTGCCAAGGGCACCGGCATGCCGGCCTTTGCGTTCGTCGCCGCGGTGACGGGATTGACGAGTACGTCGTTGCCGCTGTCGATCGTGCTGCCCCAGGCGCTGCCGGGCTGCACGCTCTACGTCACCCCGGATGTCATCGATGTCATGCTGCCGGCCGCGGGTGAGGTGAACTCGACGCTGGCCGTGCCGGTTGACCCGGGCCTGCTCAACTTTGTCTTGAACCACCAATTCGTGCCGTTGGAAGTCGATGCCAGCTTGATGTTCACAGCTGTCACAGCGTCGAACGGCGTGCAAGTTTCGATCGGCACGTTCTGATCGCTTGCAGGCTCCTGAGTCTTCGCCGCTGTTCGCAGCGACAGGAAATCGGGGTATGCAGCAGGCCAGCTGCAGTTGACGGGCGATGCCAATCGCGCACTCTGATTTCGTTGCGCTAAGTCTTCGGCAAGTTGCCAATCCACAGCGACGCGGCCGACGTCAAGCGGCTCGGATCTGCGAACGCCCGCGCGCTGATCATGGCGCCACCAAGTAGCGCGAAGAACGACGTCGCCTGCTGCTTGATCCACTGCGTCGTGCTGCGCTTGCCGGTCGCTGCTGCGAGGACCTTAGCGAGCCACTCTTCGTTGTGTTCGTAGAAGCGCAGCACCTCGGGCTTGACGGTGTCGGGCAGGGTCACGAGCTCGGCGGCCATGATGCTGCACAGGCAAACGCGGTCCGAGCCGTCGGCGACGGCCTCGAACAGCTTGGCATAAGCTTGCAGCTGACCTCGAGGGTCGCGCACGCTGGCAGAAATTGTTGCCAGCTCCGCCACAAAGTGTGCGGTGTAGGCCTGCAACGCGGCTGCTCCCAGGGCACCCTTGGTCTTGTAGTGGTGGTGCACGGCGACGTGACTTACGCCCAGTTCTTTGGCGATGTCTTGGAACGTGAAACCATGGAAGCCTCGCTGCTGCATCAGGCGTGTCGCCACTTGCAGAATGCGCTGCTTGGTCGACGTTGCGTTGGTTGCTGGTTGCTTCACGAGTGCCATGGTTACTGGTTTACCACGTTGGCGGATCGAGCCACACGGTTCGCTAATTGCGACCCGCCATGACCCCGCCGTCGACGTCCCAAATCGCGCCTGTGACCCACGCGGCTTGTTCGGACAGCAAGAACGCGATGGTGTTTGCGACCTCGTCGGCGGTGCCGACTCGGCCGATTGGGTGGAACGCGTTGAACCCCTTGAGCGCCTCAGGGATGTCTTCCTTGGGGATGAATCCTTCGTAGACCGGCGTCGCGACGACGGCCGGTGACACGGCGTTGACGCGGATCTTGGCTTCGGCGAGTTCGAGCGCCAGGTGTTGGGTCAGAGAATGCAGGCCGGCCTTGGCCATGGAATACGCCGACGAAGGTGTCGCCCCGATCGCTTGCTTGGCCCACATCGAGCCAACGTTGACGATGGCGCCGCCATTGCCGCGTTGCTTCATGCCCTTGGCGATGTGCTGCGTTGCGAAGAACGCGGTGCGGTTGAGTTCGTGGTAACGGTCGTAGTCGTTGGCGTCATGCTCGAGGAACGCCTTTGGTGCAAAGACGCCGGCGGCGTTGACCATCAAGTCATAGCCGGGGCCTTCGGCATCGAGCCGTTCGAGTAGTTGCGGCAGAGCCGACCGGTCGTCGAGTGGGTGGGCGAACGCCGTGACGTCTCCATGGGCCGCGAGCTGCTCGGCTGCGGCGGCTGCTTTCTCTGCTCGCCGGCCGACGAGGGTGGCGCTGCCTCCGCCTGCGAGCACTTGGCGTGCGGTTGCGAGGCCGATGCCGCTGGTGCCGCCGAGGATCAGGAGTCGCTGGTTGGCGAACGAACGTTCTTTGTTCATGGCGGTAGATACTTACATGTAAGTAAGTCGTTCCGTTGCGGCGAAGAAAACCTTTCTCAGACGGTGCGGTGCGGTGCTGCGATGCAAGCTTGGGCTGCGGCGGGGCCAGCCCCAGAGCCGTCGGCGTGGCCAACCCCAGCGGTCAACCCCAGGGGCCAACCCCAGCGGTCAACCCCAGTGGCCAACCCAGTCAGCCGCCGCGCATTCAGCCTTGCGGCAGGTCGCGCGTGTCGAGCTTGCCGGCGCCGTGCAGTTCGCCGAACCGCTTCAGCGTGTAGCCGATGCCTTCCTGCAGCGACGTGTCGGGCAGGCCCGGGAAGTCGCGATGGATGGCGCTGCCATCGAGCTGCGGCGGAATTGGTAGCTCTGGACCGCTTTGCTGCAGCGTGCTTTTGGCGCTCGGGTGCTGCTCTTCAATGGTTGCGATGATGTCTGAGACCGCGACGGTCGCGCCGTGCAGGTTGTAGACGTGGGCACCCTTGCCACTGACCGGATCGTTGTCGGCGCAGGCAATGAACATCGCCGCGGTATCGCCGACGTAGTTGAAGTCGGTCGAGCCGGTGAAGCCGATCGTGTGGGGCTTGCCGAGCACCGCGGCCTTCATCGCGGTGGTTGGGCCGGACGTAAGGCCTTGGTCGCGGCCGACGCCGTAGACCGTCAGCGGGCGCAGGCCGACGCTTGGCATTTGGTTGTCTTGCCAGTAGATCCGCGCGGTGCCTTCGTTGGCACGCTTGTAGACGCCGTAGTGCGTGGTCGGTTCGCAGGCGGAGTTCTCATCGGGAGCGGCTGCGCCATGCTCGCCGGGGCCAAAGACGGCGGCACTACTTGCGTAGACGACGCGCTCGACGTTTGCGGCGATCGCCGCTTCGAAGACGTGGATCGTGCCGAGCACGTTGACGCTGGCGCCGAGGGCTGGGTTCGCCTTGCAGAACGGCACCTGTAGGCCAGCGAGGTGGATGATGGCTTTCGGGGCCGCCGCCGCGACGCACTTCTTGGTCGCTTCGAGGTCGGTGATGTCGCCAGTGACGAACTGCACGCGGGCGAACGTGTCTTCGTCGAGGATGTCCTTGATGCGGCGGGCGTCGCCACCGATGTCAAAGACGACCGGCGTGTCGCCGCGTTCTGCGAGGTGCTTGACGACCCATGCGCCGATGCAG
>JBNMNW010000330.1:0-6244 GCA_051278165.1 Planctomycetota bacterium | reverse complement strand
TTGAACCGGGTACGGTACACAGATCTGCGTACTGTACCCGGTTCAAACCACAGGTTGGCGGAAGCGCTAGTCCAGCAGGCTCAAGCCAGAGCCACTCTTGCTGTTGTTCTCGAAGCAGGTGAAGTCGATTAGGAAGGTTGCGACTAGCAGGATTGCGCGCAGTTCGTTCGGCACGGTTTCGTCGACCTCCATGCCGAAGACGTCGGCGTCGGTGAACATCTCCTTCAGCATGCCGCCCCATTTCTTGCTGATGCGGCCGACCTCTTGGTCTTCGAGCATTAGCTTGAAGGTCCAGATGCGGAAGATCGGGCTGTAGATCTGCATGACCTCGCGGCCCGCTTCGTTCTCGATGGCGAACTTGCGGCTGACCCACGACCACTTGCGTTGGATAGCGCCGATCTTCTTGGTGCCGTCGTAGACCTCCATGCGGTGGAAGAACCAACTGAAAGGCTTCTCGCCGCGACCGACGCGATTGCCGGCGTCGTCGTAGATGTGGATCGTGGCCTTGCGGCACTTGCCCAAGAAGTTGCGGGCGAACATCGCACCGAAGCCCGAGGACTCTTCGGCGGCGAGTCCGAGGCGCTGGCCTTCGTCATCGGACAGCTCAAAGCGGTTCTTCGACTCGAACCCGAGCAGGATCTCGCCCCACTCCTTCTGCTGACGAATCATGACCCGCGTGCGGTCACCGACAATCGCTTCCAATCCAGTCATGCACGCATGGTGAACGATGCGGGCTGCTCGATCACGATGTGAGTTGCACTATGCGCGGGAAAAGCGCTACTTGAGCAGCCAGCGGTCGCCTGCGGGGAGCGGCAGAGACGCCACGAAGCCCAAACGAGATCTTCAGTAGAAACGCTTGGCCAAACAGCGTCTAGCGTCACCTGTTGCGAAGCTTGCACGGCCAACTCGGAAGCGAACACCATCCGCCGCAACCTGCAATGGACCCGCATAGTTACTCGAAGCGGTGCCACAACCCCACCTCACGTCGACTCGCGCCGGCAAGCTGCGCCCAGTCGTTACCCGAGGCGCGGCAACTCGCTGACCGTCAGGCGTTGCCCCGAGCAGAGAGGTGTGATCGCTGGCTTGGTCAGATTGCACCATGGTTCGCGCATCGTCCGAATCAGGCCCAATCTGCGCGGTCGTCCGCGATGCGTCCGCCGGCGGCATGACCACCGGCACCGCCGCAGACGCCACCATTAACAACGCCACCAAGATCGCAACGAAGGCGACTACAGACACCGAAATCCGCTGCAAGCAAGCCGGGTTCACGAGAATCCAACCACTCCGACTGCAAACAGGAACACTGCCAACACAACCCAGCACACCCACAGCACGACTAGGCGTGTCACGCCTTCGGGCTGTTCGTCTTGCGCCTTCTCGTTGGAGTGATCCACGCCGCCCTCATCGACCAGCCAATCGCTCGCCATGTAGATGATTCGCCTCGCCCAGCCGCCGTTACTCCGGTGCCCGCCGCCGCTCTTCGAGCTCAGCCAACGTCTTTGGCCAGTCCTTCTTCATCAGCGTCGACATGCCGCGGTCAGCAAGCAACTTGCCCTTGCACTGACAGGTCACGCAGTAGTTGCATTCGTTGTCCGCGTAGCGAATGCGTTGCACCGGCGAGTCGCAAACCGGGCACGGCTTCTGGTAGCGACCGTGAACGGCCATGCCATCGCGGCATGCGGTGACCTTGGTCGGCCAGCCATCGCCTGCTGCGGCGCGCAGATGTTCGGTCCACATGCGCATGGTGTCGACGACTGCAACACGTAGACGTTCGACCTCTTCTTCGCTGAGACGCGTCGTCCACGTCACCGGACTCAAGCAAGCGCGATGCAGGATTTCATCGCTGTAGGCATTGCCGATGCCGGAGAACAAAGTCGGGTCGGTGAGCGCACGTTTGAGGGTGCGATTCTCAGAACGTAACCGTTCGGCGAAGGCCTGCGGAGATGCTTCTAGCACCTCAAGCCCGCCACGGTCGAACTCGTTCAGTCCCGCGCGCCCTTGCACAACGTAGAGCGACGCACGCTTCTTGGAACCAGCCTCGGTCAGCACCAACGTGCCCTTCGTGAAGTCCAGCAGACACAGTTCAATTTTGCCAGCGAGCTTAGTCTGCCCCGGATACCACTTGAGCCGCCCAGCGATCATCAAGTGCAGCACCAAGAACAACTCGTCCGAAAACTCGAACACCAATCGCTTGCCGATGCGATGAACCGAGACCAATGTCTTGCCGTGCACTGCCTCTGGCTTGGGCGCAACCGAGCGCAACAAAAACGAACTGCGCAGCCGCAGATCATCGAGCACATCGCCAACCAGCATCGCCTCGATGCGTTCCTGGTAGACCGTGACGTCGGGAAGTTCGGGCATATTGAACGCTCAAGGCAAGTGTAACCGATACAACCGCCACTGATGTCTGACCCAACACCGTTCTTCACCTGGCGCCCCCATCCATGGCATGGCGTGGACATCGGTCCCGATGCGCCGCAGATCGTGCAGGCCTACATCGAAATCACGCCGTTTGACTTGGTGAAGTATGAGATCGACAAGGTTAGCGGCTTTCTGTGTGTCGACCGACCGCAGCGCACCAGTTCGCAGCCGCCCAGTTTGTATGGCTTCATCCCGCGCACTTTGTCCGGCAAACGCGTCGGCGCGCTGACGCCGGCAGCGAACGGTGGCGACGGCGATCCGATTGACATCTGCGTGCTTAGCGAACGCCCGATCAACGCCCGCGACATCCTGCTGAAGGCGAAGGTTATCGGCGGTTTGAAGATGGTCGATGGCGGCGAGGCCGACGATAAGATCGTCGCCGTGCTAAGCGGTGACTTCGTGTGGGGCGAGATCGACGACATCGAGGACCTGCCGCCGGTGCTAGTCGAACGACTGCGCCACTACTTCGCGACCTACAAGCTGGTGCCGGGCACCGAACCCAACAAGCTGACGCCATATGGCAAGGCGCACGCACTCAAAGTGATTGAGGCTTCGTTGCTCGATTACGACGACGTCTACGGCAACGGTTTGCCAGACGTGTCGTCGACCTGAGCGGTCGCAGGCAACCCCGCTTGCTTTGGGCCAAGCACGCGCAGCAGCGCCGGCAACAATACGAGCGCTGAAACCACGGCAGCTAGCAACGACAGGTCGACCAACAGACCGAACGTATGGGTGCCGCGAAAGCCACTGCCCAGGATTGTCACGAACCCGACGAACAGCATCAGGGTCGTGATCACGACCGGGCGGCCGGCGGTCGCGAGCGTTCGCTGCACGGCTTCTTCGCTATCGTGACCAGCCTGTCGTTCCTCGCGCCAACGTGATGCCAGGTGGATCGTGTCATCGATCATCAGCCCAAGCGCGACGCAGAACGAAATCACCGTTAGTGGCCGCAGCGTGATCTCGAACACCGCCATCACCGCGAGCACGCACACCATCGGCACCAGGCACGAGAACATCGCGACTGCGGCCAGCTGGAACCGTCGGCACTGCAGCCAGACGAGCGCGAAGATCACGAAGATTGAACCGAGGAAGGAGTTGCGCAGGTCGCCGGTCATCGACAGGACCTGGGCCGTGCCGACCATCTGCAGACCGGCGAGGCGAACCTTCAGACTGGTCAGATCGGCCGATTCCGTGCGCACCGACGCCGCAAAGCTCTGCCATGCGCGAGTGCCAAGATCCCCGCGGAACACCAATATTCGGGCCCGCTTGCCGCCATTGGAGATCATCCCGGCAGGCAGCACGTCGGTGGCGCGCAACGCGCCGAGCAGCAGCGGCGACAAGCCGTCCGCGAACAGGTCCGCAATCGACAACGACCGCGTCACCCCGTCGAGTCGCTCCAGTCGCTCGACCAGCGTCGCCAACTCGGCTCGTTCGGTTTTGCCAAATCCGCGCTCGACATCGACCAGCACTTCGCCAGGCACGATGCCGACAAAGCGCTGTTCGAAAAACTCGAGTTGCTGCATCACCTCGGAGTCCGGCCATAGATCGGCAGTGATGCGATGGTCCGTCTCAAGCTTGGTGGCTTGCCACGTGCAGATCACCGCCACCACCGCAGCCGTGCCGATCCACCATTTCGCCCTAATGCGTTGCAAGCGGCGCGCGCCGCGCACAATCATTGCAGCTGGGTCCGCTGGCCGCCGGCCAACCTTCGAGCTAACGAACGACATCGCCGGCGGCATCAGTAGCATCGTGTAGAGGAACGCGAAGCCCATCCCGATCGCGGCGAAGCCACCGAGGTAGCCAAGGTCGCGCAGGTCGGCGTGCAGCAGCGATGCGAAGCCAACGATGGTCGTTAGCGACGTCAGTAGGCATGGCACAAACAGCGCCGCGAACGAACGCACCGCGGCTTGCTGCGCATCGCCATCCCGTTCTCGTTCCTCGAGAAAGCGGCCGACCATGTGCAGACCGTCGGCGACCGACATGCACAACAGCAAGGTCGGCAGTGTCGACGTCAGCATCGTGATCTCGACGCCACAAAACCCCATCACGCCCAGCGTGCTGACCAGCGTTAACGGCACCACTGCCAAGGCCAGCAGCGCCAGGATCCAATGTGGCACCAGCCAGAACAACAACACGGCGGCGACCGTTGTGCCAATCGGCAAGAACTTCGACATGTCGGCGCGCACCAACTGTCGACTGACCATCGTGTGATACGGCAGGCCACAGAGATTTAACTGCTTGCCGGCGCGGGCCACCTCGGTGCGTAGCGAAGCACACAGCGCCTGCAATTCTTCGTGATGCCAACCGCTCTGCAGCACGATGATGCCGCCGACCGCGTCGCCCAACCGCGACACCAATAGCTGGCGGAAGGTCGCCGAACTCGCTACCTGCTCGGGCGTGCTGTTGAATTGGCCCGGAACCCGGGCATAGGCTAGCGTCGTGACGCTGCGAGCGACGTCATGCTGTTTGCAGACCGCTTCGAACGCTCGGAGTCGGTCGAGGGAGGCGTCCGATAAGGGCTCTTTTTCCGACCACGCAAACAGCAGCAGCCGGTCAGGTGGTTCGCAGCCATCGCCGCTCGCGTCAGCATAGTGCGACATCGCCAGCTGCAATTCTGGATCGCTGCTCTCGAAGAAACCGTCGACCTTGAAGCCCAGCCGGAGGTGGTTTAGACCCCACGCAAATATGCATGCGGCCCCGAGAACGAGCAGCAATGAGGCCTTTCGACGTCGAATCAGCATCGAGCCGATCGCCATCAAGGGGCCATTTACGGGGCCAGTCGGGAGAGTTAGGCGAGTCGGTTCCAGAAGCTCCAGTCTATGGCCCAGCCAAACGATCGCTATGCTGCTTGCCCGATGTCGCCGCCGTCGCCAGACCAATCGTCCGCTCCCAAGCCCCACAACCCGCGCATGCACACGGGCGGGAAGCTCGCCTTCCGCAGCCGGGTGCAGGACCTCGAGGATCTTCCCGGGGACCGCCTACTGATTGGCGGCGATAATCCGCCGACTCTCAACGCCATCGTGCCGACAGGCTACGAAGACGTCGAGATTGAGATCGGTCCCGGCAAGGGCGCGTTCGTGGTCGCTGCGACGGAAGCCAAGCCCGATACATTCTTACTCGGCATCGAAGCCGCGGCCGGCTACGCAAGCCTGGCTGCGACCAAGTTGCACGAGTCCGGCCGCCAGAACGGCATCTTCCTAGTCGACAACGGCAAGCTGTTCCTCGAAGACCGCGTCGAAGATGCGGCGCTCGCGGCCGTGCACATCTACTTTCCTGATCCGTGGCCCAAGCGCCGCCATCGCGGCCGCCGGTTCTTCACCGACGACATCCGCGCCGTGATCGCACGCGTGATCCGCGACGATGGTTACTGCTTAGTGGCCACCGACAACGCCTGCTACGCCGGCCAGGTCGCGAGGGTCATGGGCAACGCGTCCATGTTCGAACGCGATGAAGACGAAGAGCAGCGTCGCATCGCGCTCGGCCCCGGCCATGCGTTCTCGCCCACCAACTTTGAGCGCAAGTACATCGAGCAGGGTCGCGTGATCCGCCGCTACGCCTTCCGCCGCTTGCCGCGCAGCATCACCGGGCCGGTCGGTATCACTGAGCCTGCCAGTAATACTGAACCGCGCAGTAACGCTGGGCCGGTGCGCAGTAGCACTGCGCCGCTCCATATCACTGCGCCGCGCAATATCGAACCGACCAAGACTGGAGACACAGAATGACTCGCTGGATAGATGCCGGTCCGATCGCGGACCTCAAGTTCGATCCCGGCGCACCGCTGCATGTCGGCGGCAAGTGGCTGGCGGTATTCCAGCTAGATGGC
>JBNMNW010000329.1:0-6246 GCA_051278165.1 Planctomycetota bacterium | reverse complement strand
GCAGGCCGGCATCGCCATCACTAGGGTCAACAGAATCACTAAGGCCACCGCGATCATGGTGCAGAAGCGATTCCGCAGTCCGCGGGCCGCCGACGGGCCATCGGTCGTCTGGGCCGTCCAAGGCTGATGCCAGTGCTCCATGAACGCTGCATTGAAGATGGCGGCTCTCAAGATGGCGTCAGCCGGGCACTTGCTACGCCAGCAGTACACGCGTGGCCGCCCAGCCAACACGCCCTCACTGCCTAGCGGCCCGGCTAGGCAGTCGCGCGGGAGCCCTCGGAACGGAGTCTCTCAGCACCTTTTGACATCAATTGGAAAATCCCTGTCTAGGCTTTGGCATGCACGACGGATGTGGGCATGAGGCGTCCCGCGATTGCGGTGCGCCATGTCGTCCCCCTCCCTATCCCGTCTAGCAATGTCCATAGCTCGCGCAATCCTCTACCTCGTCATGGTGCCTCTACTTCTGGTTTCCTGCAGCAGCAGCGGGGGTGGTGACGATGGCGGCGGCGGCGGCGGAGGCGGCCCGATCTCCAGCCTGACGATCCTCGATTTGGCTGGGGCCACGCTGACACCGGCGTTCAGCACCGACACGTTGAACTACACCGCGACGGTGGCCTCGACGGTTTCGCAGCTGACGCTGTCGGCGACCAGCGGCACCTCCAGCTCCGACATTTCGCTCAACGGCACATCGCTCGGCAATGGCAACATCGTGCAGCCGCTCCCACTCAATGAGGGGCCGAACGTATTCACGATCACGGTGGTCGCCGACGATCTCTCTTCGAATCGCACCTACAACATCACGGTGACCCGGGCACTCCCGCCGGAGCTCGATGGGATCTCCCTGTCCACCGGCCCGCTGTCACCAGCGTTCTTGCCAGCGACAACATCCTATGCAACGGACGTTGGCTTCCTCGAATCCAACGTAGTCGTGACGGCGACCGCCTCGGGTAGCGGGGCAACGATCACGATCAACGGCACGGCCGTACTGTCTGGACAGGCCAGCGACCCGATCCCACTAGATGAGGGCGCCAACAGCCTGCAGGTACGCGTGCAGAGTGCGCTCGGTGAGCAGCGCGACTACACGGTGGCGATCACCCGCCCGGTAGCCAACGAGTTCCTCGAGCGGGCCTACTCCAAAGCGAGCGATACCGGCGCCCAGGACTACTTCGGCAGCAGGATCGCTATCGATGGAGACACCATGGCAGTCAGCGCGCAGTCGTGGGACGGCGTGTTCACCGACCAAGGAGCCGTCTACGTCTTCCGGCGCATCGGAGGAACGTGGCTTCAAGAAGGTCGCCTCCAAGCAAGCGCCCCGATTCAAAACGAGTACTTCGGACGCGACCTCGGGCTCGATGGCGACACGCTCGCCATTGGCAGCAACCAGGGCCGGGCCTTGGTGTTTGAACGGACCGGCAGCACCTGGTTCGAGCGAGCGGTCCTCAACGGTTCTGCCCAGAGTGGCGGGGCATTCGGACGCGCGCTGGATCTTGACGGCGACACCCTGGTAGTCGGCGACATCTCCGCCACGGTCAGTGGAGTATCCAACTCGGGAGGAGCCTTCGTGTTCACCCGCAGTGGCACGACCTGGACCGAACGCGCAGCTCTGAGTGCTTCCAACACGGTGTCGACTCCGGCCTTCGCCTATGGCACCAGGGTCGTGATCAACGGCAACACGATCGCCGTCAGCAGCGCCGGCGATCGCAGCTCGATTGGCGGCATCAACAGCGTTCCCAACCAATCCGGCATCAACTACGGCGCGGTCTACGTCTACACCGGTTCTGCTAACAACTGGACCGAGCAGGCCTACATCAAGCCCCAGAATATGAGTGGCGTCGGCGCGTTCGGCCTGGCCATCGCGATGGACAGCAACCGCTTGGTCGTGGGGTCAGCAGGCTCCCCTGAATCCGGCTCCAACAGCGACCGGGCGTGGATCTTCCGCCGCGACGGCACCGCCTGGAGCGAAGAAACTATCATCGCTGGCAACAACACCTCGGCTGGTGACAACTTCGGAATCAACGTCGCGATCCAAGGCGACATGATCGCCGTCGGCGCCTACCAAGAACAGTCATCAACGAGTGGCACGAATCCCGGTTCGAACAACTCATCCTCGGCCAGCGGTGCCGTCTACGTCTTCGAACGAGGCCCGAGCAGCTGGAGCCAGCGCGTCTTCCTAAAGGCCTCCAATTCTTCTGCCGACGCTTGGTTTGGCATTAGCGTTGCTTTGAGCGACAAGGAACTCGCAGTCGGTTCCTCGGCACAGGATTCGATCGCGAGCAACAGCGGCGCCGCCTACGTGTTCCGCTAGGCGTCGCGCCGACCAACGAACGAATCGAGAAGTCTTCTATTGGCTTGTCGACTCCATCAGGCGAGTTGCGGATTGACGCATTCTCGCAGGGGTGAGATCGTGGGGTGGTCGGGTTCGGGTGGTCTGGACCGCAGTTTGTACCGCCCCCTCCAAGTCGACCGTTACAGCGCGAAGTTCAGCTCGCTCCTAATAGGCATGGAGCGAGCCCTGTTCATCCCGTCGCGCTGCGCGGCCCAGGAGCCCGCCTCAATTCGTTCCCAAGTGACACTAGCCATGCGATCTTTACTCACCGGCTTCGCTCTCGGACTGCTAACGACCCTCGCGGTCGCCCAGGCTCCAGATGGCAGCGAGCGTTCTCCGTCGATCGATCCACGAGTCATGCTCGACTTCGCGCAATTCGATCCGCTGGTGGCTGCGCCGCAGGTGCCGAATGAGTTGCGCGCAGGTGCCGATGTCGACCTGCATATCGTGCAGTTCCATGCGACGCCGACGGACGAAGATCGTGACGCTGTGCGCGCCGCGGGTGGTGTCATCAAGGGCTACTTGCCGCACGACTGCCACATCGTCTACATGCCGACGGGGGCCTCGGAACTCGTCGATGCCGTTGCTCAGGTGCGATGGGTCGGGGCGTATGAACCGGCGTATCGAATCGAGCCGTTTTTGCTCCGCGAATACCTGAGTGGCGTGGCGGTAGAGACACGCCGCTACAACATGGTCATGGTCGACAAGCGCCGCGATAAGGTTGCGCTTGCTGCCAATATCAGGCAGATCGGTGGTCGTGTCGTCGACACGCACCTCGGAGGTCTACTTTTCACAGCGGATCTTACCGGTGCGCAGATGCTGCAGGCTGCTCGTCTCAACGAAGTTCTATGGATCGATCGCTGGTCCAAGCGAGAGAACGACATGAACAACGGTCGCGCGCAGAGTGGTGCCAACGCCATCGAAGCGATGGCCGGTTATACCGGTAGCGGCGTGCGCGTGCACATCTACGAGGGGCTCGAAGCTGGCCACCAGGACTTCAGTACCACCCCAGTGAACGTGCTCAGTGGTGGCGAGACCGATCGCCATGGCCACTGCACCGCCGGCATCGTGTTTGGTAACGGGACGAGCACCTCTTCGGCACGCGGCTTTGCGCCCAGCGCGGTTGCGTTCTTCACGAACTACGACACCGATACCGTGTCGCGCAACGCGGTCATCAACAATATCGTTAACACGCGCAACTGCATGATCACGACCTCGTCGTGGGGCAATGCATTGACGGGTTCTTATAACTCCATCTCGGCTGATGCAGACGACATCGTCTTCGACCATCGCCTGCCGTGGACGCAGAGCATGTCCAATTGGGGCACGAACGTCTCGGTTCGCCCGGAGGCTTGGGCCAAGAACGTGATCTCGGTCGGCGGTGTTTGGCACGGCAACAACGCCAACGCTGGCGATGACTCCTGGGCATGGCCCGGTCCCGGTAGTGCGCCGTACCCGAGCGCCTCCATTGGTCCGGCTGCCGATACGCGCAACAAGCCCGACCTGAGTGCCTACTACGAGGACATTCGGACTTCGGACCTGACCGCCGGCCAACCCAACTGGGCTGGTGCAGTGGCGCCGAATGTCGGTGGCTACACGACCAACAACTGGACGAGCACCTTCGGAGGCACTTCGGGTGCGACGCCGATGGTCGCCGGCATGAATGCGTTGGCGGTGCAGATGTACACCGACCACATCTTCAACAACACGCCGCGCGTGCAAGGTGGCTCGCGCTTCCAGAACCGCCCCTACGCTCAGACCCTCAAGGCTCTGATGATCGCGGGTGCGGATATGTATGCGTTGACCGCGACCAACAACCGTCGCGAGCACGTCGGTTGGGGCTTTCCAAGCCTGGACGGTCTCTACGATCGGCGTGACAAGATCGCGATCATCCCTGAGAACGTCACGATCACGCAAGGCGGCACGCACACCTTCCAGTTTGAAGTCGTGCCGGGTGAAACCTCAGCCAAGTTCTGCATGACCTATCTCGACCCCGCTGGCAACCCGGCGGCATCGTTCGATCGTGTCAACAACCTCGACCTGCGCGTGGTTTCGCCGGCGGGTCTGTCCTACTGGGGTAACCGCGGTCTCGAAGGCGCGGGTCAGAACAACTTCTCGACGAACGGTGGCTTTAGTGACACGCGCGATACGGTCGAGTGTGCGGTGTTCGTCAACCCGATCCCGGGTATCTGGACCGCCCACATCACGGCCCCGACCTTGGCGCAGGATGCCTACGTTGCGACCAGCGCGACCGACGCGACCTATGCGCTCGTTGTCAACGGTGCCCGCCGTGTCTACGGATCTGGTTGCGCACGCTACATCCCGGACGTCAGTCCGAGCAACTCCAGCGGCAACTACTTCCCGTGGGGTGGCTACAACCCGACGACTGTCACTACGACGTTTGCCAGCAACAATGGTGGCGCGGTTGGCGGCACGGTCTACTTTGACTTGACCGTTGCCAGCCCGATCTACGTGCATGGTCTGCGCGTGAATACCGGCATTGGTGCCGGCACGGACATCTTCTGCGATGTCTATCGCAAGACGGGTTCGCACGTCGGATTTGAGACCAGCGCCTCATCTTGGACGGCGACGACTGCCGGTAGCGGCACAGCCGTCGCGCAGGACCAGGAGAGCGAGATCGAATTGGCTCGCCCGTTCTACCTGTCGGTCGGCACCTATGGCTTCGCGATCGTCGCGAACAACTTTGGCCACCGCTACACCGGCACGGCCACTACCGTTGGCGATTCGACTGTGCAGATTGACGCCGGTGCGGCCACTAATGGCGCCTTTGGTGGCAGTACAGTGTACACACCACGCTCGGCGAACATCATGTTCCGGTATCGCAAGACCACGGATACAGGCTCGAACATGCGCTACCAGACGATCCTGCGCAGCGATGAGCTGGGTGCTTCTGGCGCCATCTCCGGCTTGGCCTTCTCTGGTCAGAGCAGTGGTCGACACTTCAACACGAACCTTCAGGTTCGCATGGCGCATGTTCCGGCCGGGCACCAGTTGTCGAGCTCGTTTGGTGTCAACTTGCCTTCATCGGTATTGGTGCTGAACTCCAATAACCACAGCTTCAACTACGCCGATGGCCTGTGGCGCGAGATCGGGCTGCAGACCTCGTTCAACTACAACGGGACGTCGGATGTTGTTGTCGACATCATTGCTCGCGGCAACGTGCAGACAACGACGGGCAGTCTGAATGGCCTGTTCCACAAGTCGGATCACGAGCCGCGCGTCTACAACGCCGTTTGGTCGTCTACGCCTTCGAGTGGCACGGTTGGTTCGACCAGCGCCTTGCGCATGCGGGCGAGCTTCAACTGTGCAAACGCCAGCGAACACGGTGCCAGCTGTGGCCGGCTCAGGGGTAGCCATCTTGGCAATGGCAATCGCGGTTCGACGTTCCAGTTCGTAGTTGCGGATGCGATTCCAAACTCGATCGCTTTCATCGCGCTCGGCGTTGACAACAGCTTCCCGTTGCCGCTGTCGTTGACCAACTTCGGTTGGACCAACTGCCAGGCCTTTGTCAGCGCGACGGTCATCCTTGGTGTGCCGGTTGGCGGTTCCGGCCTCGGTCTCTACGGTTTGCCGATCCCGAACACGGCTGCGCTTGATGGAACCAAGGCCTACGGGCAGTGGCTGCAACTCGATCCGAGCGAACCCGGAAGCATCACATTCTCGGGCTACACCCGCGTCATCGTCGGCCTCACGCCGTAGTGACGTGCTGCGCACGTTCAGGATGCACGTGCTGATATGGCCGCGACCTGCAGCGTGCCCGAGCCGTTCTGGCCCGCCCTCTGATCTTTGAACGAGTCACAGGGGCGTTGGTGCACGAAGCCGATCTTCAACAGACCGCTCGCGCAAACGCCGCGATTCACATCCTAACCGCGTACGACGCAGACATTCCAAGTTCGGTC
>JBNMNW010000328.1:0-6253 GCA_051278165.1 Planctomycetota bacterium | reverse complement strand
TCACGCTTCACGCGGGCAACTTCAACATGGCGGTCGAAGTCCTGCCAGTGGCCACGACGGATGGCGTCTGCACCATGGCGACGCATGTGCGTCTTGTGCAGCAGCTCGAACATCTTCGCCTTCTGGCTGTAGGTCTTCTGCGCATCCAGGTAGAGGCGGTTGATCTCGAACGCGAGCTGCAGCTCGTGAATCAAATCTTCCGGATGCCAGAAGCCAGGCAGTGCATGAAGCACCGTCGTGTCCGCAGCCAGGATCAAGAACTGCACGTTGCGCGGGCCAGCACCATTGGTCGTGCCAACGGCCGACTGACTCGTGCTGTAACCGTTCGACATCCCCACGTGGTCGTCCTTATTGATGTTGCGATGAGCAAGCACGAAGCGGGTGCCAATGAAATCGATGACGTCGTTGTTCGGCAGGGTCACGCCCCGCAGAGATTGCAACGCGCTTCAAGCAAGGCCGCCGATCTCGCCGAGCGTTTGCAGCATCAGGATGGGCTTGCCACTTTGACGCGACTTCGTCTGTGCGTCCTTGAGTCGCTTGTTCCAAGGCAGTGCCTTGACCTTCTTGATCGCCGCCTTGAGCGCCTTGCCCTTCTTCTTGACGCCGCTCGTTGCGGGGTCGGGCTTGACGGACTTACGCGAGGGGGTCGTGATCTTGACGCCACGTAACGGCCGAGCGCTCGTCTCGTTTCCAAACAGCGGCTGGGCGGCTAATCCAGGCGCGCCAGCTGGCGGTGAAACGACCGGAAGGCCAGGCAGTCGCCTGATCTGGGCGGTCAGTGAGCTGGTCAGAACCAGGCTGACGGCAAGAAGCGAAGAGAGGGACGCTAGCTTCAACATTGTGTGAGGTCTCCAGTAGATGCGTCGCCGGGCCGGCGAGCACGTCTTGGAGACGAGCTAGGCAATCGCGTCAGGGAGCAATGCGCACCGGAGCTTCAGATCCAGCGTCGGACCGACCTGCGGTATTCGTCGTAAGCCTCGCCCTGTGAGTCACGTAAGAACTCTTCCTCACGTCTAACAAAGCGCCGATCGAGGACAAAAAACAGCATCACGGGCAGCCACATCGGGGAGGCGCTCCCGAGGCAAATAGCCACACCGACGGCCACGGTCACCATGCCGAGATACATCGGGTTGCGGGTCCAACGGAACGCGCCGCCGGACACCACCGTGGTCGCTTCGCTAAACGGCCGCACCCCAGTGCCGGCTCGCTTGAATCGAATGGCGCTGAGCAAGACCAACAGCACGCCGCCAGCAATGCCGATCCAACCGAGTTGCCGCCATGGAGCCAACACCAACATCTGTAGTGGCATCGTGAAGTGCAGCGTCACCATCGCCACCAGCGTCAACAGCAACCACAGCGGCGGGATGTCGCGCGGATAGCTGGAGTTCATGCCTGTCCCGCACGTGCCCGCAAGAAGAACAGAAACCCGAACAGGCACAGGCAACTGATCAACGTCATCGCGCGCCAACCGAGCGTCGCCGTCTTCGCATCCGCACCGCTTGGCGCGATGCCATTGGCAACGTTCAGCAGTGACTTGAGCGCTGCATCCGAACGCAGGTCTTCACCGCGTGTAATCGCCTCCGCCTCTGCCTGCTGGAATCGCGCGAGCCACTGGTCAGCTGCCGAACGCTGCTTGCCGTAGTCGGCTTTGGTCGGATTGACGTGGCCAGTCTTGTTGTGTGGACGCGCTTCGTTCCAGTGACTCTCGATCGACTTACGAATCAGCTCCAGGTTGTCCGCTGCCGGATGACCGCGTTCGATGGCGCGACCGTAGGCCCACCATGCAAGGTTGAGGTTCTCCTTCGACAAGTACAGCTCGCCTAACCCGCGATACAGCTCGGCTGCTTCGAGACCACCAAACCGCAACATGCCGGCCAGAGCCTTGTGGGCTGCATCCCAGTCAAGGTCGCGGTTGCCGCTCCATCCTGGTCGCTCCCTAGACGTCACGGGGTCCGAACTAACGCTGCCCCTGCCAACCATAAACGGCAAGTAGTAGCCCGCGTGACGCAAGCAACTGTGCAGCGTCCACACCGTTGGATCCTTCTTGGCGTGAGCGACGTATTCGATCAACTCGATCTGGAACACCTCGCGACCGAAGTGCGCGTCCGGGTTGATCTCGACTGCCGTTCGCAACTCACGCAGCGCATCCTCGAACCTGCCGGCGTGCGCGTAGAACGTGCCGAGGTTCGCGTGATAGCGATACTGATGTTCCTTGTCCGGCTTGGCCGCCAACGCCTTGGCCTTGTCCGCCATGGTCTCGATCGCCAGATCGCGCTTCTCGAGATGCTCATAGGCAACCGCGAGATCGTCGAGGTCCACCAGCGTCAACGTCGCCTTAGCGGTCAGCTTGGTCACGCGGTCTTCGTAGTATGCGTCGCTGTGGCGATGCCACTTGCCGACGATCAAGTCAAACGATTCGGGCAAGCCACGCAGCTCGGTGTCGAGCGTGTCGCTATCCCAAAGGCACGGTGTCATCGCGGCACCAGCGAGAGCAATCGCAAGCAGGGACTTCATGCCATCAGTATAGCCAATAATGAGCTGAACGGACCGATAGCAACGTGCGTGAAAGCTCTACACAAACGCCAGCGCCGCATGATTGGCGGCATTGTATCTGCAGTCGCCTTGCTGATGACGTCCGCTGCGATTGTGCAGTCAAAGACCAGTTCTAGCTGGCATGCGATGGGTGACACGCACAAGGCGCTGCACGCCGGCTGGCTAGCACAGCCAGACACACGCGAACCGCTGTGGGGTGTTGCGGGCGATGGGCATGCGTTCACGCACTACGAGCAGGCTGCCGAGATCATGAGCGGCGTGCTCAAGGACGATGAATCGCTGGGTGATTTAGTCGGCAAATCGGACGAGCAAATTGCAGCGATGGCCGGCGAACTGCGAGACGCGTGGCAGCCAGCACTGACCGCCTTGCGGGCCGGCGCGCACGCGAGCCGCCTGCGTGTTGACCGAGACAACCTTGACGCCGCCAGGACAATCAACTTCCTGAACTACCGCTGGGTCAGCAACGCAGCAGCATTCGAAACGCGATACCTGCGCCGCGCTGGCGACGATATGGCGAGCGTTGAGGTCAGCCTCGACTCATTGGGCATGGCGGTAGACGTCTTCAGCGATGGCTTGCTGCTCCACCAAATGATCAGCGTGGCGATGGTCGCGATCGCCATCGAACCGTGGACCGATGAGGCGCTGCGAGCGCTTGACCCGGATGCGGCCGCAGCGCTCGCTGCGGGCCTGGCCAAGCTCGATGCGAAGATGCCCGAGAACCTGCCAACCGATCGCGAGTTGCTGTTCCTGACGGAACAGTTCCAACAGCAATCGAGTCAAGCGGACTGGGTTGCCGGCGGCTCATGGCGCTACGGCTTATCCGCGCGCTGGATGCTTGCCGATGCGGTGCTGATGACGTCCGTCAATTACAACCGCCTGAACAACAGCGGCACAACGGACTGGCAAACTCGCCAACGCTTGTTCGACCAGATCACCAAAGAGGTTCGCGACAGCGGCAACGAGGTCGCGGCAATGGTGTTTCCCAACGTGGTGCCGTGTGAGGCGTCGATCCGCCACTCACTCGGCAAGGTGCGCTTACTGCGCATGGCGCTCGACATGCATCGCGGCGTCGAGAGTAAGCCGCTGGACGATCCGTTCGGCACGGGGCCGTTAGTGATCGACAAGTCCCCAGAGATCCTGACGCTCAAGAGCGTTGGCAACGCCGGTCACGAACCACTTGAGTTCGTGATGGCGCGCTAGCTACTCAGCATCCTCGAGCGGCTCGCGGATCTTCTTGATGATGCGATGCGCGCCGTAGCCAATGACCGCAAGTAACGCAGCCGGCAACAACAACTTGCCCATGCCGCGCAGCCACAACAGCATCGCGAACAGGAAGAAGAAGAAGGCGAGGAAGTAGCCGCTCGCCAACTTGTGGCGCTGCTGGCTCACGCGTCGAGCGACCCGAGGATCGGCTGCGAGTTACGGAAGCCATCGCGAACCCCTTCTTGCCACGGCCAGCGCTGCTGCTTGTCCGGCCAGACTAGTTGCAACACCGGAAACTCCTTGCCGGCGTACGCCCACTGCGCCGTGCCGAGGTATTCGGCGACCTTTTCCTTTGGCACGTCAAAGAACCGCACCGCGTAGCCGACCAACAGCTTCTTGTGTTCCTCGCCATGCTTGAAGCGTTGGCCTTCATCAGCGGCATCGGCGACCCCATTCAGCAAGTCCTCCGCAACCTCTTCAGGCATTCCAAACACCATCACTTCAGGCTGCTCGAAGTGGAACCACAGCCCAATCGTCGCCGAAAAGGCAGGCCCATCGTCGCTACGAGGCACATGCACGATGTGCACACCCTCTTCAAGAACGTCTTGCAGGACCTTCTTCTCGGCAGGGGAAAGATCTTCGGAAAACTCGCGCATGAGCCAAGCACCATAGCCGAAGCAGCCTTGCGTACTGTACCCGGTTCAAACCACAAGCGAGGCGCGGCAGCCTCACGACCGGCAGATCACATCCGGAAGACGGGAGCCTGCCAGTCCGGGATCTCTTGATTGAGGGTCGCGGAGAACGCCAACCCCAACGCCGACCGCGTCTGGCGCGGGTCGATGATGCCGTCGTCCCAGAGGCGCGCCGTCGCGTAGAGCGGATGACCTTCGGTCTCGTATTTCTCTAGGATCGGCGCCTTCAACGCGGCCTCCTCTTCGGCGGACATGCTCTCACCCTTCTTTTCGAGCTGGTCCTTCTTGACCTGCGCCAACACGCTGGCCGCTTGCTCGCCGCCCATCACAGAGATGCGCGAGTTGGGCCATGTGAACAGGAAGCGCGGTTGGTAGGCGCGGCCACACATGCCGTAGTTGCCGGCGCCAAACGAGCCGCCAACCAACACGGTGATCTTCGGGACCTGTGCCGTAGCGACGGCCTGCACCATCTTGGCGCCATCCTTGGCGATGCCGCCGGTCTCATACTTCCGACCAACCATGAAGCCGGTGATGTTCTGCAGGAACAGCAGGGGGATCTTGCGTTGGCTGCAAAGCTCCACAAAGTGCGCGGCCTTCTGGGAACTCTCGGAGAACAGGATGCCGTTGTTCGCCACGATGCCGACGGGCATGCCGTGAATGTGCGCGAAGCCGGTCACCAGCGTCGCACCGTAGCGCGACTTGAACTCATGGAAGCGGCTGCCATCGACGAGGCGCGCAATCACTTCGCGAACGTCATACGGCGTGCGCGTGTCCTTCGGGATCACTCCGAGCAGCTCTTCGGGATCGTAGAGCGGCTCTTCCACCGACTGCATCGCTAGCTGCTGCGGCTTCTGCGTGTTGAGGTGACGAGCGATCGAACGCGCCAATTCGAGCGCGTGCGGTTCGTCTTCCGCGAAATGGTCCGCAACGCCGCTCAAGCGCGTGTGCACATCAGCGCCGCCGAGGTCTTCGGCCGAAACGACTTCGCCGGTCGCGGCCTTCACCAGCGGCGGGCCGCCGAGGAAGATCGTGCCGTTGCCCTTGACGATGATGCTCTCATCGCTCATCGCCGGCACATACGCGCCGCCGGCCGTGCACGAACCGAGCACAACCGCGATCTGCGGGATGCGCGCCGCGGACATGCGCGCTTGGTTATAGAAGATGCGGCCGAAGTGATCGCGGTCGGGGAACACTTCGTCCTGCAATGGCAAGAACGCGCCGCCTGAGTCGACCAGGTAGATGCACGGCAGGTTGTTCTCGAGCGCGACTTCTTGAGCGCGCACGTGCTTCTTCACCGTCATCGGGAAGTAGGTGCCGCCCTTCACGGTCGCGTCGTTGGCGACAATCATCACCTCACGCCCTTCGACCAAGCCGACCCCAGTGACCACACCAGCGCTCGGTGCCGCATCCTTGTAGAGCCCGTTCGCAGCCAGCGATGACAGTTCCAAGAACGGTGTCCCCGGATCCAACAACGCGTCGATGCGTTCGCGCGGCAGCAGCTTGCCACGTTTGTGGTGCCTTGCACACGCCTCCTCACCGCCGCCAAGCTTAGCCTTGGCTACATGCCCCTCGATCTCCTGGATCGTGCGCAGGTGGTGCTCGCGATTCTCGCGAAACTCGGTCGAACTAGGCTTGGCAGAACTATGCAGAACGTCACTCATCGACCACTGACGATATAGAAGTCGGTACGGTGCCTGGACAAAAAACCACATCTTCGCCCTCTGCCGGTGACAACAATCTGATCGCCGCCCAACCATTCCTCCACACTTCAGGCAGCTGACGAACTGCCGCCAATTTTCCTGTCA
>JBNMNW010000327.1:0-6273 GCA_051278165.1 Planctomycetota bacterium | reverse complement strand
CGTCATCGGGCGCCAGGGCCCATAGTGCACTCCCTTCACCACGAATGGCTGGCCGTCAACGAGCAACTGGTCGCCACGAACCTGCACGCTGTTCGTAGAGGGCACGCTGTTCGTAGACGGCACGCTCTGCGAAGTCAATGCGGGCACCAGCATCAGGGCGAGACCAATGCGCAACATCCGCGGGATTCGCAGAGGCAGCTTCCTGGGTAGTTGCTCGGCGCTTACCCCATCCTGGTAGAGCTCGCCAATCGTGGGCAACAGCAAGAACTTGACCGCAATCAATAGCGTCAGTGGTGACAACAACATCTCTGGGAACCTCCACAACGGCACAAGTAGGATCGCGGCACCAAAGGCCGCTTCTGCGAACATCGAACCGTCAGCTCCGCCAGTGACGCCATTGGTAGGAACCCAGCGCCGTGCCTTGCTGCTCAGGCCATGCAGGGTGCCTCGCGCAGTTGGGAAGTCAGCCGCGCCATAACACAACCAACAAACGCCAAGGAACGACGGGAGACCTCGCCACCAGCGTTCGCCGAATGCAAACGCAAGCACTGGCAGGAAAATCAGCAATGGCATGACAGAGCCTGCAATGAACGACAGGACGAACTGTCCCCAATCGGCAGACAACACGAATGGCGCGACCAAAAATGCCAACACCGTGTAGAGGAGCGCGAGCGTCTGCAATGGGAAGAATCCCATAAAGTGCAGGAAGCCCCACTTCTCGGCCATGCTCAGCCGATTGGAACGAATCACCGGCCAAGTCCATCGCTTCAATACTTGCACACTGCCACAAGCCCACTTGTAGGCACGCTTGCGGAAGTGCCTAATGCTCGCGATTGAGGACACCGGCCCCGGACTCAGCCCCGAACAGTCTGACGAACTCTTCGAGGCCTTCAGCCAGGCCAATGAGACCGTCACCCGCAAGTACGGCGGCACAGGGCTTGGTTTGACCATCTGCCGCCGCCTAGCCGCGCTCATGGGCGGCACCGTCAAACTGGTGCGCACCGCACCCGGCGAGGGCTCCTGCTTCGAGGTGGACCTACCGCTCGAACTCGCCCCTGGTGCGATGATGGTGAACCGGATGGAAGCGGTCGACCGCCACGCCGCTCAGGCAGCGGAGCAGAACCACGCGATCCGACTCACCGGTCGCATCCTGCTCGCGGAGGACGGGCCCGAAAATCAGGGGTTGATCTGCTTCCATCTCCGCAAGGCGGGCGCTCACGTGGAGATCGCGGACAACGGACGCATCGCATTGCAAATGCTCGATCAGGCCGCGGCCGCCGGAACGCCGTTCGATCTGCTGCTAACCGACATGCAGATGCCCGAGATGGACGGTTACACCCTGGCCAGAACGCTCCGCCATCGCAAGAGCACACTGGCGATCGTGGCCCTGACCGCCCACTCGATGGCGGAGGACCGCGCCAAGTGCGAGGCCGCCGGCTGCGACGCTTACACAAGCAAGCCCATCGACCTCGATGTGCTGCTGTCCACCTGCTACGCCTGGATGGGCAAGACGGGCGGCCATCTGGGCGAATCATCCGCATGCAAGTGGCCGACATAACTCATTCTGCCGACGCGCGATCGAGTTTCCGGATACCGCGGGGCGGCCTGAATCAGCACCGGATCCTCGGCAACCGGATCTGCGGCAACCGAATCTCCAGACACTGGATCAACAGAGAACTGCGTCGCCATGGTGGCCGCCGGGTCGGAGTTCACAGTCTTGCCCAGCCGAGCCTGCAGCGCTTGGTGCAAGAAGTCCGCGATATCCGGATTGGCCAGGCGAAGGTCGTCGAAGTTGACTTGCTTGCCGGCTACCAATTGCTCGAGGTAGTCGGTGATCAACGCCTCGGCACGTAGCGATGGGTTGTTGGCTGCCATGGGGATTGCGGTCGCCGGATTCTAGAAGACCGGGGCATGACCGTAACCAATCAATGCCACACGCAGGCGCAAGCCTCAGACACATCGTTGCCAGAGCCGGCGCATGATCGTGATCAGCTGGACAGACTATGCCGCTACGGTGCTCGCGCGGCGATCGCCGAGCATTGGCTTGGCGATCACTGGTCTCGGCGAACGTCTTCATTGCCAACCAAATCTAGACGGCATGGAAACCACCTACACCCGGTAGTCGATGTAGTGCGCGGTCTCGCTGGCGACGCCCGCACCATGAAGGGACTCGACGACGCGGAGGGCCATGTCCATGCCCGCCGAGACGCCAGCTGACGTGAGTATGCCGTCTTCAACCACGCGCTCTTCCCGGCGCACGTCGATGGTCGGATCGATCTCGGCCAACTGATCGAGGGCGGCCCAATGGGTGGTCGCTCGCTTGTTGCGAAGAGCGCCAATCTTGGCGAGCAGCAAGGCGCCGGTGCACACCGAGGTCACGAGCTGGGTGCTTGCTGCGTTGCGACGGATCCACTCGAGCACCTCGCGATCCTCAAGCAGAGGCCTAGTGCCAAAGCCGCCTGCCACAACCAGTATATCGATGCCTTCGGCTTCCGCTTCGTCGAAGCCGTGCTTTGCAACGACCACAAGTCCGCCCGTGGCCCGAACCACGCCAGGCTCGCGGGCGACGAGCGCCACCTCGAATGGGGCGCTCTCCTCGGTCTTGCGCGATTCCGTTCCCGCCACCAGGCGCGTGCGCGAGAACACCTCGAAGGGCCCGGCAAAGTCGAGTACCTCGACGTCTTCGAACACCAGGATGCGGACCTTGAGTCTGTGCATGCGAATCAGGGTAGTGGTTGGTGATTGTCAGGCTAGCAGGGTGACATCTCGTTCGACGACGACGACCGCCAACCTGATGGTGTTACCAACCAGGCTGGTCAGAATCTGGCGCCAGCGCACGTTATCGATCAGGCACGGGGAACGTTCGGGCTGAACTGCAACGCTAGCTCGAGTTGCTTACTCTGAACCCGTGTGATCAACGATCGCAGGAGCCCGCGCACCATGCACCAACGCCGCATCGTTCGCGGTTGGCGTCTGAATCAGGACGCTGGCGGCAACGGTCTTGTGGTTTTGGATCCATGCACCAACGCCTACCTCAAGGCGATGCCATGCCCCACCCAGCGACCAGCAAACTGGTCACCGCCAAGACTCAGACGCCCAGCTTGCGATAGAGCTCCGGCGGCAGTCGCTCGCAGAACTCGCTAAGGAAGCGAACTTGCGCCTTGAGTTGCGAAGCGCCCCACTGACGACGGCCATCGGTGATCAACAAGGCTCGATCTGCGATATCGATAACGCGCGGCTTCTCACGCAACAAGAAGTCGACCATGCCCGGATGCAGCACTTCGCGGGCGAAGCTCTCTTCCGAAGACTTCACTGAGAACTTGCGATTGAAGGCGGCCGACTCGAACTAGATGCCGGAACGTCCCACCGCCCGTTTGAGCTTGCTAAGTAGACCTGTAGGCCGAATCAACAACGATGGCGTGCGCCGCGACATGCGCAGAATCAAGTAGCTGAAGTTATCGTTGGTGGTTTCGTCATAGGCGCGATAGTCACCAGCGACAATCTCACGGTCGGCGCCAAACAGCTGGATCGTTCCACGCAGCGTATTCCTTGCGAAACTGGTCTCGCCGCGGTTGAAGCACCCGAACTGAGGGAACTTGTGCTGGTGGTTGTGGTCGGGCGCCGCATCAAAATCTAAGCCGAGCTCGCTCGCGATTTTTTTCAGCGGTTGCGTGCGCCTCGCGCCTCTGATCTTGGGGCCGGAGAACCATTGGCGGAGTCCGCGGATCGCCGCCCAGACCAACAACACACAAGTCGCAATCTCTGTGAGATGGAAATCTATTAGTGAGAGCATGCTGAGTTTCTGACTGAAATCGTATCAGGCAAGACTCACTGAACCGGGGAGGCCTTCGCTTGTAGATCGAAGCTCCGAGCAAAGGGGCTTTGCGCTTCTACGAGACGTGCCGGACGTGCAATGTGCGGCGCGAATCGGCCTACACCCCTCCTCAGTAGGCGAGCTTCAGCAACACACCGTTCGAGTTGATGAACCCGAATGCGTTGGCAGTCGGATCGAAGACCGAACTCTGCGCCGTCAGCGTATAGCCCACGAGGTTCGCCTGATTGGGGATCGGCAGCGAGAAGCTTGCGACTCCACCGGCCACCGGGATCGTGTAGACCGCGTCAAGGTTGGCGTAGGCAGTGCAGCCTGGCATGCCGAGGAACCCGAGGCTGATACCGGGATTCACCTGCGCAACGCTCAGAGTCTGCAAAGCGATGAGGCCGGTCGACGGGACGTTGGTGGTCGTCATCACGCAGGTGGAACCGAGCGCGGGCGGCGTGGCATCGAGCTGCAAGTCGGGCAGACCCACCGGGAACGAGCCGGGCAGACTAGCCGAGATGTCGACGTTGCCACCGTCCACGTCCCCGTTGCCACTCGCGTAGCCGACCAACCACGGCCCCCCGGACGCAACCATGGACTCCCACACCATCGTGACGTCGCCAGTCGTAAGATCGAACTGCATCTGAAACGTGTTGTCATCGGTCGTGCCCGCGCTGTGCACGTCGATCCACGTGACGTAGAAGGTGGGTTGTGTCACTGACACCCAAACCTTGATCTCGCCCCCGCTTGGCACGTCGAAGTCGTGCCAGGTCCCGAATCGGGCATTTGCTGATGCGAGCCATGGATTGACAGCGGGCACAGGAGCGGTGCTGAGCGAGCCATTGACCGCGACGATACCGTCCGAGAACACCAGCATCGTCGACGCCGAACCGCCGGGGTAGGGGAAGGGAGCCGGCAGGCCCACGGGGGAGATCGTGAAGGAGCCCGTATTCAGCGTGGTTGCTCCAGAGTTCGGCGTCACATACGTGCCCCCAGGCTGGGCAGTGTAGCTCGTGCCGTTGTTGACCAGGCGCATCGCCGAACCGCTGAGGTCGAACGCATTGCCCGACATCAGTTCGTAGAACGCGTCGGAGCCGCCCGAGCAACCCCTGCCGAAGGTGGTGCTGGATGCGGCTTCACGGTGCCGCCATACGCGGATGTCGGCGCTCTGCACCGAGCCACCGACGATGATGCTTTGGCGGAACGCGATGAGCCCATCAAGCCCAACGCTGGTGGCCGGCAGGCGCATGGCAATCGCGGACTCAAGGTTGTGCGAGTAATTGGCGATGCTGCCGAGCCCGTACCACGGTCCGGATTGGGTCATAGTGGTCGCGTCGAACTCACCCGACTGCGTGTAAGGACCTCGCGGTGCGTTCCGTTCTCTCGAGAGCCCGACCAGTATTTGATCGCCATACAGTCCGACGGCGGGGTCTGTGTGATCCCAGTTGGAATCAGCCAAGATGGCTCCGGCGTTGTATAGGATCGGCAAGCTCGTGGGATTCGCCGGGACCCCCAGTCGTGCGCCCCAGATGTCCTGCTTGGATCCGCTGGTGGCGGCCTGTTCCCACAACATGACGAAGATCTGGCCGTCGCCGGAGACCTGGGGGTTCCGCATGCGCGCTCCGGATAGGGCAGCGGCTATGCTGAGCGGGTTCGAGTTCCGGTCCATCAAGCGGACCCTCAACTGGACTTCACCACAGGGCTGCACCCCGCAGCCGCCAATGTAGCCGTAGGGGATCCACGTGATCGCGAACGCGCCGCCGGCGCCCGCGTCCTTGGAGATCTTGGGATTCGAATTGGCGCCCACGCCCGAGCCGCAAATCCCGATGTCTTGACGGCGGGAGGTATACTCCGTCAGCGTGCCGGAGGTCGAGACGTTGAACTCGCGGGACTTGACGAAGTCCTGGCTCTCGCTCTCGAAGACGAGGATGCACTCGTCGTCCACGTAGGACGAATCGCCGCCGAGGGAAGGGCTCTTGTCGCGAACGTTGAGGCCGATAGTCGAGGCCGTCAGCGCCGTACTTGAGCCGAGGTTGCCGGTCGCCGGGTGCACCGTCCGGGCCTGGATCCTGTCGATGGTGCTGCCGGCTGGAAAAGGATACGGGGCGCTGTATTCGTATGCGACGACGAACTGCCCGCTCATGGCGACGGCGCACACGGTGGGGTTGCGCTCGCGGGTGCCGCTCGTGTCGATGAAGATCAGGCTACCGACAGGAGTACCGTCGCCGCTCACTAGGCGACCGTGGATATCCTCGTCGGACGCGGAGTACGCGTGCTCCCAGACCACCAGGTAGCGATCACTGCCCGGCATGTAGGCGATGTCGGGATGTCGCAGCGGCTTGGTGTTGGACGTGACGATTGCGCTGGAGATCGGTGGATCCAAGACCAGCGGGTAGCTGGCGGTTGCGACGAACGCGTGCGGCAGCACCAGTTCGAGGTGCGAACCGGTGTAGTTC
>JBNMNW010000326.1:0-6389 GCA_051278165.1 Planctomycetota bacterium | reverse complement strand
CTCGCCGAATCCACCGATTCGACTGCGTTTCGGCGAACCAACCCGGTGCGAACGTCACGCACCTGGTCGATTCGCCTCCCGTGACGCAGACTCCTAGCGCACAGTTGGATCGGCGATGCGGCAGCGGTCGGAGGCGCATCGCCTGCTACGCTTTCGGGTAGCACCATGCAAAGCATCCAGATCACTCTCGCGATCGGGCTCTTGAGCTGTCTTGCAGCAGGCCAAGATCGTCCGCTGCCAGCAACTCCGGACTACTGGATCAAGCAACTAGAGTTGCCTGCGAGGCGCGATCTCGCAATGGAACGGCTGGTCGCATTGGGACCGAAGGCGGTCGAGAGTTTGGTCCGATGTTTGGCTGATCCACGACCTGAGATTCGAGTCTTCGCCATTCGCACGCTTGGCTTTCTCGGCGAAGACGGCAAGCCCGCATTGTCGCGAATCCTGGCGGTAGAGTCGGGCAAGGATGCGAAGTTGGCGCTTGCCGTGCAGAGCGCGGCGGATGCCATTCGGGGTGGCCGCGGGTTCTTACTCGTCTTTGATTTTGCCGATGGGAAGTTGATCGAGATGGATGGACGCGGCAAAGAGCGACTGATGCTGGGCGACCTCCCGGAACTCCGTTCGGGTCGACTCTTAGCGAGCGGAAACTACCTTGTTGCGACGAAGATCGGCGTTCGCGAACTGGCCACTTCGGGTGTAACCGTCTGGTCGTATCCGGATGTTGTTGCCAGTGATGTCGAGCGACTTGTCAGCGGTAACACACTCATTGCTAGTGCCGCGACTCATCGGGTGTTCGAGGTCGATGCGGCTGGCAAGGAACTGTGGGGCTACAAGGACAAGAGCCGCGAGTTTCGTCCCGTGTCATGCCAGCGCCTAGTCAACGGGCACACTTTGATTGCTGACTACTCGTTGCAAGATGTCGATGCCGGCCGCGTATTCGAGGTGGATCGCAACAAGCAGATCGTTTGGAAGCTCACTTGGAAACAGCCATCAAGTGCTCGACGGTTGACCGGTGGCCGTACGTTGATTGTGAGTCACAAGCCGGGCCGAGTGCAGATCGTGGACAGGTTGGGCAAGGTTCTGCAGTCGTTTACAGACGTCGACATCCCGAGCGTTGCCGAATACCTACCGAACGGTCACTTGCTAGTGGGGGGAGAAGGCTTCCTTCGGGAATTGGATGCCAACGGTGTGCGGTTGTGGAACCAGCCGAGTCGATGGATCAGCGGCATGCAACGGCACTGAATAGTGCATCTGAGTGGCGCATTCGGGCAATGCCCTGAACTGCCCCGAGCCCTTTTCTGCGGCTACAGATCCAGCGATTCATAGCGCCTGCGGCCACGCTCCTGCCGGACCTGGGTTGATGCACCAACGCGACGTTTAGCCGCATGATTCTCGGTATGATGTCGTGGCAAAGACCGTCAAGAAGGATTCCATGCGCATACTTTTCCTTTTGCTATCGCTGCTGTTCGTCGGAACCGCCATCGCCCAACAGGTCGACTACGTTGTGCTTGCTGCCGTCGAGGCGCAGGGCGAATTTGATCTGGCTGCCCGCCATCTCGAGAACCATCATCACGCTCGGCTGGTGCGGTTTCAGCCTGGTGATCTCGAACCCGTTCGACAGGCGCTAGAAAACATGCAGCCGCGCTATGTCGCGCTGGTTATGCGCCCGGAGCAAATCGACTTCGCGTTCCAGCGGCGCTTCCTGCAGCTTGCGTCCGAAATCGATGATGACCCGTTTGTCGACTTTGCGTTCGGCTACATCACAGGCATTCGTGGCGAAGAGGCTCTGGCGCTTGCGAAGCGCGGCACGGACCGTTTGCCGAAGTCCGGCGAGCTGACGCACACGGTCGTTGCCGGTGGCGTGAAGCGGTCCGTGGTGCGAACCCAGGGGTTCCGATTGCGAGACCGCATGCTCGATACGCTGCGGATCTACACCGCCGGCGAAGATCGATTTCCAGAAACGGGGCGGGATCGGAAGTTCTTGGCCAAGCAACTTCCCAGAGTCAGTGGTCGCGACACTCTGACGTTCGTGGGCCACGGCTATCCTCGTGAAGTGCATGGCGGTCCTGACTACCGCGATCTGAAGGACCTGGACCTGACGGGCACCGTCGCCCTCAACGTCGCTTGCTACACCGGCACGACGCACCGCTATTTTGACAGCGACTGGCAGCGAAGGCGCATCACCGAAGAGCACGTGCCGTTCGAAGAGAGCTTCTGTCTGACGCTGCTGCAAAAGGGCGTGGTCGGCTACACCGCCTACGTTTGTCCGCGGCCGGCGGGGCCTGAGCTCGACACCGATCTGGTCGCGCTCATTGTCGACGGCATGTCGCTCGGGACGGCGCGTCGCCGCGACTACGATAAGACGGTGCTCGGCTACCTTGGTTTTGGCGAAGAGCGCATGGTGCTGCGGGAGATCAAGAACAACGATCCTGTGCCCCAAAACATCGATGCGGTGCGCGACATGATGCTGGAAGGCGCAACAGGCGGTGTGCTGTTCGGCGATCCCGCGTGCGTGCCGTTTGCAGGACTGAAGGACGAAGGCCCGCTGAAGATCACGATCAAGGAAGAGCCCACGTCGCCCGGTGCCGACGGACAGTTCTTGGTGCGCGCCAAGGCTGGGGTTCATGGACTATATTTGCAGTGCAGCGATCCGACGGCTCGGTGGGAGAGCGGCATGGCGATGAAGGTTTACACACGTATCCCGCTGAGTGATCGGCTGGTCCGTGACGTCGTGATCGATCGACTTGCCATTGACGGCAAGGTGCAGCCGACGCGCGTGCTGTGGGCCATCGAGAACGACCATGGCGATCGCTTCCTGCAGCTCAAGGTGAACTTCCCGCGGCCAAAAATGGCGCGACGTGGTCTCGCGCTATCGCTGCACGTTGCGACGACCAGCGATGCGAGTCTCGCAAACAATCGTGGCGGAGAAGTCCAGCATAGTAAGCAACCTGGTCAACCTGCCGCGCGCGATCCATTTGCGATCGCTGCCAAGCGCAGTATCTCGGGTCAGGCTATCGATGCGGCATTGGCGGCGTCGGGTGCATTGTTGCAGCGCAACCCGGACACCGAGGCCAAGTTGGTCCAGTTGGCCAAGTTTGGCAGCGAAGGTTTTCAGGCGGTGTGTGTGCTGCTTGAAGCTGGCAACAGCCATTGGCAAAGCTGGCGGATGCTGGAGGCGACGTGGCATCCAGGTGACGAGAAGTACCTGATCGCGCTAGCGTCGGGTGACCCTCTGGCGAACTACGCTTCGTGGTCGGTGCTTGAGGGGCTCGGAGTCGCCGATACGCCGCAGGTTCGTGCCTTGCTACTGAACCGGCTCGAGACGGAGGTGGATGCTGGTCTCTACATGGCAACGGCCAAGGGGCTCGCGCACCTCGACGCCAAGGAAGCCGTTTCGCCTATCGCGGCTCGCTTGCTTGAATACCGCGAATCGTGGGGTGGAGTGGCGCCTCATCTGATTCGGGTCTTGGCGGTGATCGGTGGGCAGCAGGCGCGCGCATGCTTGGTGACGATCGCTGCGAGCAAGCGCGACGTGCTGGCGAAGTTGGCTCGCAGCGCGCTGGATGGCATGAAGTAGCCGCGCCGTGTGCGATGCTTGTCGAAGCGGTTTGCGCGCGAATTGGCCACTATGAACTCGTCGATGGCGATGGCGAGTGCGTGTCGGTCGGTTTCGGCCTAGCAGACAGGCGATGGCGCCGCTTGAGCGGGGCGAACCAGCTTCTGGCTACGGCTTGTTTCGGCCTGCGGCTTTCCGCAGCTGGTGATGCTTGACTGAGGCCTGCTCGACGAGAGAGCCACAAACTAATTCGCAGAGTTGCTGCAGCGTCGGGTCGGCGATGTGCACGGTCACCTCGCGGCCGTTGCGCTCGCGTAGCACGCACCCCGCCAGCTCGAGTTCGGTGATCTGGCGGGATAGGTTCGACTGGCCAAGTCCCGTTGCATCTACGAGTTGGTTCATCGTGAGCGGTCCGTTCATGAGCGCGTTGAGCGCCCGCAAGCGGCTTGGCACTGCCAGAGCACGAAATCGTCGCGCCACGGCTTCTAGCTGGGCTTCGGAAAGGTTCGTATGCGGGCGGGACTTTCGCGGTGTCGCCATGTGATTGAAAATATGAACAACTGATCATATTGTAAACGGCTAGCTGTTCGTAAGTTTGCCGTATTGGTTCTCAGCTCAAGGAAAGATCCATGACTTCACTGCAAGAGACTTTGGTTGTTGGCGAGCCTGTTGGCGTGCTGACGGTTGTTTCCATGCCGCATCCGCAAGGCTGCCGCACCTACCTACTGGTCGATCCGACCAGTCGTCAAGCCATGGCGATTGACGTGCATCTCGACTTTGTCGAGGACGTCGCGGCGTTGGTGGCGAAGCAAGGATGGTCGCTGCCATACGTCGTTGACACCCACACTCATGCCGACCACCCGTCGGGTTCGGCGGGCTTGGCCAAGCGCCTGTCGAGCACGAGGATTGCGCACGAGGCGTCGCAGCATGCCGGCGTCAGCAGGCACCCAGGAGACGGCGATGTGCTGCATCTTGGCGACGTCGCGGTCACCGTGATGCACGCGCCCGGTCACACGCCAGACCACATGGTTTTGCGCACGGACGCGGCGGTGTTTGCAGGCGACTCGCTGCTGATCGGCGGCGTTGCCCGCACCGACTTCATCGGTGGGGATGCTGGTCAGCTGTTTGACTCGCTGCGGCGCGTCTTCGATGGTTTGGCTGACGAGACGATTGTCTTTCCGGGTCATGACTACTCTGGCCGAAGCACGACCACGATCGGTGTCGAGCGACGCACGAATCCGTGGCTGCAGATGAAGGACCGCGCCGACTTCGTGGCGCAGTTGACGGCCAACAAGCCGCCGCGTCCGGCCAACATGGACGACTTGCTGCGCCTCAATCGCGAAGGCGTCGAGATCCCCGACTCGATGTCGGCGGTCGAAGCTGTCGCTCTGGTTACGGCGGGCGCTGGTGGTAGTGTCATCGACGTGCGCACTGGGATTGAGTTCGATGGCGAACACATCGATGGGTCGCGCTTGATCGCACTGGATCAGTTGGCCGAGCGTGCCGACGAAGTGCGCGCAACCCCCGCGCCACGGCTGTTGTTGTGCCGCACCGGTTCGCGTGCCGAGATGGCGCGGCAAGTCCTGAGCCGCATGAGCATCAGGGGACTCACGGTCGTTACTGGTGGCATCGAAGCATTCCGCGCGGCTGGTGGCGCAACTCTTCAGGGCAAGGCGGTGATGTCCCTCGAACGGCAGGTTCGGGTCGCCGCAGGCTCGTTGGTGGTGACGGGCGTCGTGCTTGGCTTCTTAATACACCCCGCATTGTTTGGGCTGTCGGCGTTTGTCGGCGCTGGGCTCGTGTTTGCTGGCATCAGTGACTGGTGCGGCATGGGCTTGCTGATTGCGAAGGCGCCATGGAACCGCAGCCGCTCGGCAAATAAGGGGCCTGCATCCGCCTGCGCGGCAGCTCCTCCGAGTTGTTCTGCTGCGCCTCCGGCTAGCTGTTCTGCGGGTGCGCCGCTGGCTCCGAAGTGATCGCGCTCGCGGCTCTTGGTGCGTTGCTGATTGGCGTTTGCCTGGGCCTGCTCGGATCGGGCGGGTCGATCCTGACCGTGCCGGTGCTCACCTATCTCGTCGGCCAGGAACCCAAAGTCGCAATTGCCGGATCGCTCGGCGTCGTTAGCTTTGTCAGTCTCGTTGGTGTGGTTCCCTACATGCTGCGCCGCGAGGTCGCATGGTCCAAGGTGCTGCTGTTTGGCGTGCCGGGCATGGTCGGGACTTGGACCGGTGCGTTCCTGTCCAAGAGCCTGAGCGGCAGCGTGCAGTTGACGGTGTTCGCAGCCGTCATGATGTTCGCCGCGTTCTTCATGTTGCGTAACGGCAAGGGGGCGGCGCAGACCACCAGCGCATCGCGACCGAAATGGTGGATTGTTGTCGCCGGACTCCTGGTCGGAGTGCTGACCGGAGTGGTCGGGGTCGGCGGTGGCTTTCTGATCGTGCCAGCGTTGGTGCTGTTCGGCGGCATGCCGATGCGACTTGCCGTGGGCACCAGCCTGCTGATCATTGCGATGCAATCCGCATCTGGATTCGTCAAGTATCAGGACGTGCTGCGCGATCAGGGGTTCGCGCTCGATTGGGGAGTGCTCGCGGTCATTAGCGGCATTGGCGCCGCGGGCACGTTTGCGGGTAGCTATCTCAGTCAGCGCATGCCGCAACAGATACTGCGTCGCATCTTCGGTCTGCTGCTCACTTGCATGGCCGCCTTCATGTTGTGGCGAACGCACGTGGCGTGACTGCCTGTGGCGCGATGTTCGAAACGTCGGTCGAGCAGGTCGTGCGATGCTGAGCGTTTCGTGAACGCGCACCTGACCCGATGGTGACCGCACCGGCATAGG
>JBNMNW010000325.1:0-6424 GCA_051278165.1 Planctomycetota bacterium | reverse complement strand
GGCGGTTTGCTCTCCCGGGGCGCAGACTCCTAGCGCCACACCCAACGGCAACGAGCCAGCATCGTGAACTCGGTGGCTAGGTCGGGATGATCTAGCGCCGGCGTTTCGCCAACAGCGCGCCGCACGCTGCTGCGGCGGAGCATGCGGCTCTGGTCACGGGGCGACAACGCCTCGATCAGCCAGCTTGCGCGGGCCGTGTTGCGTTCGTAGTGCTCGGCACAGACCCGCCCATTTGCAATGCGCCAATGCGTTGGCAAACCACGCGCGCCAGAGCCGATACGATCCGCCAAGGCCTGCTGCACCACCCGGACCTTTTCGGCGAGCGTTGGGTTGGGTTGCCGTTGCAGGTGGCTTTGCAGGGCCGGAATCAGCATGCCGGCCGTCAGCCAGCCGCGCTCGAGGTAGACGCCACCACCGAGTTCGCCTTCCCCAAAACGGAACGTTTGAACGCCCGCATCGAAACGCAACTGAATCGATGCAGCGAGGCGATCGGCAGCGATCGTCAGGTGCTTGTTTGGGTCGACGCGCAGTAGGCACTCTAGCTGCAACAATGGCCACGCATAATCACGCAGGCGCTCCTCGCGGCCGGTGCCCATTGGCAACTGTGCGGCCAACGCCCGCCCGACACTTCGCGCCGCGACCAGCGCGCCGTCATCCGCCGTCAACAACCCCACCCATAGCAATCCTTCGAGCCATGTGTGGCCAGGCTCGGGAGTCGTTTCACGATGGGCCATGCCGTGCACGAACGGCAAGCCAGTGCGCACATCCAAGTCGCGATCGCGCAGGTGCCCCGCCGCGCGCAACGCCAATTGCCACGCCCGCGGTTGCTGCAGCGCAACGGCACACCGGAGCAGCGCCAAGGTCGTGTCAAACTCGAGATTGGTGACGACACCATCCTGACGAAGGAAGTCGCCCGCGCCACGCTGCCCACCCATCTCAACGAGCAGAGGCAAAACCCTCTGCAGGTGACGACGCACGTTCTTGGTTGTGCTCAAGCCCTTCGTGCGAGCGGGCAGCAAGCCGCAGCGAACGGCACGATCACGACCGCGACGTAGCCAGTAAGTCGCGCGGTCCAACAAGCCCGGTGTCTGGGTCGTCAGGCCTTCACCAACTTGGTAGACTTCCCCAGCCAATTCGGTCGTCGCGGTAAACGTCGTGCGAGTTCGCTGGTCGATGGTGCCATCGACCCACTGCCAGCGCATGACGCGCACGGTGCCGTGAGCGACGCGCTGCTCATCGCAAGACAAGACGAACGCCGCGCCGCGCCCGTCCGGGCACGGACCATCACCGCCACGCACGACCCGCACTGTGCCGCGCGGCGCGGCGATCGCCAGTTCGATCCAAACGTTCTCACCATCGGCGGGGCCAATCGGCAACAGCCGCCACTGCATCGCACCATGACCCCCGAGCGCCAAGCCGCGCTCGAGTTCTATGGCCGGGACCGAGAGACCAAACCGCATCGGCCGACCATCACTTGGCAACGTCAGTAGCGGCGGCAAACAAAGTGATAGCAACAGCGACAACCCCATGACAGATAAGGGGGCCGGAATCGCGCACGGTGACAGGTTCCGCGCAGATTTATTGCGGCGCGCACGAGTTTCGGCGCGGCTTGTCGACGCGGTAACTCAACACGGTGATGCGGCGGAGCTAGTCGCGCCAGACACTGTTGAACGAGCTGCCGCCGCGCTGCAGCCACTCGCGAAAGCTCTTCTGGTATGGCGCGTGGCACTCGCTCTCGATCTCGACTGCCGTCATCCAACGCACGTCGAGCACCTCGTGGCTTGCCACCGGAACGCCTGCTGCTTCGATCACATAGAAGAACGAACGCCAAGCAAACTTCCGCCGCCCACCTTCGATGCGCTCGCCCTCTTGGAAGAACACATACTCAGGCGTGCCCTGCAACGTCATCTGGGTCTCTTCCTCTAACTCGCGACGCAGCGCTTCCTGCAGCAGTTCGCCAGCCTCAACGCGACCGCCGGGCAAATCCCAAACACGCTGCATCACGCCATCGATGCGACGTTCATTCGCCACCAGCAAGTAATGATCATCTCGGCGCAACACGGCGAACACGCCGACGAAGTCATGTACCTGTCCGTCCATATACAAATCCTGTCACCGGGGAGCGGTGAAGATGTTGTTTATTGTCCTGGCACCGTACGTACTAACTCGATCATTGCTTGTGAAAAGGGGAGTGCGGTGGGGCTTAGGACTTGTACGACGCCTAGCGGTAGCTGCAGAGGTTCGCGGTCGCCAAGGCCAGCGACGAGGACCTGGGGTTCGAAGCCCGGTGCGGTTTGAAGAATGAGTTCGAAATTGAGTTCACGGAAGCGCACGAAGCCTCGTACCGGCAAGCCGAAGGGCAACACGCCTGGGAGATCTGCTTCGCCAACCAGGACCAGCGCGCCAGCTTCGACTCGCTGAACCATCGTGATTGCGATTGGCTGCTCTGGTTCGCCCCCGCCGAAGATGCGCCCCTCCCACGTGCCGGATAGATCTAGCAGGTCCGGCAAGGACTCAACCCACTCGGCCGACCAGACTCCCTGGTCTTGATCGCACTGATAGGTGCCAACCAACTGCTCCTCAGCAACCCGATCGGCACTCAACACGGCGATGCCTTCGGCCAGCAGATCGATGCCTTGGCCCGTGAAGCGCAGGTCGTAGTTGCGCGGTACCAGACACGGGTTGTCGATGGCGATCGCAACCAACGGTTCGCCGTCAAACTCTTGAATACGGATCTCAATGCTACCCGATCCGATCGTGCCGTCGGACTGCCAGGTACCAACCCAGCGCCCTTCCAACTCAGCCGGCACAACCTCGGTCGGAGCAACCGAACGAACCTTCAAGTCACCACATGCCGCAAGGCAGGCGAGCAAGGTCCACAAGACGATTCGTCGTGTGTGCATCATCGTGTGATCAAGATCGTGCCGGTGTCAGGAACGTGGGCTGTAGGCCAGGCAGCTTGTGCAGACAACAGCCCACCCATCGGGCGAAGCTGCCACCCAGGTGTGGTACTCCAGTCAGGATGGAGGGTAACGCGAATCAGCATCGCGCGCTGCCGCCTTGCGGTAGGCAGACAACAATGCCGCAGCCACCACGGGCGGGCTGCATGCATGCACGGCCTTGCGCGCGTCTGAAACCAGGCGCGATTGCATGCTGCCATCGGCGCGCAACGCTGCCAAGGCACGCGCCAACCCCGCAGGCCCTTCAGCCACCGGCACGAGCACACCGCGGCCAAAATGTGACAAGGCATCGCGCACACCCGGAACGTCGTAGCCGACCACTGGCACACCAGCAGCGAAGGCCTCGATCGCAACCAGAGGACAGCCTTCGCGAACACTTGGCAGCACCACCGCATCATAGGCCAGCAACAAGCGGGCGATGTCGGGCTCCGCGCCGCGAATGTGGATGCGACCACCGGCATGTTGCGTCGCCAACTGCTGCAACGACGCCCGCTCAGGGCCATCACCAACCACATCGCCATGCAGTTCGGCGGCACCAGCAATTGCCATCACGAAATCGGCCAAGCGTTTGATCGGCACGAGTCGCCCAACCGCGCACACCCGCCACTGCTCAGCCTCGATGCCAAGCTGTTCGCGGGCCGCAGTTCGAGCGACCGCTACAGGCACTGCCACCGCTGGCGCAATCACTTCGAAGCGATCACGCGCAGCAACTCGGCAATCAGCCAACTCATCGGCGCAGCTCGGGCTGATCGCAAACAACAGATGGGTGCGGCGCGCAAGACGTCGCTCAAGCGCCGCCAATAACATCGATGGCAACCTGCCAAAGTAGTCCTTGAGCACATGCCCATGGAAGGTGTGCGCGGTAACCGGCACGCGCTCGGCCCATGCGGCCTTGCGGCCGATCAACCCGGCCTTACTCGTATGGGTATGCACCACGTCGGCTCGGAACTGACGGATGATCTTGGGTAGCGCACGCATTGCCCGTCGATCAGCGAACGGATTCACCCCGCGGCGTATGTCCGGCAACTGCAGCCAACCGGCAGCGGATCCATCGGCGGGCGCAGCGGGCACACCGTGATCCGCCGGCGACAGCTGCACTTCTTCCGATCCAACCACGCCGGAGACCAGCAAGGTCTCGACGCCAAGTTCGCGATGCGCATGCCACAACGCAATCGCTTGACGCGTCGGACCGCCAAGATTGGGCCGCGTCAACACACGAACGACACGCAGCGGTCGAGAACCGCACGTGTCATCTTGGTTGGCATGGTTGTCGGACGGCATGTTCATTGGTGGAACGCGCATCGATCATGACCAACAGCTAGCCTTATGAACATGACCCGCTTGGCTTCCTTGCTGCTCGCACTGTTCTTCTCGCTCACGCTGACTCAGACGGTGGTCGCGCAGCAAGCTCCACCCAACATTCTATGGATCTTCGTCGAAGACATGAATGATTGGCTCGGCTGTTATGGAGACGGGCTGGTCAAGACCCCAAACATCGATGCACTTGCGGCCCGCGGCGCGCGCTTCCGACGCGCCTACATGCCGGCCGGAGTTTGTTCACCGACTCGCTCCGCGGTCATCACCGGCTGTTGGCAGACCAGCATCGGCGCCCACAACCATCGCAGTTCGCGCGGCGACCATCAAATTGATCTGCCCGAGGGTGTGCGCCCGCTACCAACGCTGATGCGGGAGCACGGCTACTACACCTTCAACTACGGCAAGACAGACTACAATTTTCGCCACCAGTCGGCCGACCTCTACGACGTTCATGAGAGCAACATGAACTTCGACCGGGTCAATCCGTCGAAGCTGTGGCTACCAGCGCGCGCCGCCAATAAGCCCTTCTTTGGCCAGATCCAGTTGCGAGGAGGCAAGAACAGGAGCGCGGCCAAGATGGATCCCAGCAAGGTCACGGTGCCGCCCTACTACCCGGACACCGCCGCCGTTCGCGAAGAGATCGCGCACCACTACGATGTCATCGAGAAGACCGACCGCGAGGTTGGCAAGATCCTCAAGCAGCTGCAGGCCGATGGCATGGATAAGAACACGGTCGTGTTCTTCTTCTCAGACCACGGCTATCGCATGCACCGCCACAAGCAGTTCCTCTACGAAGGCGGCGTGCGCGTGCCGTGCATTGCAGCGGGCCCCGGCATCGAGAAGGCCGTGCGCGAAGACCTCATCAGCGGCATCGATCTCGCGGCAACCACACTGCAAGTGGCTCGCGCCAAACGCCCTAAGGCGATGCAGGGCCGCGACATCTTTGACCGCAACTACAGCCGCAAGTTCGTCGTCTCGGCACGCGATCGCTGCGACTACACGATCGACAAGATCCGCGCGATCACGACCGACCGCTACAAGTACATCCGCAATTACTTGACCGACCGTCCCTACATGCAGCCGCAGTATCGCGACGCAAGGTCCATCACCAAACAACTGCGCGCCGCCGCCAAAAGCGGCGAACTCGACCGCGTGCAGATGCAGTTCTTTGGCAACGCAAGGCCAGCGGAAGAGTTCTACGATCTGCAGGCGGACCCGCATGAGATTCGCAACCTCGCCGATGCCCCCGGCGTGCGCGCGCAGCTGGAACAACATCGAAAATTGCTGGCTGACTGGATTGAGCAGACCGGCGACCTCGGCCAGCAGCCCGAAGCTGAAGCGAGCCTGCGCGACGTCCTTGAGCGCTGGCAGGCTAAGTGCGTCAATCCTGAGTTCACGCCCATCCGCGAGAATATCGCGGCTGAGAATGCGACCAAGCACCGCGTGCTGATCCTCGGCGATTCGATATCGATGGGCTACACCCCCATCGTAAAGAAGCTGATGACGGAGGACACGTTGGTCATGCGGCCGAAAGAGAACTGCGCCGGCACCACCAAGGGTGTCGCCAACATCGATCGCTGGCTGCAGATCGAAGGCGGCAAGTTCGATGTGATCTGGTTCAACTTTGGCCTGCACGATTTGAAGCACGTGCAGCCTAGCGGTAAGAACTCAAACAATCCTGAGCACCTTCGCCAAGCGGAACCGGAGGTCTATGAGAAGCACCTACGCACGATCGTGGCCAAATTGAAGGCGACTGGGGCCGAGTTGATCTTCGCGACGACTACGCCGATTCCAGCAGGTGGTGTGCGGCCGCATCGCGCCCTTGAAGACCCTGAGCGCTACAACGACATCGCGCGCAGCATCTGCAAGGAGAACGGCATTGAGGTGCATGATCTCTACGCGCTGGCGTTAAGGCACCAGAAGACGATTCAGCCGCGGGTGGATGTGCACTTCACGAAAGAAGGCTCGGCACTACTTGGCAAGCACGTCGCCGCAGCGCTGCGGGCGTGCCTTGCTCGCTAGCTAGGAGTCAGCGTCACGGGAGGCGAATCGACCAGGTGCGTGACGTTCGCACCGGGTTGGTTCGCCGAAACGCAGTCGAATCGGTGGCTTCGGCGAGGATTTGGCGGGCCGACATGGTGTGAAGG
>JBNMNW010000324.1:0-6464 GCA_051278165.1 Planctomycetota bacterium | reverse complement strand
TGCCGAACGGCGTGCTCGCTGCCGAGGTGATGGAACTCAACACCCAGGCGAAGACGAAGATCTATTGCCGCAACCTGGTGTTGGCGATGGGCAGTGGCCAGCCGGCCAAGGTTCGCCTAATGGGCGACGGCCTCGGCATTCGCTACAAGCTCGGCAACTCCGAAGACTTCGTTGGCGGGCCCGCGTGTGTTGTCGGTGGTGGCATGTCAGCGGCGGAAGCCGTGGTTGCCATCGCGATGGCCAAGGCCAAGGCGAAGGACGATAGCGATATTTTCTGGTGCTACCGCGGTCGCGGCATGCCGAAGGTCGCGCAAGGCAAGGCGCTCGCCAACAAGTTCTACGAAGCGTGGACTGGCGGCAACATCCGCTACCTGCCGCTCAGTGAGCCGCTCGCCGTGTTTAAGGACGATAAGGGCAATGACCTCGTTGCCGTCAAGACGCGTCGCGTGCAAGTCGACAACCAGCCGCCCGAACTCATCTGCTACGAGTTCGAGAAGAAGCAGGTGTTGGCGTTCATTGGTTCGGAGCGTCCGACGGCGTTGCTCGAGTCGATGGGCATCAAGGAGTTCTCGCTCGCCGATGCTCCGAAGAAGAAGCGTCTCGCGGTATCCAACCTGCAGGAGTCGCAGCAGAAGAACATCTTCATGGCTGGTGGCCTGCTGCACCCGGCATACCTGCAGACCGATGACTTCAGTCCGGACGCGTTGCAGTCCAACCTGAAGGAGTACTCGACGTGCTTCAAGCTGGGCATGATCGAAGGCGTTGCGATCATCGAGACGATCAAGGCGCGCGTCGATGGTGGTGATGATGCTGCGATCGCCGAAGCACGTCAGCAGCAAGTCATCGTCGCGCCGCATGAACGTGCGCCCGTCGAGCCAGTGCCTGTGGCTGCTCCGGTGCCGGAGATGCAGTTCGGCGGTGCCTTCGTGCACATCCCGCCGGGCGAAGCAGAGAAGCAGGACTACATGTTCCCGGTCGGCGAGAACATCGTCGGTCGAACCGCAGGTCGCGTGGTCATCGGCAGCGATGCCTTGCTGCGCGATCAGCACGCGGCGTTCAAGGTGGATGTCGACGAAGCCTACGTCACGAACGCGGCACTCGGCGGCGAGTGCTACGTGCGTGTCAACTCGGAGCGCACGTTGCCAGTCGGGTCGATCATCGTCGCGGGCCAGCAACGACTGCGTGTCGATTCGGCCGCTGGCCATGCCAGCCTGTCGGTGATGGATGCCAACGGCAATGTCTTGAAGGTGATCCCGCTATCGCCGGAAGAACGCACCATTGGTCGTGACGATCTCAATGCCGGCGACTACGCCTTGTCCCGTTCGCACTTGTCGGTCGCCGACAGTGGTGGCGTTTGTCGGGTGCGCGATGAGAGTCGTAACGGCACGTTCATCGCCCTCAACGGTTCGCTGCGCTTGAACGAAGGCGACGAAGTCTGGATGGGCGAGCAGCGGTTCCGTTTTGTGGAGTTGCGCAGCGAGATGCTTGCGACAACTGGCACTTCGGCCGTGATCAAGATGCCCGAGGCGCTTGCGCCACCGGCGATGGCGACCCAGCATGGCTTTGCGATCCCGTCAGCGCCTGTAGCTCCCGCGGCGCCAGTTGCTCCGGCAGCACCAGCGTTCTCTGCGGCACCCGCCGCCGAGGCCGCTCCCGCCGCACCACCGCCGACAGCGCCAGCAGGTGACCCGTTGATCATCCAAGAGGATGGCACGGAGATTCCCGCCGTAGGTGACAGCGAGTTGCCAATGATCAGCTACATGGCGGACGCGAGTGTCGCGACCGACGAAGGCAGTTGCATTGATGGCGCTTGCGGCACGTTGTGGGAGTGCTGGGACCAGGACGAGCCGGACGAAAGTGGCGGCAGTTGCGGCAAGTGTGTCGTGACCGTTCTCGAAGGCATGAACAATCTCAGCGAGGCTTCCTCGCGTGAGAAGAACACCATCAAGAAGGCCAACAAGAAGATGGGCGGCAAGCTCGATGAACCAAACTGTCGCCTCGCCTGCCAGGCCATCGCTCGCGGCCCCGTCAAGATTCGCCCGAAGGGTAATTAGGTCCTCATGCACGCCAGGCTAGTCGCTGGAATTGTCGTTCTGTGGGCCTGCGTCGCCATCGCTGCGACGAGCTTGGATGCGTCGCGCGAAGCGGCGGGCGAACCCGCGTTGGTTGCCGGTCGGCTTGCGCCGCAAGGCCAGGGCCAGAAGCCGGTCAAGCCGTTTGAGCATGCCAAACACGTCAATCGCGGCTGGGCTAGTTTGAACAATGTCGAAGTGTTCCGCGACTGCCGCGGTTGTCATCGGTTCACTCCGGAGAACCCGCATTCGAGCCCGCAAGTTGAGTGTCAGCACTGCCACCAAGGAACTGGCGAGCTGCGCCCCCCGTTTGAGGGGGAGTGGAAGGATGACCTGAGCGCGTACGCGACCCGCACCAGTCCGGCGTTCCGGCACTACACGCACGGCATGCTCGCGTGCCGCGAGTGCCATTACGATAAGGATGTGTTTGCGGACATGCCGATCCAGACCGGCCCCGCGTCCTGCGCTAAGTGCCACGGGAACACGGTGACCTCTGACGTCGTAAGCAAGTTCTCATGGCTAGATGGCATCGAGGATGAAGCACTCGCCAAGGTCGTTGGGTTGCAGCGCGCCTTCACCCCGCCAGCCGACGCCGCAGCCTACGAAGCATACGCAAAGCGACTTGACTCGGTGTTTGCCGGTCCGAAGGGCGGCGTCAACACGTTCCCGCTGCCGCCGAGTGGCGACTTCGATCACGCCGACCACATCAACACTAGTGTCGGCGCCAAGCAGGAGTTGGTTTGCGCTGCTTGCCACACGGATATTCGAACTGCGGGTGCAACCGAAGTCGGTACCGGGATCATTCCTACCGATGGCTGTAAGACATGCCACATTAGCGATGAAGATCGCACAGCCGTGCAGCCGAAGCCGCCAATCAATACGACCGCACTGCAGCCACTGTGGTCACTGGGCACGTTTGCACACTCGGATCACTTCGGGTTCTTGCCACCTGGCGGTGAGCGCAAGGACAAGATCGCAAGCGATCAGGCCTACACCGACATTAAGGGGCAGCAATGCGCGGCGTGCCACGTCTATGCGCCGGAAGTGGCGGGCTTGAGTGCGCGCGACTTCCCGTTCGGTGATAAGACGAGCAAGCACACCTACTCGGATTGTGTGAAGTGCCACACGGTCGAAGGCTGGCAGACCGGCGAGCAGAAGGACTCGACGGAGATGCCGCCGCTGCACTCGTCCAACGGTGGCACGGGATGGCGCGACTGCGCTGCGTGTCACGAACTCGGCAAGCCAGACATGGCTGGCCTGCGACCGAATGAGTCGGTGCAGCGCTGGACTGAACGCACGTTCGTGTTCCAAGGGCAGACGCATCCTCACATCACGAGTAAGGGAATCGATTACGGCAAAGGGCGTGACGTCAAGTCGCTGCAGAAGGAATGCAATGAGTGTCACCGCGCCGTTGTTCCTGAGTTACCTACTCGGTTGATCGAGAAGGCCTTTACCCACAAGACGCACCTGTCCGCCGAGCCGACGAAGGAGGATTGCGCCCAGTGTCACGAGTCGGCCGGGAAGGCGGCGAACTCGTTGGCCTTGGCGGGCGATGACTTCCTGACCTACTCGCTGAAGTCGTGCGCAACGTGTCACTGGGGTGGCGACGTCACCGTGCAACTCGAGCCGAAGGCGAAGCCGAAAAATATCGAAGTCGTCGCGTTCCCTCACGGACGACACGTGCAAGCGGGGCAGTCGTGCACTGAGTGCCATGAGTCTGCAGGTGATGGTCGCAACATGCTCACCAAGCCGGCGGCATTGGCATGTAACCAATGTCACAAGCACGAAGTTGTTCCAGGTATTGTTCCGCTTAAACGTCCGCCTGAGCGACTGTTGACCAATGAGGTCGCAAGTTGCATCCGCTGCCATCACGAGGACAAGGATGGGGCGCAGGTCGTATCGGTGCCGCCTGTTAAGGGAACTCCCGCCGCCGCGTCCGACGACCGTTACCTCGCTACCCAGACGGTGTTCGCTGGCTTCGTGCAGAGCCAATTCCATCCTGCTGGCAGCGAATGCACGGAGTGCCACACGCGGGAGAACAAGGACGGCAAGTTTGCGGCGATCCGGGTGCCGGCCGGCAATCGTCACCTCTATGCGTCAGTCAACCTTGGCGTGCACGCTGACGTCGGGGGCCTCGGCAAGAGCACAACTGAGGCTAAGGATTGCCTACGCTGTCATTGGACGGCGGTAAGTGGCTGGCGCCCTTCCGTCAGTAGTTCGGCGGGCAAAGAGGACATGATTGAGCTCCGTAAAATGCCTAGCTCAAAAGGCACCCGTAAATTCTTCGGCAATCTATTCAGCGACTATCCCGGCCGCAAATCCAAGGGCTAGCCCCGCCACCCGGCCCGGTAAACTGCGTACTGTACCCGGTTCAAACCACAGGTCCGCGGAACGCGGACCTGTGGTTTGAACCGGGTACAGTACGCAGATTACCGGGCAGTGGTGAAGCGGGAGGCTGGTTGCGCTGCGCGAGTTAGCGCCAGTGGAACTGCTTCTGAAGGTGGCAGTCGCGGCAGGAGGCGGCGGTCTCGTCGGGGACGCGGATGGCGGCCAGGGTCTTTGCTTGGTCGATGCCGCTGTCCTTGTGACATGTGGCGCAGCCCTCATTCTTGTGGCCGGTCGACAAGTGGCTGAAGCCGTTTGGTGCTGGCCAATCGCGCGTCGCTGGTGGCGGCGTCATCATCTTGGCCTGCAGGGTGAATGAGTTGCCGACACCTTCGATCTGCGGGTGGCAGGTCTGGCAGTCGTTGCCGGCGATGTTTTCGTGACCACCGTGGCAGCTGGTGCAATCTGAGGCGCCCGGCTTGATGCGCGGCACTTGCGAGAACGGCGTGTCTGCCGAGACTTCGCTGAAGTCGTGGCAGGCAAAGCAGCCTTGCTGCAGCGTGCCGGACTTGCCGAAGCTGGCGCTGCCGACGTGCACGCCATGGGGGAAGTCGGGCACTGGGCGCAGATTCGCGGTGGTGGGCGAATTGACTGCCGTGAGGCGCAAGGCCGTGGCGCCTTCGTTATGGCACTCGGTGCAAGCTGCTTGAGCTTCGGAGGAATCGGGCCAGTGGTAGTTGCCTGAGCCAGCCGGTGTCAGGGACGTGGCACTGTTGGCGGCGAGGTCTTGGTGGCACGACACGCAGCTGGCTTTACCATCGAGGCTGACCGTCGCCTCTTGGCCAACGGCGGGGGACAACGCACCATTCGGCAGGTGCAGCCCGTGCCAGAACGTGCGTGCTGATGGCTGGGTCGCTTCGGCAATGGCGCCGCTCAGGTGACACTGCGTGCAAGCTTGGCCGTTGGCGTGCTTCTCAAACTGCTCCGCGTGCGAGCGCTTCGCTATTTGGTAGCGCGCCCGCTCTTGTTGGTAAAGCTGTGATGAGAAGTCGCCGCGGTCGACGGTCTTCATCTCCGGGCCAAACACCGTCGTGCCGTCGCGTTCGGCAGAGGCGTGGCACTGAAGGCAATGGCTGCCGTTGTCGTCGGTGCCGTGCCACGACGACTCGACCAAGAGCTTCTCCGATCGCCAGGTTGTGTGTTGGGCCGCCGTCATGTTGACGGGGGTTGCATCCTTGACGTGGCATGACGTGCAGACCTTGTAGGCAACGGTCGTGAAGTCGTGTCGCGTCGGATTGTCTGGCACACCGCGTGCGTTGTCTTGCAGCACGGCGTCATCGATGCGATGGCAGACGATGCAGTCGATGTCTTTCGCGATGTGCTGATCGTGCGGGAACGCGAACGTCTCGAATGCCTTTGGTTGCGACGGTGGCAATACCAGCTTCGCCATCGCCGTCAGCTTGGTGCGATCGAAGTTGCCGGTGCCGTCATCGTGACAGGCGGCGCAGTTGCCAACGAGGTCTTTGGAAGCCGGCTTGAGCCATTCCGACGTGTCGCCTGCTAGTGGGTCGCCTGCCGACGGATTGTGATCGGTATGGCAGACGACGCAGAACTGAGAATCGATCGCGCCATCGTTGTGGTACGGATGGCGGAACGAACCTGCCGCAGCCATCTCACCTTCGAGACCATGACACTGCGCACACTTGCGTTCGGGTGTGCCGTTGCCGGTTTCATGGCAGACGTTGCAGCCTTGCTGTCCCGACAGCTCGACGCACTTCTGGAGGCCGACGTGCACCGATGAGTCGTTCAACGCTACCGTGGTCACCAGCGCGTGCGACGGCATCAGTGGACCTGGGTCGGCCAACGGTTCCATGACCGACGAGAGCAGCGTCGCAGCGATCAGCACGACACCACCAACGATCATTGCAAGTCGGTTGCCAAGGCGCAGTGCCGGGAAGCGGCCGAACTTGGTTTCTGCGTAGGCGAGTTGATCTGGGTCGTTGTCGAATGCGCCCTTGCCGGGCTTCTTCCACCAGAAGCTCTGTGGGTCGCTCTTGAGTTGTAGCA
>JBNMNW010000323.1:0-6521 GCA_051278165.1 Planctomycetota bacterium | reverse complement strand
ATGACAACGGCGGCGACGGCGTGCACATCAGCGAACTGCTGCCGCACCTCGGTTCGGTCGCCAACGAACTGTGCTTGGTGCGTTCGATGCACACCGAAGCCATTAACCACGAACCGGCGATCACGTTCGCGCAGACCGGCAATCAGCAACCGGGTCGGCCCAGCTTCGGGTCGTGGGCGAGCTACGGGCTCGGCAGCGCCAACCGCGACCTGCCGACGTTCGTGGTGATGATCACGCAGGGCTTCGGCAACATGCAGGCATTGGCCGCGCGCTTCTGGGGCAACGGCTTTTTGCCGGGTGAGCACCAGGGCTGCAAGATCCGCAGTAGTGGGGATCCGGTGCTCTTCCTCAGCGACCCCAAGGGCGTCTCGCGTGCTGATCGCCGCCGCATGCTCGACTTGGTCAACGCGTTCGCCGAAGACGAACGCAAGCGCACCCTCGATCCCGAGATTGACGCGCGCATCGCCCAGCAAGAGATGGCGTTCCGCATGCAAACCTCGGTGCCCGAACTGGTGGATCTCAGCAGCGAGTCCCAGGACACCTGGGACCTCTACGGCGAGGATGCCAAGAAGCCGGGCACGTTCGCACAGAGCTGCCTGATGGCGCGGCGGCTTAACGAGCGTGGCGTGCGGTTTGTGCAGCTCTACATGCGCGGCTGGGATGCTCACGGCAACCTACCGGGTGAGATTCGCAAGCAGTGCAAGGCCGTCGACCAGCCAATGGCGGCGCTGTTGACCGACATGCGCCGGCGTGGACTGCTAGATGACACCCTGGTCGTTTGGGGCGGTGAGTTCGGCCGCACGGTCTACAGCCAAGGCGGCTTGACGAAGACCAACTACGGCCGCGACCACCACCCGCGCTGCTTCTCAATGTGGATGGCTGGAGCCGGTGTCAACCGCGGCCATGTGCACGGCGAGAGCTGTGACTTTGGCTACAACATCGTCAAGGATCCGGTCTCCGTTCACGATCTGCACGCGACCTTGCTGCACTTGATGGGCTTCGATCACGAACGTTTGGTGCATCGCCACCAAGGTCGTGACTTCCGCTTAACGGATGTGTTCGGTCGTATCGTTCCGGAACTGATCGCGTAGTTACTACTCTGATGCTGCTGACCCTCGACTTCGATGCGTTGCTGGCCGTCTTTGGCCGCTTCCACATCATCTTCCTCCATCTGCCGATCGGGCTCCTGCCCGGCATCGCTCTTCTGGAGTTTGGCGCGGCCATCATCCGCAAGCCAATCCCGCGCGGCGCGGTGTTGACGTTGACGGTGATGACGGCGCTAGTCGCGGGTGCCGCGCTTGCGTCCGGCCTAGTCCTTGCTGGTGAGACGGAAACCAAGAGCAACAGTGTCCTTCTCGGCGAACACAAGCTGGCCGCCATCGCGATGACGATCGTCTGCGCCCTGCTGCCGATCTTCGCGGCGTTCAAATCCCGCAAGGTGTTCCGGATCGTGCTGCTCGTCGCGATGGGACTGTCGGTCTACGCCGGTCACCTAGGCGGTAGCCTGGTGCACAAGAAGGACTTCCTGTTCAAGCCACTTGAGCGCGCAGCAAGGCTGGCCAAGGCGGCTGAGAACGGCGTGCAAGGCACTGTCTCTGATGCTGTCGCAGGCAGTATTCCGGGCGCAGGCGCTGTTCCAGATCCAGATGCTGGCACTGTCCCTGTTATCGGCAACCCGGCCACCCCACCGGCAACCAAGACGCACTTCGAGCTGGTGATTGCGCCGATCTTTGCTCGCGCGTGCGTCGACTGCCACAACCCGGATGACTTCGAGGGCGACCTCGATCTGACGACTAAGGATGGCATCCTTGGACTCGATCGCGATGAGCCCGACCGCGTGCTTGTGCCGGGTAAGCCCGAGATGAGCATCCTGATCGAATGGTGCGAATTGCCGCTCGACGACGAAGATCACATGCCGCCGATCGATGAAGACGAACCTGACGCCGTGCAGCAGCTAACCAAGAAGGAGCTCGCCGCGTTACGGGCGTGGATCGTCGCTGGTTGCAAGTTCGACTAACGAGCCGCTACTGCAGTCGGAAGTCGCGATCCGAAACCCGACGTGGCGTGATGCGCCGCAATTCCACCGTCGTGGTCGCGCGTCCCGCGGCATCGACATAGATGCGGCGATGAGGCATGCGCACGCCGTGCTTGTCTTGCCAATCGTCGAGCAGCACGTGGCGCTTCTGGCCGCTGCTGGCGAATCGGTGGACCAGTTCGCGCGGCAAGCCGGTGGTCGGCTCAAACAACAGTTCGAACTGATCGCGTGGCTTCGGGTTCGCTTCCGGGCCGAAGACCGCTTCGTTGGCCGGCGCCCGCCGCCGCAGGTTCAACTTGACGAGGCTTTCGCCGCGTCGCAGGGCGACTTCACGGCGCATGACCGCGTAGTGCCGGCCTTCACCGAAGCACCATGGCATGCGCAACTGCATGCCAAACAACTCCAGTTGCGAGCCCGCCTCGGCCAGCAACGTCTCGTAAGGAATGCCATTGCGTTGCGCGTGTACTTGGTTGCCGTCGCGAGTGAACACGCGACCCTTGTTGTCTTCGAGTCGATCGCGCGTGGGGTTTTGTAGGTCCGCGATGTGGGTGATGTCGCGAATGCCAATGATCTCGCCATGCGTGCCGTGGATTGTCAGCCGCCAGAACACTTCGACTCCGCCGATATCGTGCAGGGCACCGGGCGTGCGTGTTGCGCGGAACACCTCGTGCATCGGCGAGTCGAGCTGCATGCCGGACGCCAGTGGGTCGGCGGATGTGCCTTGTGCAACCAGCACATCGCTCGAATCGGGCAGGGCGGCGTTGGATTTGTCACGTTTGCTGGTAAGACTCGCCGTCGCGGTCGGCGGGCGCTCGGCCTCAGCGACTGGCGCAGGCTTGGCGGTGCCTAGGCCCACTGGCCAACCATTGGCACCAAACCGGACGGGTGCCATGCCGGTTCCTGAGGGCTCTGACGCGACCTTCGCGGGCTCTCGCACCGTTCCGTTCGCAGCACCAGGATTTGGGTTTACCTGCCCAACCGTCACAACGGCGAGCCCGAGTCCAGCCAGTAAGTAGCGCATCACGTCCATGCCATCGACATTCCGGGGGCATCGGGTTGAGGGAAGTGCCGCTCTCAGGGACACTTCCTAGCGTGCGCTTTCCCACAATTGCCCTGCTCGCCCTGCTCGGCGCCTGCCAATCTGCCCCCAAATCGTTACCCAAACCGACACCACAGGTGCCAGTTGTGGTGCAATGGCCTGCGGGAACTACGTTTGTCGCCACCGTTGCCCGCGGTCTGCCCGATGTGCCGCAGTGGCGCGCGCTGCCGATCTGGTGGCGAGACGCGCTCGGTCAAACCGTGCGCTTCGCCCCTGCCCATGTGCGCCTGCTCGACACCCAGCCGTTGCCACGCATCGAATTGGCCGTTGCGCTTGGGCTGCAACAGCTGACTGCCACCTTGCATCAAGGCAGCGAACGCAAGGTGCTCGCCAGCACGTCGTTCGCGCCGGGTAGCCCGACGCCCAACCTGTTGCTGGCAATCGATCATCTCGCCTGGTGCACGCGGCTGAGCCTCGGCGAAGCAGCCACCGAACCCAAGCCCGTCCAGGCCATCACGTCGCGCAATGCCAAGGTCGTCGCTGCCGTGCACGACGCCGTCGAGTTGATGAACGCTGGCGGCTTCGCCTCGTCGCACCGTGCTCTGTTGGTTGCGCGACAGCGTGACGGTGGCTCGCCGTTTGTGCTTGATCGCTTGGCCTATCTAGAACTGTTGCGCGGCGACGCCGACACCGCAGAACGCATCAGTCGCGAAGCGCTCACCTACGAAAACCGAGCCTCTGCGACCGTGCAACACCGACTCGCGCGCACGTTGTTGATGGCGAGGTCGGCACGCAAGCCTTCGGATGCCGCGGGCTTCGACCGCCAGCTGGCGACGCTCGCGGCGGTCGCACGTCGCGAACGTCCTCATGACGAAGAGCCGGTGTGGAGCGCGGCGCTGGCCCACAATTTCTTGGGAGAGTTCCAAGCGGCGCGGCCATTGCTTGAGAAGCTGCGACTGCGGCAACCGGATAACCCGTTCATTCCCTACCACCTTGGCTGGGCATGTCTAGGCGTGGACGATGCCAAATCTGCCGCGGTGCATCTGGCCGATGCTGCGGTGCGCTTGCCCGCTCCGTGGGTGTTGCTGCCGCGCGCGATCGCACTCTACGAAAGCGGTCGCCATGGCGATCTCGAGTCGCTGCTGCATAGCGTGCGGAAAGAATACGGACGAGATGGCCGCGACTCCCTGACGCACCAAGTGCTGCGCATGCAGGCTGCCCACGCAATCCTGCAGAACCAACCAACGCGAGCGCGGCAACTGCTGCTCGAGGACCTTCGTTGGCTGCAAGAACATCCGGCGGCGCTGTCGCTGCGCGTTGGCGAGTTTGCCGAGACGGGCGCGCTGCTGGCGCGCATGGGTAGTTCGAACGATCTGCCGGTGCTGCTCGGTAGTGTGCAAAGGCAGCATTCGGGCACAGCCGTCGCAGATGCAAGTGCCTTCGTCGCTGGCATGCATCAGGTGCAAACCACCGGAGTGCGCGCCGAGAAGATCGAAACGGCGCTGAGCCGCGATGGCGACAGCCCATGGTCGGCGATGCTTGCGGCGTTCGCCCACGAGCGGCACGGCGAAGTCGGGGACATGCAGACGCAGCTTGCGCGGGCATCGCGATTGTCGGATTCCCCGATGACCAAGGCGCTGTTGGCAAAGAGCCTGCGCGCGGTCGGCAAAATGCTTGAGGCGGAACGACTGCACGAAACCATGCGGCGCGAGTTGGTGCAGCTGCATCTGCGCCGAACCTGCCAGCACCCGTTGTTTGGCCCCGAACTCGCCTACGCGTTCGTACTTAAGTAGGCAAGGTTCAGGCGAGCAGCAACAAGCGGCAAGAACCCACCTCGCGCATTCCTGCCCGCTCGTAGGCCGAACGTGCCGCGCGATTGTGCTCGGCGACGTGTAGCGACAGCGGCAAGCTGGCTACAGCCATGCACGTCGCGACCAGTTCGGCGCCTAGTCCGCGACCCCGCCGATCAGGAAACGTGAATACGCCTTCGAGCACCGCGCCACCTGGACCATCGGTGCCGTAGTCCAACTTGCTCCATAGACCGCCGATTGGCCCCAGCACCCGCGTGGAACCATCATTGATGCGCTCGTCGATCATGCGGTATAGCCAGCGCCGATCGACGCGCGCTGGCGCGATGTTCAGGTCGCTAGCGTTGAGCGCCAACGTCGCTCGCGCCAATCGCTCCCGATCCGCGTGAACGGGCGTGCGCATGTCGTCACGCACCAACGCCGTCGGCGCATCCTCTCGCGCACCGACGTAGTAGATCTGGTTGCGATGCGCCAACGGCGTGTGTTCTAGCCCTGCGGCGAGTGTGTCGACAACCTCCGGCGGGCCCAGGATGATGCGCCATGCCCAGCGACTCGCGCGGATGTGCTCGGCGATCTGCTGCTCCAGACCATGCAAGCGCTCGTCGGCCAGCAGCACCAAATTGCCGCGCGGCCCAAACCATGCCATGCCGCACTCAAGACCGTCCAGCACGAACACCAAGCCGTCGTGCTTGCCCTCCGCGAGGGCATTCTGAACGTAGACACCATGCAGCCCCGCGGCGGCAGCCAACGAGTGGCCTACCGCGTCGTCCTTAGCGAGTTTCCGAACCTGAAGACCTGCGCTGCTCATCTATGACTCAAGAATCCAATGCTAACGGACGATCAGCAACGTTGTTCTGTTGCTGATAAGGAGCCTGGTGGACACATACGACTTTCTCGCTGATCCCCGCACGCTGACGCTGGCTGAACGCCGCGCCGCGCGCGACCAATATGACCGCGACCAGACGATCTGGTTGGCCAAAATGCGGCTGCTTGCCGAGGACCCGTTGCCGACGGACGACTTCCCGGCGTTCTTGCTCGCGACGCAGACGTTCGCGGACCTGGCCCGCAAGCTGACGAAAGCCGAGACGCGCCAGCAGCTGTCGACCGACGTGCAGGATGAAGTCGACTGGTTTGTGCGCGCATTCGCGGACTACCTGCGCACCCAAGAGGGCGAAGAAGTCTTCTCCGAGAATCCGCACATGACGGGATAGTTGACCGCTAGTAGCCAGCCTAGTGCTCCTCCGCCTGCATTCCGTTGGGTTGCAAGCTTCGCGCCAATGACTGCATCTCTGCAGCCGGTAGCGGCTCACCATCAGGCCCAGCCACCTGACCAGGTGCATCGGTCGGAATCAGGTGCACGTGTGCATGTCGCACCGCCCACCCGATGACCTGCACGCAAACGCGAGCGCACGGCAACTGTTCGCGCATGCGTCGTTCGATTCGGTGCACGAACTGCCACAGCGCTGCATGCGCCGCCTCGTCTAGATCGGCGACGGCATCGACGACCGCATTCGTCACCACGATGACATGACCCTTGCGAACCGGTCGTTCGGCTAAGAAGGCAACGTGCGCGTCATTCCGTTCGATCACGTGCACGTGCCGCTCGCCGGAGACGATATCCGCTAAGGTCGGGTGACTC
>JBNMNW010000322.1:0-6575 GCA_051278165.1 Planctomycetota bacterium | reverse complement strand
TCACCAGTGCTATCGCGCACGAAGTCATCGCCCTCGTCATCGAAGCGAAAGCTCACCCGGGCGCCACTCTTGTCGGTGATGTACTCCGAACGGTAGTTGATCACCGTTTCGATCATCGAGATCGGCGCGGGGTCGAGTGGCGTCTCCGCGCGACCAAGCTTGCCTACGACAGACTCCACCTCGGGAATACGTGCAATGGACTTGTCCTGAATCTGCAGGATATCCATGACCTCGCCGATGGAAGCGTGGGGCATGGTCGTCGGCATGAAGAGGTACGAGCCCTCATCCAGTGACGGCATGAACTCCTTGCCCAAACCGGGGAACGTCTTTGCGATGCGCTGCCACGGTGCGGATTGGCGCACGACATCCGGCGCGAAGCCGAACATGGTGTCGAATCCCAACCACGAACAGCCGCCCAAGATCGTGATCGCGAATGGCGCTAGCAGGAACGTAAACTTGTGATCCAGACACCATCGCAGGACGCGCGGATAGACCTTCTGAAACGCCAGGAACGCGGTGAGCAGGCCACCGATCAAAACGCCGACGAAGACCAGGTTCTGGAGCAAGCCACTCGTTGGCCCGAGCGGAAACCAGGACGTAGTCAGCTGAATGAAGACGACGACCGCTACTGTGGCACTTAGAACCCACGGGCCGGCGCGCTGCGCCCAACTTGGCAGGCGCTCCTCAAGAATCTGGTAGGCGGAGAAGGCGACCAACAAGAGGCCTCCTCCGAGGCTCATCGTGAATGCAAGCACGGCGCCAGCAAGGCCGAGCCCAGCGAAGAACGAGGTCCGCAACCGTCCCGGTCGGATCGTGCTCGTAAAGAGGATGTGGGCAGCCGGAGGGATCACCGTCAGCGCGACGATGACCGATGCGATCAGCGCAAAGGTCTTGGTGTAGGCAAGGGGCTGAAACAGCTTGCCCTCCGCCGCCGTCATCGTGAACACGGGCAGGAAGCTCACCACCGTCGTCGTAACGGAGGTGACAACAGCACTGCCTACCTCGCGCGTCGCACGAAACACCACTTCGAGGGTGTTCTCGTCGGGTTCCGCCGCCTTCAGGTGCCGCAGGATGTTCTCACAGATGATCACCCCCATGTCGACCATGGTCCCGATCGCGATGGCGATCCCCGAGAGAGCCACGATGTTCGCATCCACCCCGAAGAACTTCATCGCAACGAAGCACATCAGTACCGCAATCGGCAGCAGCGCACTGATCAAGATCGAACTGCGTAGATGGAAGACCATCATCAACACCACGATGATGGTGACCATGATCTCCTCAATCAGCGCCGAGTTGAGCGTGCCGAGCGTTTCGTAGATCAGGTCGGTGCGATCGTAGAACGGAACGATCGTCACCTGGCTCAGCGTCACGCCTTCCGGCCACAAGGAGCGATCATGCGAGCGCAGCCATGGCAGCCAGGCGTCATGGTTGAGATCGTCGTTGGCGAATGGCTCGAAGTCGTTTTCTGCGCCAAAGGTGCGAAGAGCGGCACGGCTCGTCACTCGGTAGTCGGCGATCGCCTTGGCAGGCAAGCCCGGAGAGATCTCTTCGATCTTTTGCTTGGTGTTCTTGATCGCCTGCAGTGGATTGAAGCCGTAACGAACGACGACCACACCGCCAACGGTTTCGGCGCCGCCCTTGTCCATCGCGCCGCGGCGCAGGGCGGGCCCCTTGGAGACGGTCGCAACATCGCGAATGCTAATCGGGACGTGTTCGTTGACCCCGACCACGATGTCTTCGATGTCCTCGACGCTCTCGATGAAGCCAAGACCGCGGATGACGTATTCGGCGCTGCTGACCTCGATCGTTCGTGCCCCGACGTCCAGGTTGGACATCTTCGTTGCCAGGAAGACCTGGTCGAGCGTGATGCCATACGCGCGCATTGCATCCGGGTCGACGTCGATCTGGTACTCCTCGACGAAGCCACCCAGAGAGGCGACTTCACTCACGCCCTCTGCTGCGAGCAGGGCGTAGCGGACATACCAGTCCTGGGCACTGCGGAGCTCATTGAGTCCCCAACCGCCGGTCGCGTTGCCGTCCGGATCACGCCCCTCAAGCGTGTACCAATACACCTGCCCGAGGGCAGTCGCATCCGGGCCAAGGGTGGGCTGCACGGCCGCGGGCAGCGTTCCCTGGGGCAGGCTATTCAGCTTCTCGAGGACGCGCGTTCTCGACCAGTAGAACTCGATGTCATCTTTGAAGATGATGTAGACACTTGAGAAGCCGAAGAACGAGTAGCTTCGAACCGTCTTCACCCCCGGCACGCCGAGCAGGGCGACCGTGAGGGGGTAGGTGATCTGGTCCTCGACGTCCTGCGGCGAGCGACCCTGCCACTCGGTGAACACGATCTGCTGGTTCTCGCCGATGTCCGGGATCGCATCGACAGGAACGGGGCTGCGCGGCAGCGACCCGACCTTCCAGTCGAACGGTGCAACCAGAGTTCCCCAGCCAATGACGCCGATCAAGAGAAGGAAGACGACCAGCTTCTTCTCAAGACAAAAACGGATGAGCTTGTCGAGGACCGAATACTTGTCGTCCGCGGGTTGCTTACTTGTCACTGGGCGTCTCCCGTGCACGCAACACTTCGAGAGTCGAGCCACAATGGAGCATGGAGGCCCCGAAGTAGGGGTTGAGCAGCTCCTTCGAACTCTGTAGCCACCGCGCACCGCGACCGTCGAACGCCATCGGGCACTGCATGACGTGCATCGCCGTGGTGCTACCAAGCACTCGCACGAGTGCTTCGCTGGCGAGCGAGAGCTTCTCGAACGCGGCGCGCGCTGTGGCGATCTCGGAAACCGTCTCTATCTTGCTCGTCTGCTCAGAAGCTTCCGCCGCGAACTTCATCCACGGTTGTCGGCCGGACTCCGCGAGTTCCGCTGCTCCAATCGCTTGCATTGCTTGGTCGAGCTCACTGCTCGCAAGCTTGGCGCTTGCAAGGTCGTCATCGGCAAACGCCGCGTGCAATTCGTCGTATCGACCCCAGACGAGGTCGAGCTTTGCGGTCGCTTCCTTGGACAGATCCACCTGCTTTGGTGGAGCGGCCTCTGGACGGGATCGGAGCTGCTTGCGCATCATCGCAACCGTCTTGTCCAGTTGCTTCAGAACCGCCGCAGCTGCAGCCACATCACCCGACGCATTGCCTTCGAAGGCGTCGTTCGAGAGGCGCATCGCGAGCTCCATCCACATCTCGTGGGACTTGTCGCTGAACAGCGCCATGTCGGTGCTCTTGACCGCCGCGCCGAGATCCGAGAAGCCGCGTCGTGTCGCCGTGAGATCGCCGCTCGCTATCGAAGCGGTTATGCCGGCATAGAGCCGTTCGATCCGTTGCAAGCGAGCCTGAGCAGCCTCAGAGAGGGCGGACTTCGTCATCTCTTCTGCCGGCATCTCCATCTCCTTCCCGCTCGAGCCGCCGTGGTTGTGGCCGCCCGACGACTGCCCGCCGGCGGGGTTCATCATGCTCGGCTTGGCAAGAATCTGGAGTGCGCTGTCGATCTTGAAGTTGCCCTCGGCGACGACGAGTTCTCCCTCCTTCAGTCCGTGGCGGATGATGTACTCGTTGCCAGCCCTTGGTCCGAGCACGACTTCGCGGCCCTCGTAAGTCGGCGCTTCTGTATCGGGAAGCTCGACATACACGATGGCTCGGGTGCCGGTCATGAGCGTCGCCGAGACCGGCACGACCAGCGGAGCCTCTTCGGTGACATTGCTTGCGACGACGTAGCCAAGGTCTTCGGCAGGGACGAGATTCATGCCGCATACGCTGCACTCGCCGCGTTCGGCCTTGACGACCGCTGGGTGCATCGCACAGATCCACTTGCCTGCAAGCGAAGCATCCATCACCGGGCCGTCGGAGGTGATGCGCGAGCGCACGACGGCGCGCACGAACATGTCAGGCTTCAGCAGACCCTCATCGTTCTTCACGTTGACCCGTACCTTGACGGTGCGCGTCTTGCGATCGAGAACGGGATCGATGAATGAGATCTGGCCAGTGAACTTCCGGCCGGCGTAGGCCTCCGCGACAAAGTTCACTTCTTGGCCGTAGCGGAGCCACTGAAGGTCCGACTCGTATGCATCGAGCTGGATCCAAACGCGGCTGAGGTCTGCGATCGTGAAGATGCGCGTGCCCGTTTGCACATACATGCCCTCTTGAGCGTTGCGGTGAATCACGAGGCCAGAGGAGGGGGAGTAGATCGTGACGTGAACTTCTGGCTTGCCACGCTGTTCGATTTCGGCGACCTGTTTGGCGGAGAGACCCAAGAGACGCAGCTTCTCGCGCGCCGAGGTGACCGTGCCGAGCGCGGCCTCGCGTAGGGACTGGATGTCGCTCTCCTGTAGATCCACAACCGAGGCCTTCGCCTGCAGGAGCTCTTGCTGCGCCGTGTACAAGTCGGGGCTGTACAGCTTGACCATGTGGTAACCCTTGCGAACCGTGACGCCGGTGTAGTCGACGTAGAGGTCGTCGATGCGGCCTGGAACCCAGGCCGTGATGTAGCCCAGCCGCGTCTCGTCGTAGGTGACTTTGCCAACCAGCCGAAGCTCAGCTTCGGGGAAGCGCTTCTCGACAGGCACCGTGCGCACACGCATCAGCGCGCGCTGTTCGGGGCGAATGGTCAGGCGTCGAAGACCGCCCAGGCCGCTACCCGAATCTGCGGAGATCAGGTCCATCCCGCAAAGCGGACACTTGCCGGGTTTGGGCAGATGGATTTGCGGGTGCATGGAACACGTCCAAAACTCGGTCGCGGCCTGCTCGTGCTGAGGCGCTTCTTCGGCCATGTTGTCCGACGAGACGTCGCCACCCCAAAGCAAGTAGCCGCTAGCTAAGCCGATCAAGAGCGTCACAACGATCGCGACGACAGCGCCGAACCTTCCCTTACTTGTCTGAGTCATCGTCGTCTGGGTCATCTGCTTGCTCCTTCTGGGGTGTCTCGGGCTTCATCTTTGCGGGCAGGTTGCGGCCGACCAAGCGCTCAAGGGCGGCACGCCATTGGCCGTGATCTGTCAACGAGCGCTCGTAGGAGAGTTCGAACGAGAGGAGAACGCGCTGCGCATCGACGAGGTCGGTGAAGGTCGCGTTGCCCGAGCTGTACGCTGACTGCGTTGTGTTCAGAGACTCCCGTGCCTTCGGCAGCAGGGTGTCTTGGTAGAGATCGATCTGACGCTCCGCGTCGCGCAGACGAAACAAGGCCGTAGCGGCCTCGGCCTGGAACCTGTTCATCAGGTCGCTGCGCTGCAGCGCGGCCGATCTGCCGCGAGCCTTCGCCTCGCGCACGGCAGCCCGGTACTTGCCGCGCGCAAACGGGATGTTGAGCGAGATGCCAGCGATCACCGCGTCGTCGCCGCTACCGCTGACGCCGCCCATACGGGCATCGCCAGTAGCGATGTAGTCGACACCGAGCGTGAGGTCCGGATAGAAGTCCTTCTCGGCCCGGTCTCCTGCCGCCCGAGCCGATGCCATCTCGTGCCGCAGCGCGCGCAGGTCGGGGTTGCTTGATGCAATCCAGGAAAGCACGTCAGCATCGCTAGCTCCCAAAGGAACTACCTTTGCCGAGGTGGGGAAAGGGATGGCGATTGTCTGCCGCCGGTTTAGCGACGCATTCAGGCGGGCGACAAAGGGTCCCGCACGGTCCTTGAGGCTTGCGAGTTGGTTCTCGAGTACGCCGAGTTCGACCTGAGCTCGGATCACGTCCGGGTGGTTCGCTGCGCCGGCGCCGTAGCGTGTTCGTGCGACCCGTTCCAAGTGTTGCACCAGGTCGCGGTTGCCCTGCACGACTGCGATCGCACGACCCAAGTGGTAGTACTCGAGATACGCATCGATCACTTCAGCAACCAACGTGTCCTTCTTTGCCTCGAAGCGTTCGCGCACAGCTTCTGCTTTGCTTGAAGCGATCTCACCCTGCAGCGCGAGCTTGCCAAACCATGGCAACGTCTGGGATAGCCCAATGGCGTGCTCCTGCGGCCCGACACGCGTTTCGACTTCTTGGATGTAGTAACGGTAGGAGAGCCGCGGATCGGGCAGCGCGGTCACTTGCGGGATGCGTTCCAGCGCTGCGACGTAGTTCTGGAACGCAGCCTCGACGCCGGGGTTGTTGCGTAGCGCGTAGCTGATGTAGGCCCCTACGTCCGATGTTTCCGTAAGCTCTGGCAGCGGCGGCTTCTCGGCGCGCAAGCCGAACATTGCGTTCGCGTAAGGATGCAGGGGCATGGGCCGTCGATTGAGCCCGGCGCAGCCGCCCAGCGAGAGCACTGCGCAGCCGCCCAGCAAGAGCACTGTGCAGCCGCCCAGCAAGAGCCTTGTGCAGCCGCCCAGCAAGAGCCTTGCGCCGAGGGAAACCACCGTTGCTCGACGACACCCAAGAAGACTTGACCTGCCCGACGGGTGGTATGGCCAAGAAGGTCGAACTACGTTGCGCATAGTGATTCTGCAGGAAGCGAAGCCGCAGCATCGCAGCGGTTGCAGAACGCTATGAACGATGCATGAGAGCCGCATGAAATCGCGGTGACGGGCGCCTCATCTCGCCAACCACCGGCGATGGCAGGACGCATTGCACGTCGCGTGAACTCCTGTTCACACCGAG
>JBNMNW010000321.1:0-6619 GCA_051278165.1 Planctomycetota bacterium | reverse complement strand
GACCGCAGCGACGCCCTCGCTGTCATCGGGCCAGCGTGCGTGCCACGACGACTACGTTGCGATGATGGAGCAGATGGGAATGACGCTGAGCACGATTGCCCCTCGCTGTGAGCGAACGCCACGTTCTTAGCGGCTGAAGGATGGTGCGCCCGCACGTCAACCGCACTAGACTCGCGCGTCCCGGTCGGTATCCGGTCAGCGCCTTGCCAAAAAGGCGGCGGTCGACAAGACATCAGGCACGATCCAACTCTTCATGCCCCGGTCCTCGAGTCCCTACGCTACCCGAAGAGCTCATTCTCAGAGCGACGCCCGACGCAGCACACAATGCGTGTCCAGAAATCCAAATGACCAAATACAAGTTCGAATACCTTTGGCTCGATGGTTACAAGCCCATCGCTAACCTACGTTCAAAAACCAAGATCATCGAATTTGATGAGTACAATGGTGAACTCGATCGCCTCCCACCGTGGAACTTCGACGGCAGCTCGACGAAGCAGGCGGCCGGCGACAATTCAGAAGTCGTGCTCAAGCCAGTAAGGGTCTATAAAGATCCGGAGCGCACCAACGGCTATTTGGTCGTTGCTGAGACCTACAGCTTTGACGGGAAAAAGCACGTAAGCAATACGCGCGGGCAGGTCAACGAAAAGGACCTTGAGGGATTCTGGTTCGGCTTCGAGCAAGAATATGTGTTGATGGATGACTCCGGACGGCCCGTCGGATTTCCTAGTGGCGGCTACCCCGAGCCCCAGGGTCCCTATTACTGCGCCGTCGGCAACCAATACGTATCAGGGCGTAACATCGTCGAAGAGCATCTCGATAACTGTTTGGCCGCCGGCTTGGGTATTACCGGCGTGAACGCCGAGGTCATGCTCGGCCAGTGGGAGTTCCAATGCTTCGGTCATGGGCTCAAGGCATCGGATGATTTGTTGGTAGCTCGCTACTTCCTGTTTCGCGCATCCGAGCGTCACGGCCTTGGAGTGGAACTACACCCCAAGCCAATCAAAGGCGACTGGAATGGTTCGGGCATGCACGCCAACTTCTCCTGGCCGCACCTTCGGGATATTGGCGGTGAGGGCTACATCAAGAAGATCCTCGCAGGTTTCGAAAAGCACCACGCTGCGCATCTCGCCGAATATGGCGCTTACAATGACCAGCGCCTGACGGGTGAACACGAGACCGCCTCGATGGATAAGTTCACCTACGGAGTCGCTGACCGCGGAGCCTCGATTCGCATCCCCATCTTCACGGTGCAGGACGACTGGAAGGGGTATCTAGAAGATCGCCGCCCGGCTTCCAATGCCGACCCGTACCGTATCACCAACCGAATTGTGGCGACCGTGATCGAAGCCCACAAAGAAGCGATCTCCTAGGTTCGCGTTAGCGGCTCTCTACAGATGAAGACCACCATCCGCACCCGAATGCTGCTTGTGCTAGCCACAGTAGCGATCGTGGTTGCGGGGGTAACCTAAACATCATGGTTGAGGCCGTGCTATCCGGAAATTGGATCGCGCTTCCCCACAGGCAGTGACGACAGGCGCTGCAGGGCTGGTAATCGGCCCATATGGCCGCCGTTCTCCCACTGAAGTTGCTCCTCATCGCGTTCGCAGGCAACGTCTACCGTGATCAGTCTCGACTGATCTCCTACGTGCTCGAAGAGAACCGCGTCTTCCGAGAACTCCAAGGCAAGAAGCGGCCTCGACTGAACGACGACCAACGGCGACGCCTCGCAGTCTAGGGCAAGCCACTCGGCCGACGACTACTCGACAGGGTCGCTGCGATCGTCACGCCAGACACGATCATGAGATGGCATCGCCGGCTGATCGCGGCACACCACACCTACCCGCACAAGACTCGCCTCGGCCGCCCTGGGTTCATGAAGTCCATCCGCGAACTGATCGTGCGCATGGCAACCGATAACGCTGGCTGGGGCTACCTGCGCATCCGCGGCGAACTGAAGAAGGTCGGGCATCGCGTGGCGAAGGCAACGATCGCCACGACGCTAACGAATAGCGGCATTGCGCCAAGTCCAGATCGACCGACCACCCGGAAGACGTTCCTGAAGTCACCCGCAGACGTCATGACCGCCGCCGACTTCTTCACCATCGACGTGTGGACGAAGCGCGGGCTGATCACGCACTACGTCTTCTTCGCGATCCATCACGCCACGCGCATGGTCGAGATCGCCGGCATCACGGCGAACCCGGACGGCAACTTCATGACACAGGTCGCGCGCAACCTGACCGATCACGTCGACGGCTTCCTACGCGACAAGAAGTACCTGATCCTCGACAATGACGCGCTATTCACCAAACAGTTCGTGCGCATCCTCAAGGACGCCGGCACCAAGGTTGTTCACACAGCCATTCAGGCGCCGAACATGAATGCTGTTGCCGAGAGATTTGTCGGCTCCGTGAAGCGCGAGTGCTTGAGCAAGATGATCCTGTTTGGTGATCGCCATCTGCAGCGGGTGCTCTCGAACTACGCCGATCATTACAACCAAGATCGCCCGCACCAGTCGCTGGACAACAACCCGATGCAACCGCGGCCAAGTGACCCGCCGAACGAAGGCGAGATCGTCGTTGATGAGCGACTTGGCGGACTGCTACGCAGGTACCGTCGTTCGGCCTGACGGCCTCTGCTTTGCGGATATTCGGAAGCACGTCTTCGGCCCCGGCCATCGGTCCAGATTCTCGGCCAGAACCAGCCATCACTCATTGGTCATCGACGAATCGGAACTGGCCAATTCGACCAAATACGGCCTCGGCTCTATTTCCGGATAGGACGCGCTCCCCGACCCCGTCGGCGATTCAAAACCGGCCAGTCAAGTGTTCCCCGACTCTGCGGCCGCCGCCGAGCAGAACGCGCTGATTAGGTCACCGATCCGAAGCTGCTGCGAGCCGCACCGCGAGTTCATCGAGGCGGCTATCGCGCGAGGTCGCAACGGCAAGGCGATCTGGCAAGATCTCGTCGACTACAACGGCTTCACCGGTCACTACGAGTCGGTGAAGCGGTTCATTCGCAAGGTGCGCCCGACCGCTCGGGTCGCGCATCCTCGGATCACAACAGAGCCTGGTGAAGAAGGGCAGGTCGACTATGGCACCGGCCCCATGGTCCGCGATCCGGCGACCGGCAAGCACCGACGCACCAGATTGTTTGCGCTGACTCTTGGATGCAGTCGCAAGTCTGTCTGGCTGTTGGCATGGAAGTCGAGTGCGAAGGTTTGGTCCGAACTTCACGAACGAGCCTTCCGGCGACTCGGCGGAGCGCTGTTTGTTTCACCTATGCTCCGCCGAACGCGAGAAGCAGTGGGCGCAAGAGCAGGAGCAGCGGGATCAAGAGCAGCGGCAAAAAGTTCGTCGGGTGACGAAAGAGAACGATGAGCGTGTAGCGCAGGAGGCCAAGTGGAAGCAAGACCACACTTACGCCTTGGGCACCGCCACCGAGATGCTGAACGCGCTACTGGAGAGGAACCCGACCATTTCAGAGTTTGTGAGGAACAACCCGGACAAGCGCAAGGTTCTCGCTGACTACGTCGTCAGCAAGGCCAAGTATGGACTCCCGTTCGACCTGATCTGGGACGACGGCACGCACCACTTCAGGAAGAATCAGTGATCAAACTGTTCGCACGATTCCGACGCTAGGCGCACTGCCTCCGCGGCATGTTCAGGGTGCGCAACGCTCACGATCGAGCGCCTAGACCAGGCGAGGGTGTGTCGGGTGGACCAGGGAGATCACTCTCCCCGGTCTCCCACAGATCCGGACGTGCGGGACTACCGCATCCGACTCCCGCATCATAGCCTCGCTACAAGACGACAAGTCGAATTGACCACGAAGGATTCCGCTCCATCCGCGAGTCGCTAGAGGTGTCAGGCCGACTGTGCAACGCGCCAAGACGGCCCCACATCAGTCAACCATGCGCGAGAACTCTCAGAGAGACTCGGCCGGATCCTGATGGCTCGGCGACCAGCCCACCGGCGACGTGGCACACACCGACACTCTCTGCGCCACGCGGCACCACGCACATCCCACGCCGTAGCGCCCGCCGCGTCTTTGCGCGTTCTCCTAGCGCGCGCCATCGCCCGCGGCGATCACGGCCCGAGCCAGCCACCCTGTCCACCCTGCCGAACAGCTCGGACCACAGGACGAACATCTGGCCTGATAGACGGCTACGCCAGCACGTCGCGGAGCACCCGACCCGCCACGTCCGTCAACCTGCGATCGATCCCGTTATGACGGAAGGTCAAACGTTCGTGATCGATGCCGAGCAGGTGCAGGATCGTCGCGTGCACATCATTGCAGGTGGTCGGGTTCTCGACGGCCCGATAGGACCATTCATCCGTCGCGCCATACGACGTGCCACCGCGGATGCCGCCGCCAGCGAGCCAGTTGGTGAAGCCGAACGGGTTGTGGTCGCGCCCAAGCCCGCCTTGGCTACACGGCATGCGCCCAAACTCCGTCGTCCACAGCACCACCGTGTCATCCAGCAACCCGCGGCGCTTCAGGTCGGTCAGCAATGCTGCGGCTGGACGATCCATCTCTGCCGCCATGTTGCCGTGATCGCGCGCGAGATTTTCATGGCTATCCCAGTTGCGCCGCGGAAAGCCATTGTCGGCACCGCTCCACACCTGCACAAAGCGAACCCCACGCTCGAGCAGTCGCCTCGTCAGCAAACAGCGCCGGCCAAAGTCAGCAGTGGGTTCGTGATCCACGCCATAGAGGTCGCGGACTTCCTGGCTCTCGTCCGAGATATCGAGCACCTCGGGCGCGCTCAACTGGAGGCGTGCCGCGAGTTCGTACGACGCAATGCGCGCCGCGAGTCGTGGGTCGTCGGCACGGCTTTGCTCGTGCAGGCGGTTGAGTTCGGCCATGGCACGCCGACCGTCAACTTCACTCGCCTCGGTCACGAACGGCACCTGCTGCGGCGGGAACAGATCGGCAATCGCATCCGGTCGATCTGGCCGGATCATGGTTGCCTGATGCTGCGTCGGCAAAAAGCCCGCCGACCAATTGCGCGGCCCACCCGGCGCATAGCCGCGGGCATCGGGCAGCACGACAAACGTCGGCAGATCCTCGTTGCTGGAGCCAAGGCCATACGAGATCCAGGCCCCCATCGACGGAAATCCGGGCCGCGCAAACCCGGTGCTCTGCAAGAACGTCGCCGGTCCGTGCACGTTGCTGGTGCTGACCATGCCGTGCAAGAACGCCATGTCGTCGACACACGAAGCCAGATGCGGCACCAGATCACTGATGTGCTTGCCACACTCGCCATGCCGACGCCAACTCCATGGGCTGCGCATGACAGCTCCAGGAGAACTCTGGAACAACTCGACCTTACCGCCGGGATCGAAGCTCTCGCCATGGCGCCGAATCAGCTCTGGCTTGTAGTCGAAGGTATCGCACTGGCTGGCAGCCCCCGACATGAACAACTGCACGACCCGCTTCGCCTTGGGGATGTGCCCGACCGGTCGATCGCGATCGAGCAGGTGGGCCAGCGCGATCGCACCGAGGCCACCTCCGGACTGCTGCAAGAATTGTCGGCGCGAAAACATGGTCAGTCTAGAAAGACGAACTCGTTGAGGTTGAAGATCAGGCGACACAGGCTCGCAAGTCCGTGACGCTCGACATGAGTAACCATGATGCGCACCTCGTCGGGCCGCGGCGCACGACCGAGCGCCAACTGGCAAGCAACCGCGACCCGACCGCGATCGCTCGGTGCTTCCTTCCGCAAGCGATCGGCAAAGTGCTCGGCCTGGCGCAGTACGAAGCGATTGTTGTACATCGCCAACGCCTGCAGCGGCGACAGCGTGGTGTAGCGGGTCGGCGTCAAGATCGAAGCGTCAGCGCAATCTAGCGTCTCCAAGAACGGATCCGGCACGCTGCGCACGATGTGACGATAAATGCTCCGGCGGAAGGCCCCGGGGCTGTCGGGATCAAACGACTCGTAGCTGTAGCGTGGCGACTCGTCATCGGCGAATGCGAACCAGCGCACCGAGGGACCACCCATGGTCAGATCGAGTTTGCCACTGGCCGCGAGCATCGCATCGCGGATCGCTTCGGCCTCCAGGCGGCGGCGCGGCATGCGCCACAGCAGGGTATTGCCAGCATCCAGACTTGCGGCAGGATCGCCACTCGCACGCGACGCAGACGACTGGCGATAGACCGCACTTGTCACCAGCAAACGATGGAGTTGTCGGAACGACCCGCCGCCATCGCGAAACCACACCGCCAACCAGTCGAGCAATTCAGGGTGCGTCGGCAGACTCCCCATCCGTCCGAAGTCGTTCGGCGTATCCACCAAGCCTCGGCCAAAGTGGTACTGCCAGACACGATTGACGATCGAACGCCAAGTCAGTCGGTTGTCCTTATCGGTGATCCAACGCGCCAACGCGGCACGCCGCTGTCCTTCGTCGGCATCGGCCGGCAGGTCAAAGTGATGTTGCAGATCGGACAGACCCGACAACGCACCAGCGGCCACCAGATCCTTGGGCTGGCGCACATCGCCGCGCGCTAGCAGGTGCACCGGGCGCGGCTCCGCAGCAGGCACGAAGTTTCCGATCGCACGAAACGAACTGGTCGCGGCGTAGACCATGCGACCTGCCCGACGCGCAGCTAGGTCCGT
>JBNMNW010000320.1:0-6692 GCA_051278165.1 Planctomycetota bacterium | reverse complement strand
CGGCTACTCACTCGGCGCGGTCGATTACCTGACCAAGCCCGTGGACCGCAAATTGCTGCTGAAAGTCGTGCGCGAACTCGGCGGAACACACGCTCTGATTGTCGAGGATGACAGGGCGACCCGCGAATTGATGGCGAAGTCCCTCAAAGCGGTGAAGATGACCGTCGACGTCGCCGAGAACGGTGCGGTGGCGCTCGAGCGAGTTGCCAAGCGCGCACCAGATGTCATCCTGCTCGATCTGATGATGCCGGTGATGGATGGTTTCGAATTCGTGCAACGGCTGCGACGAGACTCGAAGCATTCGAGCATCCCGATCATCGTGGTGACCGCCAAGGACCTGACCGCGGAAGACCGAGGTCAGCTCTCGGGCGCCGTGCAACAGATCCTCATGAAGTCCGAAGACCCTGACGCCGTTCTTCAGCAGGTATGTGCCATTGCCTCGAACTTGCGTGGGCCACGCAAGAATCGCTGACCCTTGGTACCCGAATACTGCGCCGGCCGGAACTCGGCGGCGATTCCCCAGCGAGGTGGTGAGCTGATCCCAGGGAAGCCAACCTCTGGAATCAGCGTTGCCGTATCGTCACCACCTGAGTGGTGAGAAGTGAGCCGCTCAAGCTGGCCGAGAGGCGCGAGCGGCTCTAAGCCCTTGCTACTTCTTACCCTTCGCCTTGTTCTTCAAGTAGGCCTCGTAGTACTTGCGAGAGTGAAAGGGCCCAGAAATCTTGCCACAGCTTCGCCTTCGGATGCCATAGGAAGGCCTACGGTTGGCACCCTATCATAGGAACGGAGGCTGATTGGCAATGGCGAGGCTATGGCAACTGATGACGTCCGTTACCGTGCATACCACAAGCAACCGGTGACGAAACCGGTGAGTCTCGCTAGCATGCGCGCCGATGGTCAAGCAGAAGAAGAGTGCCCACCGCGGCGTGAAGATAGTCAAGTTGCGCGACGGCAGGCATGTCGCTCGCTGGCTTGACCCTGTCGAGCGGAGAAAGGAGCGGCAGCAGAGCCTAGATGCGCTCGGGCTCTCCAACGCGACACAGCGCAAGGCGTGGTGCATCGACAAGCTGGAGAGTATCAAAGCTGTGAGGAAGGTCGTTGCCAGCGGATCGGGCGTGGTCACAGACCTACCGCTTAAGGACGCGGCTGAGCGCTATGTGGCCAGCAAGGAGCGCGCAGCGTCCACTGTGGCAGGTCTACGTCCGATTCTCGCTAGCTGGGTTGACTGGATGTACGCACGGCGCGCAGACACGACCACGAAGCTCACCGAGGACCTCTTGCAGATCTACCGCAACCACATCATGGCCACGACCGATCGGCGGAAGGTTACTACCAAACGTCGGATGCTGGGACAGGTCAAGTCGTTCGTGATGTGGATGGTGAAGCAGAAGATGTCTCCCCTCCTGACCCGTGCTGACTTGGACGTAATCACCGACGACATCAAAACGCCGGCTCCAACAATCGAGGTGCTCAAGCCTCGCCAGCTACGCGCAGTGTTGGTGGCGTGCTTCGAGAGCGATCCCGAGTTTGCGCCGTTCGTCATGGCTTTGGCGTTGTCGGGCTGCCGGTTCGGTGAGATGCAGGGGTTGACGTGGCCAGAGGTCGACTTCGACGAGCATGAGATAGACCTGCCTGCGCACCGCGTGAAAACGAACAAGGCCCGGAGTGTGACTATGCGCGAGTCGCCGACACTCGCCGCCTTGCTACGCGCATTGCATGCTCAGGGCCGCGAGAGGCCGTTTTGGTCCAATGGTGCATCGCGTGATGCGGCGAGTCAGCAGTTTTACTTGCTGCGTGATCGCATGGTGAAGAATCACGGCGTGCGCAGGGTCAAGCCCAAGACCTTCCGTTCGACTTGCGCGTCCATCCTGGCGAACGCTCCGAGCATCTACAAGGCCTCGGCCCCGTTGCGGTCTGCTTTCCGATGCGGGCACGACTTGGCAACTGCATCGCAGCACTATCTGGGGCTCCTGCAGAATCTGCCCGAAGATGCCAAGACGATCGAGGACGCTGCTGGCATTCGAGATATCTGCAACGAAATCGTTGCTTACATCGAAGGAGGCGGAGCATGTCGCTAACAAAAGCTGATCAGGAGATTCTCGACCGCTGGAGGAAGGCGATCAGTGACGTGGACGACCTCGTTTGGATTTCCACCGACGCCGAGGGAGATGTGCATCTGAACCGCACAGACTGCAACACGGAGGGATTCTTTTCGGCTGCGGGTCCACACGAGAAACGAGCCGTGATGTCGCTCATCGAAGCGGTCCGTAGAGCAAAGGTGCTCATCCGTAGTGGCGCACCGGGGGCTTCCTTCTCCATGCTTGAGTCGATCGATCTCTTGGGGGTTGCGCGGTTGTTTGGCCTGGATGAGCGTGGCCTCCATCAATTAGAGAAGATGGGGCGGGTGATCGACGAGATCGAAGATGCGTTAGGGAAGAGACGGCGGAGCGCCGTGGAGACTGACGCAGCTGCGCTTGCCGAGGTCTTCAGGCGCACCGAGGCCGGGGAACTCGATTGGACGCAGAAACAAATCGAAGAGGCGATCGGTGCCCCAAGAAAGTCATTGACCGTCAAGCTCAAAGGCAAGCCGCGCCACCCGATGTTCTGTAGTGCCGTGGAAAGCCGTCGTCTCGACGCCGCCGGTCGTCGTCGAGACGCCGTCGTCCGGGGTCAAGACGCCGAACGCCGTGGGGGGGCGTCGTCCCAAGAAGTGACACATCTGAATATGTCGCCCGCCCAAAAATTCGCGAGTTGACGCAGTAGGCACTTAGGCGAATCTGCTATGGGGGATTTGTCACCTCCTGGGTTTGGGTGTATGCCAATCGAAACCAACCCAATGGCGGCAGACATGGAGCTGCCGCGTTTCCTGACTCTCCGGCAGATCGCGCAGTTTGCGGATGTTCACGTTAGAACGGCACGTCGATGGTTCGACGAAGGTCGCTTCAAGGCTGCTCGCGTTGGAGGCGTGGGTAGTCCACTTCGCGCCAAGCGCGAGGACATAATTGCGATGCTGGCGGGCGACGATGTTCGGCAGCCGCACCGGGGGTGTGTCTGATGCTTCCCGTAACGACGCATTTTGCCGCTGCCGTGATGGCTGCGCAGGTTTCCTTCTCAAGGGTGGTGGCTTGCCATCACGAACCCATCGGAACGCGCTCCGTCCTTGGTGGCTCAGCTCGCCACCAGTTCTGCGACAGCGAGAGCCTAGCCCCCGTTTGCTGCGCGTGCCGGATGGAGGTGGTTCGATGAAGCCTCTCGACTACGCCCTGGCCTACGCCGCAATCGGTTGCCTGTGTTCCCTTGTTCCCGCAATAAAGTCCCGATGCTGCCCAAGCCGGAGGAGGGCAAGGGCGGATTCCATCAAGCAACCACGGACACTGATCGGATCCGCGAATGGTGGCAGAAGTGGCCGCGAGCATCGATCGGTATTGCTTCGGGCGCTGCCGGAATCGTTTGCGGTGACCAAGACGCGAAGGACGGTGGTCCTGAACGATTCGACCAAGTTAGCGGCCTCGAACCACACGGGGCGACCTTTATCGCCAAGACGCCCGGCGACGGTCTTCACTACATCTATGCGCAACCCGCAGATGGGAAGCCTGTAGGCACGCTGAACGGCTGCTGGAAGGGAATCGACATCAAGGGCGAGGGCGGCTACTTCGTGGCTCCTAACGGCATTGATGGCCGCGAGTGGGTTGATGAGGATCCGACCGACGCTGCCGCTGATGGTGAGTTCGTCGAGCTACAAGAACCGCCGCGATGGCTGCTGTCACAACTGCCTCGCAAGCACTCCGACGGCTCGCAGCTCTCGAAGTCTAACCAACCCGAGGAGGGCTACTGTGAGGTTGAAGACGCCATCCACAACAGCACCAGTTCAGACCCGCTAGAGGTTCTCCATAATGGCAGCACGCTTGACGCTGCTCGCATGGCGCTCAAGGTCACGGGGGCCGACCCAGATGGGTCTTACGATTACTGGCTGAATGTGATGATGGAACTCAACGCTCTTGGCGAAGAGGGGCGCACGCTTGCGATGGCGTGGTCGTTGCCGTCTTCGAGCCATAAAGACGACGACTACAAAAAGTTCGCCACGTTCAGCGGCGTTCGTGGCATTGGGTCGCTGTTTCATCGCGCCGAAGACATCCAGCCGGACTGGCGTCTCGACTACGAGCTGGAAGCAATACACGAGTCACATCGGGTCACGTTTGGCGAAGAACTGCAGCCGATTGCGGACCGGATTATCGCGCAGTTCCAGGCTCCCGAGGAAGCGAAGGATGCAGCCAAGCCGAAGACGCTAACCGGCGCGATCCGTGCTGCATCCGATCCAAGGATTGAGCCTATCCCACGGCGCTACCTGTTCCGTCACGTGCGTGACAAGGATGGCGTTGCGCTCAACTCATGGACGGACGGCGAAGGGCTTATCGTGCGCGGCGAGGCTGGCCAGCTATGCGCGGCTGGCGGGGCCGGTAAAACGATGGCGCTCATCCAAATGGGAATCAGCATTGTCACGGGTAGGCCATGGCTCGAATCGTTCATTCCTGGAGCAGCTCATACGAACGCCATGCTACGGCTTACAACGCAGCGGTTCCGCATCTGTGTCCGGCAGTTTGCCTGAGTCGCGCCGGCAGGGTTCGCGCAATGCGGCGTCAGAACGCGATCCCCTCCCCCGCAACATCGACGCCTTGCCGCCACGATCACGCGCCAATTGCCCAGCGACCACGACTCGCGAGCCGCAGCACAACTAGAAATCCTCACCTATCATCCAGAGTCCAAGTAGCGCGTCAGCGGCGCGACACGTAGCGACCGCGGTTCTGCTCAGCGAGATTTTTGAGGAAGATCATCGGCCACAAGCGACCCTTCGGGTTGCGATCCTTCGTACGGTTCTGCAGGCCGAGGCCAACCGAGTGAATCCTGATCCGCCCCAACGCGTTCCAACGCTGCACGGCAGACAAGATGCGATCTGAGTCGTCTTGCGTGATGCCGGACCGGGTGAGATTCGGAATGGTCGGCGCGCCATCCGACAAGAAGAACATCGTGTCGACTTCACTCGCGTAGTAGCGGTCCTCGCTGCCGCGACCAGCGATCTGGAACGCCAACTCAAGTGCATCAAAGGCGTTGGTCTGAAACTCAAGCTTCAGGCCATCGATCCATTCGATCGCGCTCGCAACGTTCTCCTTGGTTGCTGGCTGCATGCCAGCAGAGAAGCTGCGAGCCTTATTTGCGAATGAGACGAGGCTGAACTTCTGATTGGCACGCAAGCCGCGCAACCCGACCTTCAATTCGGCCTTGCACACATCCCAACGAGTCTCCTGCTTGGGCCCGGTGATCGGCGCTTTGCCAGAAGCTCCGTCCCTTGCTTTGACCTTGCCAACCTTGGCCTTCATCGACAGCGAGTTATCGAACACATAGAGGATCGAGTCCCCAGCTTGTTCGATTCCGAAGTAGGTGCTAACGACTGTGTTGCCCGCCGACTTCTTCTTGCGGGCACTCGCTTTGCCTTGGCTCAACGGCTTTTCGCCGCGAACGAACGGGCCTCCCTCCGCCTTGAGCCACGCTTGCCACGAGGCCTCGGAATCACCAGGATCTTGCCCCGTCAACACAGTTAACGCATCGAGTAGCGCGTTGTGCACGACCCCTCGCTCTTGACCCAGCCGCGCGATCAGCAACTCGATGGCCGGCGCCCATGCAATCATGCCCAACGCCTTGACTGCCTGCCGTCGAACATCCGGGTTGCTGTGCTGCGATTGTAGACTGAGCCAATTGCCGCACTTGGCACCGGCGCGAGGACCAAGACCAGCCGCGGTAGCAATCAACGCGAGCAAGGTGTCATTCGCACCCGCTTTTCCGGAACCGCGCATCGAGCTCTGACGCCACTTCATGTTGGCCGCCGGAAGCTCTGCGATGCGCGCCGCCAACTGCAACCGAAGCCACAGCGGCAACGTGCTCGATTGGTCCGTCAATCGCGACAGCATGACCTTCAGCGCTTCCTTGCTCTTCAGCTTCGCAAGGCTCGCGGCCACCGCAACCGATGCGTCATCGACTCCGCGCAGTTCATAGCGGGTGCGCTTGAGCCGGCCACTGCCGCCCTCACTGGCGAGTCCTTTGCGGCGCTTTTCCACAATAGGCGCGGCCATGGCGGCCAACTTGCTAGCGGCATCGAGCAATGCGGCAGCAGCTGGCTTGCCATCGAAGGCCGCCATGGCCCCAATGACTGCCACCGCTGCCAGGCCCGTTTCGGGCTTCTCATCGAGAGCAGCAATCGCCGAACGCATGGCCCGCGCGGCGGACGCAACACTCTGCGCAGTCAGCATGTGGCCGCCGTGCAACACGACGAGCAGGGCGAGGCACTTAGCAATCGGATGCGAGAACATGGGTCACCATGCTAGCGAACGCCAAGGCCGATGCCTTGCCCACCGCCGAGCCTTCACGCCGACAGCACGCCGGCCATCACCTGGCGCAGGGTCGCGACCAATGCAAACTGCTGGCAACGAGCACGTCAAAGACGCACCCCGCCAGCGATATCTCTAGTTCGAAGTAGGGCTACAGCTAGGAGTCTGCGTCACGGGAGGCGAACCGACCAGGTGCGTGACGTTCGCACCGGGTTGGTTCGCCGAAACGCAGTCGAATCGGTGGCTTCGGCGAGGATTTGGCGGGCCGACATGGTGTGAAGGGTGCGTGCATGGCGGTTTGCTCTCCCGTGG
>JBNMNW010000319.1:0-6708 GCA_051278165.1 Planctomycetota bacterium | reverse complement strand
CGCTGGCGTCGCTCAAGGCGATGTCTCCTGACTAGAGTGGGGGGGGGTTCGAGAGAGGTGGAGAAGGCTACCCACGGGAAAGCCCACGGCCACTATGAAGGCGATTACGGGACACCTGTCTCGCCGACGAGTCGCATAGGCATCCAGCCGCGCCCGCCAAGCAAGCCGCGTGCCCAAGCCACTCTTCCTTTGCTACGGCCTTGCCTGACCCCGGCCGCTCCCCCATCCTGTCAGACCCGCACGATTGACAGTCCCCCCCAAAGGAAGCACCACATATGGGCCGCCAGTGGCTAGAGAAGAACAAGGCGATCACCGCCAATAAACGGGCCAAGATCACTTCCAAGCTCGGTCGTGAGATCACCGTCGCCGCCAAAATGGGCGCTGCCGACCCGAGCATGAATCCGCGCCTACAGATGGCCGTCGACTCCGCGCGCAAGCAATCGGTGTCCAGCGACGTCATCGCGCGCGCCATCAAGAAGGGCTCGGGCGAAGGCACCGACGGCGCCGAATACGAGATGATCATCTACGAGGGCATGGCGCCGCATAACGTCGCCGTGCTGGTCGAGTGCATGTCCGAGAACCGCAACCGCACCGGGCCCGAAGTGAAGTCGTGCTTCAAGGGTGGCCAGTTCGGTAGCAAGGTCACGTTCATGTTCGATCACGTCGGCATGATCGAAGCGACCCACGAGGACGGCTCGAAGGATGCCGAGGAAGCGGCAATCGAATGCGGCGCGAATGACTGCGAAGCACTCGAGAGCACGCCCGAAGATCACGCCGGCGCGCTATTCCTGACGGAAATCCCGGATCTCTACACGGTCGCGGACGAACTGCGCAAGGCTGGCTGGAGCGTTGCTTCGGCGGAGCTGGGCTACCACCCGAAGGACCCGGTTGTGCTGGAAGGCGAAGCGCTGCAGCAAGTGCAGTCGTTCCTGGAGCGACTCGACGACTTGGATGACGTGCAGAAGCTGCATGTCGCGCTGAAGTAGTCGAGTTCTTTCATGCCATCGACATGTCAGGCAATCGGTATCGCAGGCCATCGGTATCGCAGGCAATCGGGCCACACAGCGGCCCGCCAATGATGGATCGGCGACCGAGCACCGCCTCGCGTCGCTAGCCTCTCATCTGCCGCGCAGCCTGCCCGGCAAACTGCCCCACAGCCGGCCCACCCACCTGCCCGACAATGACCGGGCGCGCCGCATCTGCGCCGAACAAGCGCTGGCCGCATTCATCGCTCAGCGACTGCAGCTCCTGCAAGCTGTCGCCGCTGCAGTTGAGCACGGCGTAGCGGTAAGAGCCGAGCCAGCGGTATTGCCGCTGCACGGACCGATGACTGGTGTCGTCTAGCCACAAACGCGCATTGGGATAAGTTTCGCGCAGCCAACGCCGACCGCTCACCGAGGCTGCCGCAATGCCACAGCCGTCGAAGCGGCGCCAAACGACGCTGGCTGCCGTGGTCGCGACCCGCGGTAGTCGCGGCAGGTCCGCGGGATCTCGGCCCGCAGCCAGCCAAATGCCGTCGCGCGCCAAGCAACGTCCTTCTACATCGCGATAGAACGTCGTGAACTGGGCCGCGGCGCGCGGGTTGATTTCGATGACGCGAACCGAACCGTCGTCCTGCACAAACAGCTCAACATTGAACTGACCGTAGTCGAAGCCAATCGCACGCAGCGAGGCCGTCACGGTCGCGACAAGCTTGCTGCGAATCGGTTCGCGCCACCGGCTCGGATACGTGAAGCCCATGAAGTGCTGGGCACCGACACGCGTCGCGTAGGTGCATTCATCGACGATACCAAGAATATGAATGCGCCCCGACCTCGCATAGCCATCGACGTTCACTTGGCGGCCATGCATCGCTTGCTCAACGAGCAGGTGATCGCTCGGGCATGGCAATTCGATGACCCGACTGGCCAACGATTCGAACGGGCGGACCAGTCGACGAAGGCTGAAGTGATCGACGCGGCTTAGACGCAGTTGCTTGGCGAGATCCTGAGCCGAGTCGGCGCGGCGCGCGAGCACCGAGAAGGTGCCCTTGATCGGTTTAAAGAACAGCGGCCAAGAAAGGCCCAACGCAGCGACCGCCGCTGCAATCGCTTCAGGGTCGCGCCAGCGTGCATCGCGCAGTTGCCACGGTAGAGCGTGCGCGGCGACCGTTGCATCGGGCACTGCCTGCGCGAGCGCTTGCCGCATCAGCAACTTGTGCTGCGCGCGCACCACAACTTCGGGCGACGTCCCCGGCAGCGACAGGCGATCCGCAAGCAGCGCGGCAAGCAAGCAGCCAAACTGTTCGTCGTTGGACCAGACCGCGTCGATACGGCCACGATACTTGCGACAAAGCTGATCAAGGAAACGGTGCGCATCGAACCAGATCACCTTGAGGCACTGCGGGAACCGACGCACATCAAAGCCTTCTCGAAACGCCGTGATGGCGCCCTCTGCTTCCAGCTCGGTCAGAGCGTGCTCATCCCACTCGCCGGGGAAGAGAACCAGGACGCGAATCGGAGGACCGGATGGCATGAGGCTGCTGTTACGCAGCGTCGCGGAGTGAATAGACACGTTCCTAAAATCTGGCGGAGCACCATGGCGCGACGCACGCGCTATGGACCGCGTCGCCACGCGCAGCAGAGCATAAACGGGAACCAGAGGATCGTGCCTGCACGAGATGTTGCGCCTGACGTGCGACTACACCGCGAGGTATGAACCGTCGCAACAACGACGGCGACACTGACGTGGTTTGCTTTCGCCCCGCGTTCGGCGCGAACTCCATCCAACGCTATCAGGTGTTCCGACGCTCCGTTCCGAGCACGTTTGTCGCCGAGACGACTGCCGTCGGCGGCCCGGCAGCAGTGCCTGCGACTACTTCGTCGACGGCAGCCTGCAGGTGCTGGGCGACGCCATCACGCCAGGTGGCATGGCGAGCATTCCGCTCGTGATCCCGAACAACCCAGCACTCGATGGAGCGCGATTCAGGCTGCAGGCTTTGACGTTGCCCGTAACCGGGTTGCGGCAAGCGGAGCGGAGCTGAGCAACGGGGTCACGCTGACGGTCGGCCAATAGCCGGCGTCGCCTCGAGTTCCGGAAGAAGAACTCGGCCGAGTAGCTCGGCCAGGCAGCTCGCCCCCGAAGGGAGAATGCCGCTGCCGCGTTGCACTGCTATCATGGCAGCCATGACGCAAAGGCAATTGTTGCTCCTCGCCGCCCTAGCATTACCGATCTCGCTGACTGCACAGCTTGAGATCGCCACAGGCTACAGCACGGGATCGGACACCGACTTCGGCAAGATCATCTGCGCCATTGGCGATGGCAATGGTGACGGCACACCCGACTTCGTCGTGCACGGCACCACCATCGGCCCACAACCAGGAGCGCGGTTGCAGCTCATCTCCGGCGCAACCCGAGCTCCGCTTGGCCAAGTGATCGCTTCGCCGTTCAACTTCGGCGCCATCCTCAACGGAACCGACGACCTCGACCTCGACGGCAACCACGACTTCATCGCCGGCTTCGACACCACGCTTCGCGCCTACTCCGGCGCCAATGCAGCCTTGCTGTGGACCAGCAACCTAGCGGCAGACTTCTATTGCGCCTGCGGCATTGGCGATATCGACAACGACTCACGCGCTGAGATCGCCGCAGGAGTTCGCATCAACGGGATCTACCACATCGTGATCCTGAGGGGCAGCGACGGCAGCCAGCTAGGCAATACCGCGACCATCCAGGGATACCCGGAACAGATCATCCCCATCGGCGACCTCAACGGAAACGGCCAAACAGAAGTCGTCATCAGAACGAGCAGCACCGCGGAGATCTATCGCACGGTGTCACCATTTCGACTGCGCACGATCACGCCACCGTTGAGTTCACTGGCACACTTGGAAGCGGCCAACGTCGCTGGCAACGCAGGCAGCGAATTGATCATCAGTCGCTCGGGTCGCCTGTTCACCTACGTGCCCTTCACCGGACAACTGCTGCGAACGGACATCACGCAGAACCATGAGTTCACCGTCGTCGGCGACCTCAACAGCGATGGCTTCGACGACCTCGCCCTGATCGACTCGCAGCCTCGTCACGGCTTCACCCCAGACGGCAGCCTCATCCTTGTGTCGGGGGCAACCGGCGCATACCTCGCAAACTGGAGCCGTTCGTCATTCTTCGGGGCGCGGGTATTGACCGGCGCCGGCGACCTCGATGGCGACGGCTTCGGCGACCTGCTGCTCGGTGACCAGTCTGCATCCGCAACCGGTGGCACCAATGGCGACGGCGCCTTCCAACTGGTCTCGTGCCGCATCCAGGCGACCACGTTCAGCATCCCGGTAAACTGCCACGGCGGCCCCTTCCCACCCGAACTGGGCATGTCGCGTCCAATCATTGGCCAGACGGCCAGCATCATCGGCCGTGATTGCCCCGCCAACGCCTGGGGCATCCTAGCCTTAAGCCTCAAGCCGGAGCATCCCATCAGCCTCGGCTTCAGCGGCTGCGATGCCTGGTTTGACATCAGCAACGGCCTGCTCGTCCACCAACAGCCACCAGCCATCAGCTGGTCCTTCGGCCTGCCGATCCCGAACGCGCTGCAACTGTCCGGCCTTAGCCTGGCGCTACAGGCGCTCTACCTGCCGTCGACTTCGCCGATTGGCATGGACCTGAGCAACGGGATTTGGGCGCGCATCGGCGGACTGTGATTGGCCGGCGCCTCGCGCTCTGCAAGCCGATGCGCCCAAACGCGATCAACTAGCACGCAATCGCAAGCCGGCAGCCAGGGCGTCAGACGGCATGCCGCGTGTCGGCGGCAGTCCCGGCGCTAACTCAGTACTGCCCCATGCGCTTGCTGCGCACGAAGTTCGTCAGCAACCGGAACGCCGACAAGTCCGGCACGTTCTCAGTCGACTTGGTCGGGCTCTTCCAATAGCCGGCGGTGCGGTCCTTGCGCCAGGTCACGAAGGGCATGCCGAGGTGATCCATGGCGTAAGCCTGACGATCGGCCGGGGTGCGCAGCGCTCCAGCACCGGCGACGCCGAGGCCTTGCAGGTCGAAGTGGTTTGCCGAGTTGAACATCACGCCGTGACCCGAGAAGAACCAAGCCGCGAGGTTGCCGCAGCCGTGCCGTTCGGCTGCATCCGGACTGTCGATCAGCACCTCGCATCGGTCGGGGTCGAGCACCTCAATCAGGTGAGCACCCTCGAGGTGGTAAATCGGCACGACGGACGGCGGAAACACACCTGTTAGCAGGGGGCTGTCCGGTTTGCATGGCCGGGCGCGAACATCGTCGAGCACGTCTCGCTGCGTCTGAAACTTCCGCATCACGCCAGGGTGGATGCGAGCGATGGTCTCCGTTAGCGCCCAACAAGAACCAAACAGCGAACCGCCGGTGCGCACAAACCACGCCAGCGGCTCCACATCATCGGGTTCGAGTTCGCCGGTGCAGTTCGATACGAAGATGGCCTCGGGGTGCACGCCAGCTGCGCGCACGTGGGCTTTCTCGGTGGTGCGATACTGGATCTTGAGACGCTCGAGCAACTGCTCAATGTGGTCACCGCGACTCTTGAAGACGACGACGTCGAGGCCATCATAGATTTCGGTATCGGGAACCGCGTAGCCGTATTTGTCGAGCTTATTGAGCGTGGCCTCACGGTCCGTGAAGTCGTGAGTCTTGCGGTTGTCCCCCCACCACTTCAGCCAAGCCTTGCGCTGCTTCTTGGCTTCGTAGTGGCGCGACATGGTGCGCAACGCCTCGTGAGCGGCGTTCGCAACGACCGGATGCTCGTCGTCGAGCATCGCCATCACCGGGTCGATCACTCCGTCGCGACTCATGTGCATCAGACCGATGATGGCAGCGCCGCGCAGCTTCCAATCACTCATGGCGAGCATGCGCTTGAGCGGCTCCAGCGCTTTGTCATCATCGGTCTTACCAAGTGACACTGCCGCACAGCACGCAATGGTCCACTTGCGATCGCGGGTGGCCTCGATCAGAACGTCACTGGCACCCTTGACGCCTGACTTGCCGAGCCGAACGACCGCACGTTCGCGCACTTCGCTGTCGTACTCGCTGCGCACGATCTTGACGAGCCACTCGACGGCCTCTGGGGTCGTCGGCTTACGTAGCGCGGCGACAGTCTCGACCAACTGCAGCTGCACGCGACCGCTATCTTCGCGATTGAAATGCTTCAGGGCCGCCGCCAGCGCCTCTTCGCCGCCGATCTCTCGCAAGGCCTTCACGGCGGCCGAGCGCGGTCGTTCGCCCTCGGAGCTCAGGCATGGTCCCAACGCCTCGACCCCATCCTTCTTGTCGAAGATTGGCTTCTCACCGAGGCAGAGCAAAGGCACGAGGGCCGCACGGCGCGTCAGCGTGGTGTCGCTCGCGCCCGATGCCACAAGCACGGTCTTGGCCAGAGCGGCACGGTCGCCATCACTGGCGGCGAGCACCGCTGCGAGTGCGCGCACAATACGGCGAGCGACCACTTCGTGCTGGCCACCGCCACCAAACAGGTTGACCACCGACTTGAGGTCCTCCTTACGCGGAGCTTCCATGACGGCCTCGAGCGTCTGGCAGCGAATCGCCAGGTGCCCGTTACCGAGTAGCTTCTTGAAGGCATCGGCTCGATTCGGCGCTGCTTCGAACCACGCGCGCGCCGCGGCCTCGCGCAACGATGGGTGCTTGGCAGTGAGCAGTTTCTCAATCTTGTCGGCGTCGACAAACTTCGGCTGCGCCCGCAGCAC
>JBNMNW010000318.1:0-6744 GCA_051278165.1 Planctomycetota bacterium | reverse complement strand
GACGAGCTCTGTTAAGGGCCCACAAGCAGCCCCGTCATCAGCGACGACTTAACGCGTCGTGATTTCATCCACGGGCGACTTAGCGCGTCGTAATCTCATCGACGAGCGGCAGTGCGCTCACCGTGTTCAGACCGAAGCGACCGACGTGCTCAAGCTTCGTCGTGTTCGACGGGAAGTTGATGTAGGGGTCGTTCTCGTCGTAGTTCCACAGGTGACGATCGAGGAACGTCGTGATGCTCATCAGATCACGACCGAACGCGTTGTTACGGCCATCGCTGCGACGACGCACGCTCCGGAAGAACGACTGCGTCTCGTATTGGTTTGCGAGAGCGGTGACATCCTTGATGCCACGCTGGCGCTGTTCCTTGGTGAGGCCAGTGCCTTGGCCTTCCCAGCCGAAGGTCGAGCAAGCAGCCATAGGAAGCAGAGCAAGGACGAGTGCGAACTTACGCATTGGATAGCCCATTAGTTGGGTAGCTCATCAGGCCACAAGCGGCCGTCATGAGGGAGTAGCGATTGGGGTCTCTCGCACCGGGAGAAAGCGCGAGATGGCAGAAACTAGCGATCTCGAAAAGACCGCGCAACCGTCAATTCCGACTCCCTCAGCATCCGGGGCCCAGGCTTTTACCGCTCCCCCTCGCCCCCTACGCTCCGGCGCGTCATGCAACCAGCTGTCAGCACCTCAAAAAGCGGCCATTCTCCCAGGGGAACGGCCGTGCTGGGCGGATCTTTCAATCCTCCCCACCGCACCCACGTGACCTTGGTGGAGCAGGCTCTAGCGCGCCTGCCAATTCACGAGTTGCGTGCGATTCCGTCAGGAGACCACCCCCACAAGCGCGGCCGGGACATGGCGCCCGCTCCAGATCGATGCGCCATGGCGAGGCTGGCCTTCGCCAACCTTGACCATGTCGTCGTCGACGATCGCGAACTCCACCGCTCCGGGCCCTCATTCACTGTCGATACTCTGGCAGAACTTGCAGCCGAGGCTCCCGGCACCCCCCTATTTTTCCTGATCGGCAGCGACAACCTCTGCCTGCTGCCTACCTGGCACCAACATCACCGCGTGCTCGAACTGGCGACGGTCGTGACCTTCCCGCGCAAGGGCTACCCAATTGTGACTAGCGACCTCGAGGGGCTTGACCTAACCACCGCCGAACGAGATTCGCTGCTGGCGAACGTGCTCGACATCCCTGCCGACGATGTGGCCGCCAGCGACCTGCGTGCGCGTTGGCGTGCCGGAGAACGGGATCTAGCCGAACTGCCCACGGCGGTCGCGGACTACCTGCTGAGGCACAATCTCTACTGATGATCGAGCCGTATTGGGCATTTCTGACCGCCTGCGCGACCATCGCCATCGGAGACGTGGTGAATCGACGGTGGCTCGGCTGGATGCCGGATGACCCACCGCGGCCTGGTCGCAAGCTGCACGCCCGTCCGATTCCTCTGGCTGGCGTGCTAATCGTGCCGACGATCCTCGCTTGGTGCATTGCGGACCACGCCTGGCTGGTGCTCACAGCGATTGTCATCGCAGCCGCGGTCGGCTTCGACGACGACCGCCGTAAGGAACACGCGGGGCCACTCGACGAAGGCGGGCTCGACTGGCGCATCAAAGCCGTTGGGCTCGCGATCGCTGCTGGCTTGATCGCAAGCACCGCCGCCGACCCGATCGCCGAGCCGTGGTTCTTCGCTGCTGCGTTCTGCTTGACGTTCGTGCTCACCAATGCCGTCAATTTCCTAGACAACACCGATGGCGTTGCCGCCAGCCTCGCCGGCAGTTCATTGCTGTGCCTCGGACTCGGCGCACCTACCCAAAGCTGGGTAACCGCCGCAGGGTTTGCCGCCATCGGCTTCTTGCCTTGGAACTGGCCGCGAGCGCGACTGTTCCTCGGTGATGGCGGCGCCTACGCGCTCGGCCTCAGCTGCAGCTTCGCGATCGTGCATACCATGCGCGACGAACCGCTATTGCTGCTCGCGGTAGCGGTGCCGCTCATCGACTTCGTGCAGGTTGTCACGGCGCGCGTATGGCTCGCTCATCCACCCTGGGTCGGCGACCGTCGCCACATGACGCACATCCTGAATAACGCCGGCGTTGCGAAGGTCGCTATCGCCCCGATCTTCGCGCTGCTCGCGGTCGGCCTGGGATTGTTCGCCGTGCTGTCGCGGTCATAGCGAATCGGTTCGGGAGCATCGGTTCGGAAGCACCGCTTCGGAAGCACCGCTTCGGAAGCATCGGTTCAGAAGCATCGGTTCAGAAGCACAGTGCATCGCACTACTCAAGCACTTGACGCTCCGAGCATCTGACCTTCGGTGGGCCGGACCTTCCGCTCGTCAAACTCTCAGCGTAACTGGCGCATCGGGTCCCACTTCTTGTCCTGCTCCGCCGGCACGCGCTTATCGAGCCAATCAAGATGCACGTTGCGTCGCTTCACGAACACCGCGCGGTCCGCCGACGCCGGCGTGCTGCCAAGCGCGCATGCGTGCAACACGACAGCTGCTACCAAACGAACACCTTGAACACCGGGAGTCTCGTTGACCTGTTGTTCGGCTGCTTTGAGGGCGCCGGGCACGTCGCCACCCTGCAGCGTCACGATGGTCTGCATCGCACGCAATTCGGCCGGAGCCTTGGCAAAGTCGATCAGCAAGTCCGCGACCAGCTGCTTGTCGCGCTTCGCGGCAAAGACTTCGTTGAGCTGCGCCAACCGACTCTCAGGAGTGTCACCGTGATTGGTCTTGAGCTGGTCAGCTAGGTCCTTGGCGCGCGGGTCCCACAGTCGAATCGAGGCCTGCCACGCCCGGAACAAATCCTTGACGTCACGGCTGTCGCGGTAGGCCACCTCGGCCATCATCTGGACCTGTTGTAGCATCGTGTTGGCTTCGACAACGTCGCCGCCGAAGCCCTCATGCTTGGCCAACAGAATGCGCGAACCCAACCGAAGATCTGCCGGCCGCGCACCCGGACCACTCGCAATCGAGCCAAACAACTTGTCCGCGCGTTCGGGACGGCCGCGGACCAACTCAATCTCAGCCTGCGGTGCCAACAACGCAGAAGATGTCGACGCATTGGGCAACCGCACCAATCGAGCCATCAACTTGGACAGAACGTCGCGGTCGGGCGCATCCTTGGCCAGTTCGGACACGGTTGCCGACAGCAACTTGCTACGGGCCGCGTCCCGGTTGGCGCCAGCCCGCCAAGACTGGAAGCCGTAGAATCCGGCAATCCCGACCACCAGTGCGATCAGGACCAGGATGCGTCGGTCGGCGAACGGGGACGGCTTCTTGGCGGGTTTCCGCGCGGTGCCAAGGCTGCTGCTGGGGGCCATTCGTTTGCTCACGTCAGTTTGACGGCGATCATCGTGAAATCGTCCTCGAGTAAATCACTGCCAACGTGGGCGCGAATCTGCTTCTCGACTTCCACCAGGATGTCATTGGCACCAGCGCCCGTGCGCCGCTGTTCGCCGACGAGTTGCTGCAAGCGCTCGATGCCAAAGACGGTGCGGTCGGGTGACATCGCCTCATCTACGCCATCGGTGTGCAGGAACAGCACGTCGCCAGGCTCCAGCTTGACCGTCGGGCTCGCTTCGTAGACCTGATCGCCGACGACTCCGAGCACCATGCCAGTTTTCTCGAGCACCTGAATGCCATTCTTATGGCAGACCACCAAGCCGGGATGGCCGGCGTTGACATACTCGAGCGTGCCCTTCTTTGGATCGAGGATGATCAGCAGCAACGACATGAAATTGCCGGTCTCAACGCCTTCGACGAGGCGCTGATTGACCTTGGTGATGACCGTTGCGGCATCATCGATCAACTCGAGATAGCTGCGCAGCGCCGCTTGCACGGCGTGGGTCAACAAGGCAGCTCCGACCCCGTGGCCGGTCACGTCGCCGATCATGATCGCATAGCGACCGCCTGGCATTTCGACGCAATCGTAGGTGTCGCCCGAGGCTTGCTCGGCCGCTTCGTAGCGGATGTCGATCTCAAACCCACCCCAATCGCGCGGCACGGTCGGCAACAGGTGTTGCTGAATGCGGCGGGCGATCTCGACGTCCTTCTGCAGTTTGACCTTCTCGAGCGAGTCCGCGTGCAGGCGTGCGTTCTCCACGGAGATCGCCAATTGGGCCGAGATGGCACCAAACAGCGCCAAGTCACGCGCCGAGAACTCACGTCGCACCGCGCGTGAATCGACGTAGATGACCCCCACCGTGCGGTCCTTGGAACGCATCGGCGCGCACATCACGGCTCGCAGTTTGAGGTCGTAGACCGAGCGCCCGATTTCGAGCGCTTCCTGATCCGATTGCACCACCGATCGAACGGCGACCTGCTCTTCCATGCAGCGACGCACCAGGCTGCGGCTCCATTGGAGTTCGCCGGTCAGCGTCTTGCGTTCTTTGTCTTGGGCGATCCGCACCGTCAATCGGTCAGGATCGTCGCCCAATAGCAGGATCGCCCGTTCCGCGTTGGTCACCTGCAGGGAACGATCGACGATGTCGCGCAGCACGCTGTCGAGGTCGATATTCGACGTAACTGCTGCAATCGTGTCTAGCAGGATCTCGAGTGAACGTGAATCCTCCGTCGCGTCCCCAGTCAGGATCGTCGAAGCCGACATCGCGTCGTTGTCTGGCTGGCGCCCCCCGGAAGGAGCAGCGGAGTCAGTAGTCTTTTGCCAAGGCCATTTCATGTGCCACCGGAACTCTAGAACCAAGACGCACGCGACGCCATAGCATCGCCACCTTGGGACACGGATTGCCACGAGCCACGTTGCGCCGAGGGCCCGAAAGGGACAGAATCCCGACAACCCTAAAGGACTGAGTTCTCCCAACAGTCCCCACTGATGCCATGAAGATCGACAAGTCACTTTACGACGACTACGCGACCCTGACCCTCAAGGGTGAGTTCGACACGTTCTACTGCCCCGCGCTGATGGACGAGGTCGAAGACCTGCTCGATCGCGGTGTCAACCACCTCATCCTGGACATGCGCCTGGTCAAGTTCATCAACTCGACCGCCCTTGGCGCCGTGATTAAGGCTCACAAGCGCTGCCGCGCCGAAGACGGTGAGCTAGTGGTCGCCCAACCTTCGCCGTTTGTCCGCGATGTCATGACCAAGGTCGGCATCGACAAGCTCATTGTCCTGCACGACGACGAAGCGGCGGCAACCAAGGCCATCATCAAGCACCTCAACAAGAAGGAACTGACCGCCGAAGCGGCCGTCGATCAGGAGAAGGTGCTGGTCACGTTCCCCGACGAGACCCGCAACAAGATGCTCGGCGGCAAAAAGAAGATGGTCCTGGTCGGCCAGATTGCCAACGTCGACGGCAACAAGATGCAGTTCCTATGGAACGGCAAGAAGGCCGGCTTCAACGCCGACCAAGCCAAGGCGCTGTTCTTCGATGGCGGCGAGATGAACATGAAGTTCCAGGTCAAGATGATCAAGAAGAGCTACTTCGAGATCACCGCGACCAGCGGCGGCGTCGAGCCAGCCGGAGACGACGACACCGTCCGCATCACCGCCAAATACGCCAAGATCAGTGACGCCGACCGCGAAGCCCTCGGGCAATTCGCGAACGACATGGCGTTCCTGAAGACGCAACTGCCGGGCAAGTAAGCCCAGCGGCAGCCCCAGCGCTGCCGCCCCAAGCTGCCTCGTCGCGCCGCGCATATGCGCCCACGAGTCGAGCACCGGACCAGCCCCCAGCCACAACAATTGTGGCCGGGCGCCCTAACGCAGCAGGAGTTGCAGCAACACAGCCAGAATCAACGGCTGTAGCAGTGACTGATGCTCAAGCATCGGCCTGTGCCCGCCAAAATGTGGGGGCCATGCGCAGCAAGCTCCCGGAGTGATCCGAGGTGTGCGCAGCGGCGCTACAGGCAAGAAGCGCAACGCAGACGGCCACTGCTCTTAAAGAGACTGCTCTTAAAGAGATGGGGCCTAAAGAGACGGGCCTAAAGAGATGGCTCGTCGAAGATGTGCGACGCAGCATACAGCATCGCTGCACGCGCATCGGCTCACCCGTATTATCCGACGCGGAACTTGCCGGAGCGGCGAATCTTGCGCTTGATGATCTTGCGGCCGCCGACGGTCTTGCTTCGAGTACGGAAGCCGACCTTTTTCAGGCGCTTGGACTTAGAAGTAGTTACCTTGAGTTTCATAGCAGGGTCGGGTTGTAGGGCGAAGCAGGCTAGCGATGAGGCAGGGCTTCGTCAAATAGAGAACTGACCTTTGATGAACTCGATCTGCAAACGCCCGGATTGCGCCGGGAGCCAGAGCCGTGCATGGTTCGCACATGCGTATCCTGCTGGTCAGCCACGGATTGCCCCCGGACAGCGTCGGCGGGGTCGAACAACACGTTAGCGGCTTGGCCGGGGCTTTGGTCACGGCGGGCCATGATGTCGAGATCTTCGCGCGGGAAAATGGCCCCGAACGCGAGCAAGGTTTGTTCGTGCCCACAAGCACCCCAGGCGCCAATCCGACGGTGTTTCGGGTTGCCTACCGCTGGCAGGGCTGCGACTCGCTGACCGCTATGTATACGAGTGAGCCGATGGCCGATGCCATGGCCTCATTCCTGGCAGCGCGCAAGGCTGACGGGATCACCTACGACGTGGCGCACGTCCACCACCTGACTGGGATGTCCGTCGATTCGCTGGCCAAGCTTCGCGAGTTCGGCGTGCCGACGGTGATGACGCTGCACGATTATTGGCTGTTTTGCCCGCGCGGCCAGATGTTCCACCATGACGGGATGGTCTG
>JBNMNW010000317.1:0-6756 GCA_051278165.1 Planctomycetota bacterium | reverse complement strand
TCGTCAGCCGCACCGTTTGGCGCAGCGTCGCGAGCGCCGTCTTGCCTTGCGGAGTGGCGCCACCACGCATCCTCTTGATGACCATGATGCCACCTGCGCCGAGCAGCAGCACGCCGATCAGCGCACTGGCCATCTTCCACATGTCCGGCGTCCGCGGAACCAGCGAGCCCGCCACCGCGCGCGGCTTGAGCATGCTGCCGTTGGGTTCTGGCTGGCGCGCGGCAGGTCTTGCCGAAGCGGTTTGAGCCGCAGTCGGTTGGCCGAACGCAGGCTGGGACGTTTTGGCAGAGCCGGTCTCGTCACCGCTTTCACCCATCGACATCGGGCCGAGGATGAGAAGGACGGCGACTGCCGGGGGGATGAGCAACCATTTGGGAGCTGACTTCATTGAGGGCCTCACGCCCTCCCTAAAGCACCCCTCGTGCCAACCTCAAAACCACAAGATGTAGCGTAGCTGGCGTGTAAGGATCCCAACGACCCGATGCGAAACCCGACAAACCGTTGTGCGATCGTACAACACTCACCGCATCTGCGGCGCTATGTTGCGGGAGTGACTGACAGCCCTCGCATCGAAGACGTCTTGCACCGGGTCAACAACCTATTGGGAACGATTGAGATCCAGTCCGAGGTCGCTCGCATGGTTGGTACGGCCGACGCTCTGACAGAAGCGATCGATCACATCGTCGAGTCGGCGCGCAAAACGCGAGCTGAGTTGGACGAGTTGCGCAGCCAGCAGAAGCCCGGCGACGCGTAGCTACTCTTCGCCTTCGGTCTCTGGTTCCGGCTCTTCGTCGGGCTTGAGTTGCTCGAGTTTTTGCGACAACTGTTGCTCGTCACAGGGGAACCCGAGGATCGCGTCAGCACGCGACAGAAATGCCTGCGTCACGCGCGATCGCGAGGCATGGTGGATCAATAACACCACCTTGGTCGACTCCGACAGCTCCTTGATGCGGTGGCACCAATCGAAGCGCCGCTCTTCACCTGGAGGAACATCGAGTAGCACGATCTGGTTGCGGTGCGCGGCAGGATTCGGAATCTCGCCGCGGCCATGACGACGTATCTCGAGTCCGACCCGTCGGCAGCTAAGGCGTAGCGTGCGGAATACATCATTTTGAATGACGAACGCCGACAGCACGCCACAGATCGGGGCCGCTGAGATGTTGCCAAAGCTGGCGTCTTCGCTGCGCGCAGCGACGTCAATGCCAGCATCCTTGACTTTGCTGCTCGAAGCTTCGAGCGGACCCTGGTTCCAGCGTTCTGCAGTGTCCGTATCGATCGCAATCAGGCCTTGCGATTCCGGGAACTCACCGACCTTCATGCGGAACCCAAACGTCACCAGCGTGCCAGTGCCGAGAATGCCCTCGCGGTCCTTGCCTGGTTCGACCAAGCCATGGTCCTGCATGCGGAGGTCGAAGTTGTCGACCTTCTCGCGCAGCACGTTTGAGAAGCCCGAGTAGAGCAAGTTGCCCAGCTCGCCGAAGGCTTCGATGTCCTCCCCTTCGAGTTGCTTACTCTTCCTGCGTTCCGAGATGACGTCGTCTGGCGTCATCATCAGCAGCCCCGCCATCGCGATGGCGTCCGGAAGTTCGATCAGTGTCAGCAGAGACTTGCCGGCATAGCCCTTGTCCATGGCGCCCCGGGCTGCGGCTACCGTGCGCGGCAGTCCTGCCACTATCGCGTCAACTTCCTGCAGGTGCAGTTCGCCGCTGGTGACCTCAATGTCACGGCCGACGAGCGAACTCAGGGTCTCGCCGATAGTTGCTACGGCTGTCCCTAGAAGGCTGCGCAGCGCCGTGTCTGTACCTTGTTTCAGCGTGGTCGCCGTCATGACTGGAGGCCGGATCCCCTACTCCCTAGCCCTTAAAGTGCACGCCGATGTCGACGAAGTGCTCGTCCAGCTGGACGCGAATACCGGAACGAAATCCGGTGGCGTTGTCCGAGCTGATGTTGACGCTGCCCTTGCGAATAACGTGAGGAACTGACAGTTCCATCTGGTTGCCGGTGGCAACCCAATCGTTCTTGAAGCTGCCTGACAGCATGTTGACGATTTCGCCGAATGCGTCCGCGACCTCATCAAATCCCGAGAGCTCCGAGGTCTCCATCATCATCATCTTCGCGGCCATCAGGCTTGCGAGGCTCTCGCTGGTTCGAATCGCGAACGTGCCGGACTTGGTCCCGGTAAATCCGAGTAGTCCGATGACCTCGTCGTCGAAGGTCGACGATTTCTCGGGGATCGGTTCGATGGATTTGGGCGTCAAGAATACCATCGTCTCGAGCACCTCCCATGCAGACTTGCGAAGGGATTCGACGAGATGTGGTTCGAGTGTCTCAGCCACCATGGTGGACGTCCTTATTGTCAGGAATGATCGGGTTGGGTGAGCGCTCTACTGGAGGAACGGGCCTAGGACTTCCTGGACCTTCTCCGGCGTGAATGGCTTCTTGAGGTAGCCATTGGCGCCGCGGCTGATTGCTTCGTTGATGACCTCTTCGCTGCCTTCCGTCGTGATCATTACGATCGGCGGCGGATTCTCGAGTTTCGCGGTGACTTCCTTGACGAAGTCGAGGCCGTTCATGTTCGGCATGTTGACATCGGATAGAATTAAATCGAAGGTCGCGCCTTCGACTGCCGCGAGTCCTTCGACGCCGTCTCCGGCCTCTTGGAACTCGGCGTTATCGATGCCGGCTTGTCGGATGCCACGCATGATGATCTTCCGCATGGTTGCAGAGTCATCGACGATCAGGACGTGTTTCGTCATGTTTAGTATTGTTTAGCTGCCTCGGTTGCACCCACATATCGGCCTGCGAACGCCCAGATGTTCAACTGAATCATGTGGCTAGTTCGTGCGGCTAATCGAGCCGGCCATGCCACCGGCATGTTGGGCCGATAAAATGCGTGGCCTCGCCCCGACGGATGTGCTCCCCAGCACATGTCGCGTTCGTCCGGGCGGCCTTGTTAGGGGGATTACCTACGACCTTGGCGAATGGCGCAAACACGGTTCGTGGACCGGTGCGCGGGGCCGCAACGAGCTGCAGTCAAGAGTGCAGCAAGTCGCAGCAGGGCATGCAGCAAGAGCCCTGCAAGTTTGCAGTGAAGCTCTAGCTCAGCGCGTGACCAGCACGCACTCGCATCGCGTCGTCTATTCGGCGCCTTGCGCGCGGTCGAGTTGCGCCTTCAGGCGCGCCATGACGTTGCTGTGGATCTGGCAGACACGCGACTCGGTCAGCTCCATGATCTCGCCAATCTCGCGCATCGTCAGGCCCTCGTAGTAATACATGAGGATGATCAGGCGCTCTTTCTTGGTGAGGCTGCTCGTGATCATGTCGAGCGCGTCACGCTGCTGGATTGTATCCACCGGGTTGACCGACTTGCGATCGGCGAGAATCTCGACCTTTTCGAGTTCCTTGTCGTCATCGCCATCGTCCCACTTCTCCGACAGCGAGAAGATCGTCTTGGCGTTGGCTTCGGCCTGGTGCGCCTGCAGTTCGTCGAGCGTGATGTCGAGTTCCTTGGCGACTTCGGCTTGGTTTGGGGTACGGCCGAGTTGGCCTTCGAGCGTGCGCATGGCGCGCTCGAGACGGTGCGCCTTCAAGCGAACCAGACGCGGGACCCAGTCTTGCGAGCGAAGTTCGTCGAGGATCGAGCCGCGGATGCGCGTGGTGCAGTAGGTCTTAAACTTGATGCCGCGTGACAGGTCGAAGCCGTTGATCGCGTCCATCAGGCCGAACGTGCCGGCCGAGCTGAGGTCGTCAACGTCGATCGACTTCGGCAGCGTTTGCAGAACGCGTTCGGCGATCGTGCGAACGAGCGGCATGTGATGCTCGATCAGCGTGTTGCGCAGGTTCTCATCACGAGTGCGCTTGTAGGTCTTCCAGATGATCTCGAGCTCAGCGTCGGTCATCGAGGTGTTCTGAGGCGACGGGATCGTCTTCAGAACTGGCTTGCGACGGCTCGGAGCCGACGTGCTGCTCGCAGCAGTGGTCCGCGTCGTGCGTGACGTGGTGCCGCGGGTTGAGATGGTGCGGGTGGAACGAGCGGCGACCGAGGACTTGGCCATGATTCAAACTCCAGCTTTCTTGACGACGTAGGGACAGGCTGACGGGTGGGGACCCGCAAACAATCCGACACACTGCATGGGGAAGGCGTGTGCATCGGGTTCGACTCTTGCGCCTCGATGTAGCATCGTAAAGCGCCTGTTTCCTTAGTGGTCGTCACCGGTGTTGCCGGTGCTGGTCGGGGTCGTGAAGACGGTGCTGGAGTTGGCGCGTTGCTGTTGCGGACGTCTGCCGCGGCGCCAGTAGTTGTTTTGCCGTCTATCAAACCTCGCCTCATTTCGGGAACCAGGCTGCCATGGTCGGATTTGCATCCGGCCGAAGGCCCTATGGCTTTGCGTCGTCGACTTTCGTCGACTTTGCCGTTTCGAGAAGCGTTTGGTGGGAATCGAGTTCACCAAAGAGCAAGGTCCAGATGTCCGGACCGGAGTTACATGATCGGCAGGAACGAGCTTCGCATTAAGCGTTGTCTTGAGAGAAACTTGAGGGGAATGCCGAAGTTCTTATTTTAGAGACGTTTACGTTCACCAAGTTTCTGTGGAGAGTTTTGGTGGGGAAGTCCCCTAAAGGTCGGGGTCCGGTACTACCAGATGCCGATTCTGGCGCCGATACAGGCCCTGTCAGGAGGTCTTCTCGGCCACGATACCTTGCGCGCGGGCCTCCTTGAGGCAACTCCTCCGTCGGCGGCCCGCTTTCCGCGATGCTGCACCCAAGGACACAGCGCCGCGCCGATCGGTGATCAGCTAGCTGATCTGAACGAGCGCTTCGCAGCGGTGCGTGCCGAGCTTCTCGCGACCGTTGAGGAAGTCTAGCTCGATCACAAACCCGCAGCCGGCAATGACACCGCCGCACGACTCTACAAGTCGGCAAGCTGCGCCCATGGTGCCACCGGTGGCGAGCAGGTCGTCAATCATCAGCACGCGTTCGCCCGCGTTGATGGCGTCCTGGTGGATCTCGACGGTGTCGGTGCCGTATTCGAGCTCGTAGTCGACCCGGTTGGTCTTCCACGGCAGCTTGCCGGGCTTACGAATTGGCACGAAGCCAATGCCGAGCTTCATCGCGAGCGGCACCCCAAACAGGAAGCCGCGCGCTTCGATTGCGGCGATCTTGTCGATCTTGCCGAAGTCGAGCGCGGCGAGTTGATTAGTCGTCGCGTGCATGGCTTCAGCCGAAGCGAGCAGCGGAGAGATATCCTTGAACAATATGCCCGGCTTTGGAAAGTCGGGCACGTCGCGCAGGAACGATGCAAGGTCCATCACCGAATCGTGCATGTCGAGGGCCGCCAAGGCGAACAAAGATCAGGAGCGGCGAGAAGCCGCGCCCTGACGCTCGCGGTCGGTGCCGCTGATGACAACCGCGCCCGGCATTCCTTCGATGTCCGGAACATCCTTCATCGCAGATGTTTGTGACTCCTTCTTTGCCGGAGGAGCCGGGCTCTGGGTCGCTGGTCGGCGACCTTCGATGGCTCGCGGAGCCGGGCGGGCGCCAGGATTTTCGGCGAAGGCCGACGCTGGCCGAACCGCTGGCACCGGACGGCCGCTGGGTTTGGCGTTCGTTATGTTGGGCGCCTGGAACTGCTCGCGAGAGGTCGGCCGGCGAAGGTTACGCGGCTGGGTCGGCTGCTTGGGAGAGCTGACCGCAGTTGCAATAGCACGGTTCTGCAGCGTGTCCTTCGGTCCCATCATGAGGTAGCCGAGGGACTGACGATGCGAGTCGAGCCACGTGCCGAGCAGGCGCGTCGTGGCAAACGTTGGCAGCACGCAAAGCGGGCCGATGACGGCGATCTGTACCCAGATCGGGTAGCTGATCACGGTGATCGCCACCAGGGCTGCCGGTAGGAAGGCCAACGTGATGGCGCCGGCAATCAGCACATAGCCACGGCCGCAGCGGCGCACGGCTCGCAATAGGAAGACTGGCGAGAACGCGCGCATGTCGCGACGGATCTGTCGCATCGCGAAGGTTAGCGGCGCGAAGAAGGCACCCAAGGCAAGGCCAGGCAGCATCATTGCCGCCGGTGCACCGGCGATGCCGATTACTATCGGGCCAGCGAAGAACACCGTTAACACCATCACGGCGTCCAGCAGGAAGTCGCGCGAACTGCGGATCAGCTTGGGGAACTCGGGCAGGTTCGGGACGTCGCCTTCGCCATCGCTGCTTTGGCGCAGGATTGCGTGACCCATTGCCGCGACGACGATGAGCACCGACAAGCCAGGAAGTGCTGCGATGGCCGCCAACAGCAATGGCGAACCGCCAGCTGTCAGGAAGCCGCCAAGGCCGACAACCAATGGGAATGCCAGCATGGTGGTCAGCACCAGCCACGGCATGTGTTGGTGCATCAAATACTGGCCGGCGTCGACCAGGTGATCGAGGACCCGAGGGGGGCCGTCGGCTGCCGCGTTGGCTGGGCCCTTGGTCGGTCCGGCATGGCTGGCTGCCGGCGCCGCGGCAGGATCTATTCGTCCGACCTGTTTGACGGCTTCGGGTTTGGCGCCGGCGGCTGTCGACCGCCCACTAGAACCGGATCCACCAGCTTTGAGCAGAGTTCGTTCTGCCTTGACACGGCGGTCGGCGTTGTTGATGCGCGCAGCACAGCGCATTGCTTCGCCAGAATGGCCTAGCTGCGCGCTGACTGAGGCGAGTTCGAACCAGACATCATCCGAGTCGAGTCCCTGCTCGATGGCTCGATGAAGCGTGGCATAGCGTTGT
>JBNMNW010000316.1:0-6764 GCA_051278165.1 Planctomycetota bacterium | reverse complement strand
CGCAGGGCACGACAACGATCACTGCGATCGATGCAGGCAGCGGCGTCAACGCTTCGACGACGCTGACGGTCACGTCGGCCGTGCTGGTGTCGTTGGCGGTGACACCCGCGACGCCGGCAATTGTGCTCGGGGGTGATCAGCAATTCACCGCCACCGGCACCTACAGCGACAGCACGACGCAGGACCTAACGTCGACGGTGACCTGGACTTCGTCGGTGATGGCGGTGGCGACGATCAGCAACGCGGGCGGTAGTGAGGGACTCGCGTCCAGCGCTTCGTCGGGTTCGACGACCGTAACATCAACCGACTCCGGCAGCGGCCTGTTCGACACGGCGACACTGACCGTGATCGCCGACATCGCTGTACGCGCCGCAAACAGCAACGCAGAGCCTTCGGGCGTACTTAGCATAGTGGTTGCCACGCCGTCCGGCACACTCGCGGGAGACGTGATGTTGGCAACGCTCGCGACCCGCCCGATGACCGCGGTGGTCACGCCGCCGACAGGCTGGAACCTGGTGCGACGCAACAACAACACCTCCGGTGTCGCCCATTCGCTGGCTGTCTACGTGCGCGTCGCAGCAGAGTCCGAACCTGCAAGCCACAGCTGGTCGCTTTCCACTTCGACAGGGATGGCGGCGAGCATCGTCACATTCGTCGGCGTTGACGGCGCCAGTGCCATCGATGTGCACGACGGCCAATCCACCGCTTCCAGCCTGTCGCACCCGGCACCGTCAGTCACCACGACCGCGGCGCGAACGATGTTGCTCACCATGCACTGCTTCGGGTCTTCCGCCAGCTGGACGCCTCCGTCCGGCATGACCGAGGTCGTCGACATCTTCAGCGAAGCATCGGCGAGTGCAGCTGGGATCTCGCTGTCCTGCAACTACGAGTTGCAGGCTGCGATAGGCGCCACCGGGGCGCGCACCGCGGTTGCTTCCGGTGACAGCGACACCGGCTCGGGCATCACCGTCGCGCTGCGCCCGATGCTCTGAGTCGAACAGCCTACGTGAGCTTGCCTCAGAAGACCCCGAGACCCCCGACGAAACACACTTCCCCGGCCATGCCGAGCCCGCACCCTAGGGCTTCACGGTTTTGAGTGCTCACGCCTCATTCTGAGGCATGTCGTCACGACGACGTAGTGGCCTTCTCGTGCAAAGGGTGCGGCTTTTGCCCGTCGTGTGGCGCACGTCGCATGGTCGACACGGCGGCGTTCCTAGTCGATCACGTGATGCCGGATGCTGCGCCGGTGCGGCAGTGGGTGTTGTCGTTGCCATATCGCGTGCGGTTTGTATGTGCACACGATCCGGCGGCGCTTTCTGCGGTGCGTCGCATCCTGGTGCGGGCGGTGTCGGGTTTCTACGAACGCGCCGCAGCGCGTCTCGGCAAGCCGCGCCCGCGGGCCGGTGCAGTGGCGTTTGTGCAGCGGTTCGATTCGGCGCTGCGGCTCAACGCTGCATGTGATCTGGTTGGATGGAGTCTACTCCCACGAGCCCGGCCGTGGTGGGGTGGAGTGGTGCGAGCACGAGCAGGTCACGGAGGCAGATGTTGCCCATCTGCCGCAGCTTGTAGCGCTCCATGCGCGCTAGGGATGTATCACTGGTCAGGTGTCGTGGCGCCAGCGCTACCCATTGGCAAGTCGAGCTGGCGTCGAGCCTGGCCGCACAGGTAGGACCAGACCAGCGTGGCGGCCGCGTTGGAGGTCAGTTCCGCATGGTCGTACGCTGGCGCCACCTCCACGCAGTCCATGCCAACAAAGTTCATGGGCGCGAGCGCTTCGATCAGCCCCAGCACCTGATTCGTGGACAAGCCGCCCGGCTCAGGCGTGCCCGTGCCCGGCGCATATGCCGGATCGAGGCCGTCGATGTCCAGACTCAGGTAGACCGGCACATCCTTATAGGCGCTAAAATGCTGCTCGATCTGCAGCGCCAATTCGCCGATCTGGGCGGTCGATTCTACGCCGCGCATCTGGCGCGCGGTGTAGACCCTGCCACCGCCGTTGGCGACAAAGTCGCGCGCCTCCCGTTGGGCGGCCGATCGAATACCGATCTGCACCAGGCAATCAGGCAGCACGAGATTTTCCCGAACGGCCTCATACACCCAGGTGCCATGGCCGCTTGGCTCGCCAAAATGGTCGGGCCACGTGTCGCAGTGCGCATCCACATGCACAACCGCTAGCGGGCGACCTAACACCTCGCGGTAGACCCGCAGCAAGCTCAGCGTCAGCGAATGGTCGCCGCCAAGCCAGGCCATATGGTGTCCGCGCACCAACGCGAGAGCCTGCGACTGCACGGCCTCCCGCGCCGCAGTCAGGCTGGTGTTCGGCAACACCAGGTCGCCGGCATCGCCGAGCGAATCGTCCAAGGCCAAATCAAAGTAGGGATGTGCGCCGTCGCAAAGCATGTGGCTGGACTCGCGAATGGCGCGTGGGCCAAACCGCGTGCCGGGTCGATGGCTGACGGCGCCGTCCCATGGCAGGCCTGCGATCCCAAAGCGGTGGGAAGCGTTAAGGGGGGCACATCGCAAGAAGGTGTTTTGGGAAGTGAACGCGAAGTGAGACATGCAGGTGGGTGCCGAGGCAAGACTGGGCTGGAATGCAAGAGTCTAGGCATGGTCCAAGCAAGACGTTAAACCCAGATAGCAAGCCAAGCATTCATGCCGGACCAACGCGTATGAGTCAGCAGATCGAGACCGAGGACCGGTGCCGTTACGGGAATGGGGCCCAACGACGTCTTGCCGTGCCTTTCGCCAAGTATCTCATGCTACAGCATGGAGCCAGGAATGCGTTAGTGCCGTGCCAAGCATGGGTACAGCACGTTCGGTTCCGCAGTCGCTGGACCACGCCTGACCGCCAAGGTGAGCCGCAAGCTTGTTGTGGAGCGAGGTCTGGCCATCGCCAACAGTATTGAGCAACCGCTGCAACCCACGCCTTTCCAATGCTGCGGCAAGAATTCCCATCGCTCGGGAAGTAAGGCATTCCCCTGTTCTTGCTTGGTGGGGGTTCCGGGCGGAATGCTTGGATTGGAGGGGTGTCAGCTCGTGCGATGACGGCTGGGCGGACGGCTGCCCGCCTCGCCGGCACCGCCGCAGACGTTAGTCCCCCTATGCCTCCGCCGATGATGACGACGTCGCACTGCTCGGGAACGGTTGCCTGATCATTCAGGATCGATCAGATGCTAGAACACGTTCTCGAGTGAGGCACACCAAGGGATTGGCGGATTCGACGCGAACTCATGTAGAGGAACCGGCTGCGGGGTTTTTGGAGAATCCGTGTCGTGATCGATCACCGACGACGGATTAGGGGTGCTGCGTGCAATCGGCTCAGCCTGCGACAACACCCATAATTGGGCCGAGTGGCGGGAAGGTCCACTGGTGATTGCAGCGAGCACCCTCGCATTCTCCGACGTGATCCCGACTCGATCTGCCATGAAGTGCACGCTCTCCCTCCTCTTGCTCGCCTCCCTGTCACTACCCTCAAGCGCTCCGGCCCAGGCAATCGAGTTCGCAGGAACCGGGACCGCCTTTTCTCTTGGCATGACCGCGGGCTGGCAATTCACGGCCGGGGAAGACCTCTACGTTACCTCCGTGGGACTGTGGGATCTGGGCGGAGACGGCTTCGCGGCGTCACACCACATCCGCATTTGGTCCAGCGATGGCTCGACCGAACTGGTCGCCAGCCAGATCCCCGCCGGCACCTCAGGGTCGGTTCCGCTATGTCGAGATCCCCAAGACGCTGCTGCGCGCCAACACCCCATACGTCATCGGCGCCCAGACCTTGGGCGATCCGTTCTTGCTGAGCGGGCTTACCGCGATCACCAGTGAGCCGGAGATCACCTGGGATGGAGCCCGCATGTTGTTTAGCGGCTGGGGCTTCCCGACGGCCGGCACCACGAACCTTGGCGGCATGGGCCCCAACTTCTTGTTCCATCCGGCCGACGCTGACCAGACCGCCGTCGAGATCACGACCGCGCCATCGCCGCAGATTCTCAACTTCAACGCGACGCGCGGCTGGCTGTTTCGCGTCGAAGAAGACGTGCTACTGACGTCGGTCGGCATGTGGGATCACAACGCTGATGGATTGCTTACCAACCATGCACTGCAGATTTGGAGCGGCGATGGCAGCAACGTCTTACTGACATCTCAGATCCCATCGGGAACCGCGGCGCCGCTGCGTGGGCCGGCGCAAGGTCCCGGGCGGTTCCGTTACCACTCCGTGCCGACAACGCGACTCTACGCGGGTCAGCAATACGTGATCGGCATGCAAGTGGCTGGCGACGACTTCCTCAACGACGGAGTCAGTTCGATCACGTCGAGCGCGGCAGTGACCTGGCTCGAAGACCGCTTCACGTCATCCGGTTTCTCGTTCCCGACCTTCTCGGTGGGCACCAACACGTACTTCGGGCCCAACTTCATGTTCGAGTCGTTGCGCGACGCCACCGTTGCAACAACTGGCCCCGGTTGCGTCGCGACCTACGCGTCCTTCTACGAGCAACTGACGCCGACAGCCATGGACCTGTCTGGCAAGGAACTGGTGTTGCTCGACTACCAAGGCGGCTTCGAAGTCTCGTCGCGGCCAGGAACGATCCAGCCAATCGGCAGTGTCGGCACGCCGGTGCAGGGCCCGACCGGCGACGACTCTGCGATGGTGATGGGAACGTTGGCGATGGAAATCCACACCAACTGCCAAGTGGCGTTCTCGGCCGGCAACAGCACTGCCTACATCCCGTCACTGGCGACCATGCTGAACGCGAACCCGAGCACGGCGCTCTATGCGTGGACTGACCTCAATCCGTCAGCCAGTGGCAGCGGTCAGATTTGGTATGAGGAAAACGGTTTCGACTACCAAGTCACATACTCCGGCGTCTACCAGTTCAACACAATCGACCCAGTCACGGTGCAGTTCCGCGGCAACCGCGCCTCGAACAGCCACATCATCTCGTTCGGCTCGGTGCACAGTGCGGGCCGGGACTGGCTGATCGGTTACTCGCCAGGTGGATCCAGCCAGGATCCGGGCCCGATCGACTACTCAATGCTGACCGCGACAACACCGCACATCTCGAACGAACCGGAAGCGCGCGTGCCGCTGCTCGAAGCGGTGACCCTGCCGCTATTGGGCGCGCCGTTGCAGGTCCGCACATCGAACTTCGAACCGAGTGCGCTGCTCCACCTTGGCGTGCTAGGACTCACCGAGCCAGCGCTGCCACTGGCGTTCCTTGGTCTCGATCCAACCTGCACGCTGCACGCTTCCCCGGATGTGCTGCTCGGGCCGGCGGTCGTTATCGGGCTCTCGTCGCTCACCTGGACGCCGATTGACCTGACTGGTGCGGCGATGCAAGGATTCGACTTCTACTTGCAGGCAGTGACGCTCGACCTGTCTGTCTTGAGCGGCACGACGCGCCTCAGCAATGGCTTGAAGCTGACGACGTTCTGAGTCGTCTGCCCCGGGGTCAACACCCCCAACACACTCCTGATGGGCGTTGGGGCACGAATCCCGTCTTGGCCACACAGGCTGCCGATGTGGGGTTTCCCCGACCCTGTAACGAGCCATGCCGAGCGCCAAGTCCCGAGTTCATCCCAAGTACAAGACCAAGTAACGGGTCAGCAACTGGTCGGACTACGATTGATCGTTGGCCGAGTGCGGCAACCTTACGATCTGGTTGTCGCCGAACGCGATCGCGCGGTGGAATGCCAAGCCTTCGAGGCGTCGCGGAGGGCAGCGTAAATACTCGGACCTAGCGACCGAGACGGCGCTGACTCTGTGGCTCTTGTTGCAGTTGCCGCTGCGGGTGCCGAAGAAGCTTGGCAGGATGGATCTGGTCATCGACAGCAGCGGGCTTGCCATGTTCGGCGAAGGCGAGTGGGCTGCGGCTAAACACGGCGGCAAGGGCCGTAGAGTCCTCGGCGACGGTGCCTACGACAGTCGAGCGTTGTACGACGCTGCAATCAGCCGAGGCGCGACTTGGGTGCAACATCCTCAACCGCATGGCCGAACTTGAAATACCGTTTCGTTCGCGGTTAGGACGTGAAGCGACGCGTTTGCGAGAGCAAACTGCCGTGAGTTGGGTCTATGCACCAACGCCGGGGAGCGGCCTTTGTGGTCCGCGAAAAGGTCCGGCCCTGCGGTGCAGCACTCGTAAGTGCTGCACTCGCAAGGCTCGGGAATGGTGGAGGCGGCGGGAATCGAACCCGCGTCCCAGAATGCCTCGACCTGAGCTTCTACGCGCGTAGTTCGTTGTTTGTTGTCATCCACACAGCTCCAACGAACAGGATCAGTGCAGACCAACTCGACTGTTTCTCGTTGCGACTGGGCCGAGTAGCCAGCCAGCAACCAGCCTGCTGTGTAGCGCCTTGGCCCCCCGCAGACAAAGGGACCTCAGCGTCGCGCTTAGTTATTAAGCAGCGAGGGAGTAGTGCGTGTTGGCACTTAAGTTTTTCCAGTCGGATTTACGAGGTGCCTGGCCCTCGGCGCGCCACATCAGGACGGATCAACATTCGGTCGAAGCCGATCGCCCCCAGATTGACACTGACGTTATCGGGCATGTTCGGGTCCAGCACAAGAGCCGCACGAGATCCCTGTTTGCGGCTACACTCGCAAGACCCCCTGTCCGAAGTCCGAACGGAGCCCGATGCCCCGAAGCGTTCCCCTCCGAAGTGTAGTCCGCAGACTCGTTCTGCTATTCACCGCCACGGTCTGTATCCAGATGACTGCTGTTGGGCAGGCCGACGGAACGCCGGGTAAGGACCTTGCCGAAGCCCAGCAGCTGACG
>JBNMNW010000315.1:0-6803 GCA_051278165.1 Planctomycetota bacterium | reverse complement strand
CTGCGAAGGCCGGTTCGCTTTGATACGGCTGGGTGCCAAAGACCTTTCCTGCCGCGACGACCGCTGTGTCGAACGGTAGGTGTTCGAACGCGTGCAGCGTGTTGTGGTGCACGAAGGTGTGCAGTGGAGCTTGTTCTGGCAACAAGCTGGCAAACTGTTCGACCATGGTTGCGATCGACGCATCTGACGCCAGCGGTTCTGGGGCGCTCATGCGATCCTCCGGCGGCTGGCGTGCGGATGCGGTGAGGATGGCAACATGTCGTCTGCCCCGATGATTTGTAGTTCTCGGCCAGGTAGCTCCGCGATCATTGCATGCACTCGGGTCATGAACGTGTGGTCGATGATGACGACTTCATTCAGATCGAGCTGAATGATTCGGGCGGTTGCGGGCAGGCTCGCAAGGGCGCGCCGAACCGATAACAGGGTTGTGAATGCCGCCGCCCCGCGGATCGCCAGGAGGGCCGTGTCGCCATCGACTTCGACCGTGACCTTGGCGCGAAACAGTTCGCGGAAGCGTGCGCCACGAAGGAAATGCAGCGTGATCTTTAGTGCCAATCCTGCGGCAACACCGATCAGCAGATCCGTTGCCAGGGTGGTGATGAGGGTCGTTAGGAACAGCAGTAGCTGGTCCATTCCGATGCGACGAACATGAACGAACTCGCTTGGTGCCGTTAGCCGCGCACCGGTGTAGACGAGCATGGCGCCGAGCGCGGCTAGGGGGATCGTGTGCAGGAGTCCTGGCGCGATTGCTACGAAGCCAAGCAGCAGCACGCCGTGCGTGAAGTTGGCCCTGCTGGTGCGGGCCCCGGCATCCATGTTGGCCTTGCTGCGCACGATCTCGGAGATCATGGGAAGACCGCCGATGAGCGAGCAAGCCAGGTTGCCGGCGCCCACAGATAGCAGGTCCCGGTTGAGGTTGGAGGCTCGCTTCTCAGGGTCGAGCGAGTCGACCGCAACCACGCTCAGCGTCGATTCGATGGTGCCGACCAATGCGAACATGACGATGTATTTGATCGACGCAGATGAGAATATGGCTGAGAAGTCGGGGAACGCAATGGCGTCGAGTAGCGAGCCCGGCAGGGTTACCAAGAACTCTGGACCGACCCGATAGTGCCCCGAAAGGAAGTCGTAGTCGTGCGCGTGTGGTAGGTCGAACCACAGGCCGATTGGTACCGCGATCAGCAACACCACCAGTTGCGCAGGGGTGGCTTTGGCCCATCGGGTTCGCAGGAACGGCCAGCCAAACAGCACGATCAGCGACGCCAATCCGACTAGCAGAATTTCAGGATTCGCATGGGCAAGGCTGTGCGGGATCTCAAGAAGTTGTTCGAGAGGCTCCTTCGATGCGGGGGTTACGCCGAGCACGGTATGGGCTTGCTTGCCGACGATGATCACCCCGATGGCCGCGAGCATGCCGTGCACGATGGAGGGTGACATCACAATGCCAAGCGTCGCCGTTCGCAGCAGCGCGAACAGGATCTGAACGCCTGCGGCGACGGAGCCGACGGCCAGCGTTCGGTGGTAGCCGAGTGTCATGTCGCCGTTCCCGAGTTCTAGCACTGCGCCGAGTGCGATCACGATCAAGCCAGCGGCGGGGCCTTTGATTGTGAGTCTCGCGCTGCCGAGCGGGGTGGCTAGCAGGCCGCCGACGATGGCCGTCATGATGCCGGCGATTGGCGGGAAGCCGCTGGCCATGGCGATGCCGAGGCAGAGCGGCAATGCGATCAGGAAGACCAGGAAGCCGGCTTTGATGTCGGCGGCGAATCCAGATCGCCCCGTGGGAATCGGAACGGATGTGTTGTGGGACATGGCGCGTGCCAGCTCACTACGCAGTAGGGCTGGCGAACAGATTGCTCGTGAAGTTGACAAACAACCGATCCAGCTGCGAACTCGTGCAGCGAATCGGGATCGAAGCGGAGCTTCGAGCGAAGTGCACGGTGCGGTGCACTAGGGGCCCCCGGGGTGTTCCCGGCGGCGCGGTTCGTCAGCTGAGCGGGGGAGCGCGCGAGACGCTCGGTCGACGCCATGTCCCGGGCATCGGGTGCGGTGCACACTTCACGGCAAACCGCACCGACACGAATAGCATTGCTACATCCGTGGGGGCGAAGGTCGAGGGCGCTACGGCGCCGGACTCGACCTCTTCTTCCTCTTCTTCCAACTCATCGAAGTCGACGAGCTCGTAGGGCTGATCCTTTTTGATCGGCGCAAATAGCCCCCGACCATTCGGATTGGCGTTCGGATTGGCTGATGCGGCAGTGTTCGCGGCAGTGCTAGCGTCGCTGCTAGCGGCCGCCAGCAATGCTACAGCGCCGTCCGGCGCTGCCGCAGACACGGTCACAGTGGAACTGCTGCCAGGCAAACTGCTGCCAGTGAAGCTGACAGCGCCGATCGCTAGCGTGGCTAGCAAGGCCAGCATCAAGATTCGCGGCCAAGCGCTCCACCACACCGATTGTGGTGGCGAAGCGTTTGAGGTGGTCGCGGGATCCTTCGGCATGCGTAGCACTTCGTCGCATTACTAGGGGATCCTGGAGGCATAGTCAACGGGCTCGCGTGCGCCGGTAAGGTTGTGCAGGCTGGCGTCGAATCGTGTCACCGCTGGCGTGCGAAGATGTTGTTTTTTGTCCTGGCACCGTACGTGACTAATGCTAGGCGGTTGTGCTTGTTGCCAGTGGGCCGCATTGCACCTCGAAGAAGGTTACTCGGCCGGCGGTGATGTCATACAGACCGCCGGCTATGCCAATCTCGCCTGAGTCGAGCATCGCTTTCAGCGTTGGGCTGTTGCCGCGGATCCAGGCGATTGTGTTCTGCACATGCAGGGTTGCGACTCGGGTGACGAAGCCCTCGTTCTTGCTGGTGCGATCGTCGGTCGTCTCGGTCTCCTGGTGCACGGCCTCGCCGATGACTTTGGTGATCGAGCCCAAGTTGCTTAGGTCGGTGGCCTCTTGCGCGCTCACTCCCTGAGCTTCGAAGTCGCACGATGCCTTGACCGCGCCGCAGCGGGTGTGGCCGAGCACCAGGATCAGTTTGGAGCCGGCAATTTTGCACGCGAACTCCATGCTGCCGAGTACCTTCTCTCTGGCGACATTGCCGGCAACACGAACGCTGAAGATGTCGCCGATGCCTAGGTCAAATAGGATCTCGGCCGGCGCCCGTGAGTCGATGCAACTCAACACGACAGCCATGGGGTGCTGGCCTTCTGAGGTCTGGTCGACTTGGCGCACCAGGTCGCGCATCAGGCGCTTGTCGGTTGCGAAGCGCTCGTTGCCGTCCTTCAGAACTTGCAGCACGCGTTGCGGCGTCATCGACGCTTGCAGTTCGCGAGTCGTGTAGTCGATGTAGTGGATCGCGTTATCGACTGCGTAGTGGTCCTTGAAGCCGATCGTGCTGACCTCGACCTTGCGCGCGGGGGCCGTTTCATTGACGAACTCGCGAATCAAGACCTGCACTTCGGGGTCAACATAGTCCGTGCGACGCGCGTCGAGCACAATGTGGCTGCCGCGCTTGTAGCTGTCGAGTTGCTTGGCCAGCTGGGCGCGGTTGATGAAGCTTGCGTGGTTGGACAACTCGATGCGATGCACTACGCCAGCTGCATGGTCTTCGCGTACGACTTGGAAGCCGCCATTCAGATTGCGTAGCAGTACGAACGTCAGGCCGACACCGAGGCCAATCAGGACGCCGGTCAAGAGGTCCGTGGTGACGATTGCCACGATGGTCACCACAAATGGCAGGAACTGATTCCAGCCATCGCGCCACATCTCGCGGAAGAGTTTGGGGCTTGCGAGTTGGAAGCCGGTCACCACGAGCACCGCCGCCAAGGCCGCTAGAGGGATACGGTTGATCAGTGCGCCAAGGGTGCCAACGCAGACCAAGAGCAAGAGGCCGTGGATGATCGTGGACCAGCAACTGCGATTGCCAGCGTTGATGTTGATGGAGCTGCGCGCGATCGATGTGGTTAGTGGCAAGCCACCGACGGCGCCGGCGAGCATGTTGCCCAGCCCTTGCGCGTAGAGTTCGCGGTTGGGTGGCGAAGAGCGCCGGAGCGGATCGATCTTGTCGGTTGCTTCCAGGTTGAGCAGCGATTCCAGCGAAGCAACGATGGCGAGCGTCATCGCCGCTTGCAGCACCGCCGGGTCAAAGCAACGACTGAAGTCGGGCAGGTGCAGCAGGTCGGCCCAGCCCATGGTCTTGGCCAGAACGACGGGCACCGTCACCAAGTGTGATTCGGTAATCGCCCAGGCGGAGCCCGTCATCACCATTAGCTCGTTGATCACAGTGCCAATGACGACGGCGCAAAGGGCGCCTGGCAGCAGCAGCTTCTTCAGTCTGGTGCGGCCCCAAAAAATCAGTATTGCCAATGATACAAGGCCGACCATGGTGGCGCCGGGCACCACTTGCATCATGGCGCGCTGCAACGACGAGAAGGTGTTCTCGCCGTCTGCTTGCGCGAACGACATGTCGCCTTCGTAGTCTTCGTCATGACCCAGCAGGTGGGGCAGTTGCTTTAGAATCAGCAACACGCCGATGGCTGCGAGCAATCCCTTGACCACGCTGTTTGGGAAGTAGTCGCCGAGGCCGCCGAACCGCAGCGCCCCGAACACGATCTGCAGGAATCCCGATAGCATCACCGCCATCAGGAATGCTTCGAAGCTGCCGAGGCTTTGGATTTGCGTGATGACGATCGCTGCCAAGCCTGCGGCTGGGCCAGAGACGCTGGTGTGTGAACCGCTCAGCCAACCGATGACAAGGCCGCCGATGATGCCGGAGATTAAGCCCGCCTGCAGCGGCGCGCCGGACGCGTGAGCGATGCCTAGGCAAAGCGGTAGCGCGACCAGAAACACGACGAGGCCGGCGACTAAGTCGTGGCCAATGTTGGCCCGGAAGGCCCGCAGGGAGAACTGGCTATCGGGCATGTGTGGTCGCTTCGTGGCTCGTCGATGGGGGGGGGCGGCCAATGACTCGTTCGGCCTATCGCTCATTGAATGCGGGCGAGCCATGGGGAACAAGGCTTTCCGGTTGGCGTCAGCTCTGACTAGGCCATGCAGCAAGGGACTGGTCGTCTGTATCGCCAGAGCCGGGCCTCGACGAGCTTGTCGCTTGCTAGTAACTGCCCGCAGCGATCCACGCCACCAACATGAGCCCAAGTAGCATTCGGACGCGCGCCTGCTTGCGCACCACTTCGTCACTCCTTCGACTCCCGACCCGGGCCGACCCTATGCCGCGCATTTCGAACCTGCTCCCCAGCCCACTTGCATTCGTTGCGATCGCGACGGTGCTTTCCGCTCAGATACCAGATTGGGTCGAGCTCTCTCCTGCCACAGGGCCTGTCGGTCGTCAAAACAGTGCGATGGCCTATGACGTCACGCGCGGCGTCAGCGTGCTGTTTGGCGGCTGGGACGGCACGCAGCGTCGCAACGACACTTGGGAATGGAACGGCACGCTGTGGAATCAGATCACCACGGCCAACGCACCATCCCCTCGCGATGGCATGTCGCTTGCCTACGATGCCGCTCGGCAAGTCACGGTGTGCAGTGGCGGCTACGTCGGTGCAGGTGAAACCTGGGAATACGATGGCACGGATTGGACGCAAATCGTCACGGCCAACACGCACACGATGGGGCCCCATCGTCCGATGACCTACGACCTGGCCCGCGGTGTCTGCGTATTCTTCGGGCAGAGCTCGGTGACTGGTAGCTACGAAACCTGGGAGTATGACGGCGTGGATTGGACGCAGGCTACAACCGCCAGTTCGCCATCGTTCAGCGGCAACCTGGCGTACGATCTCACCCGCATGCGCATGGTGCAATTCGGCGACAGCGGTGAGACCTGGGAGTATGACGGAACCACGTGGGCGCAGGTGTATCCAGCGAACTCGCCCCCGGGTGGCGGCTGCGGGTCTGACAACATGATCTACGACCTGTCGCGCCAAGTGGTCGTGTTGTTCTCCGGGTGTGCTCTGGGCGAGACCTGGGAGTATGACGGCGTGAATTGGCAACAGGTTGCGACCGCGAACGCGCCCAGCTTTCCGCGCCTGTTCCCGGTCATGGCCTACGACTTCAATCGCCAACGCACGGTGTTGTTCGGAGGTCGCGACACTTCGACCACGCCGGCGTCGCTCGCTGACGACACCTGGGATTACGGCCCATCCGGGACGGTGGCCGTCAACACGTCCTATGGCGTCGGGTGCGGCGGGCTCACCATCACTGGCTTGACGCGTCCGGTCACGGCCACCGATTGGAATCTGGAACTGAGCAACATGCCCGCGGGCACGGTTGTCGCGGCGCTCCTGTTCGGCATCGCGAATCCCAATCTTGCATTAGGGGCCATAGCTCCTGGATGCACGCAATACAGCAGCGTCAGCGGTGTCATCCTGCTGCCGACATCGATGCCTACCTATAACTTCGTGATTCCTAACAACTCGATCTTCATCGGATTTGATGTGTTCTCACAAGGTGTCGCACTGGTGCCTGGAGCCAATCCGCTCGGCGTCTCGATGAGCGAGGGTTTGCTAGGAACGGTCGGCGACATCTAGCTCGCATGCGATCGTTGGCCGCGCGGTTCGGCACTCGTTGCGCCTCGCTGGGCTAAGCAACCCCAACGACACGCAAGGCGTCAGCTTTGCCGTTCGCCAACGGGCTCGCTAGTGGTGTGATGCAGAAATCTGCGGCCTTATCCGCGGCCGGCGGCGACGCTCGCGGCGTTGGGCCGTCCTCGGCCTATCTACGAATAGGCCTGCGGCGACCCGCCTTGCGAGCGTCGCCGCCGACTCACGGATAAGACCCCATCTGTCTGCATCACACCACTAG
>JBNMNW010000314.1:0-6823 GCA_051278165.1 Planctomycetota bacterium | reverse complement strand
CAAACCGCCATGCACGCACCCTTCACACCATGTCGGCCCGCCAAATCCTCGCCGAATCCACCGATTCGACTGCGTTTCGGCGAACCAACCCGGTGCGAAGGTCACGCACCTGGTCGATTCGCCTCCCGTGGCGCAGACTCCTAGGCGCAGCTGCCGCGCTACTTCTTCTTGGCGGCCGTCTCTTCGCCAAACGGAACGCGCGCGATCACCGTGTCGCCCTTGCCATCTTTGCCGGTGATGCTCTGAATCGTCCATAGGTCTCGAAGGTTGTCGCCATCGATGACGCTGCCGCTGTAGTCGCCCCAAGAGACTCCGTCCGTGGCTCCTTGGCCTTCGCCGAGGCTCACGATGTCGCCAAGCGTGCCCTGCGGATCGGACTTCGAACGAAACGCTAGCCGAGGACTAATGAACATCTGTGGGCTGGTCTCTTGGAAGCCAAGTAGCACGTCTTCGGCGGCGTTGACTGCCAGAGTCGGCTGGATGTAGCTCGACGTGTCGTGCTTGATAATGCCCGTCTGAACGAGGGTTCCGTCGAGCTTCATCTGGTGCCATTGCACGGCCGAGCGCCCGTCGCAATTCACGGCTTGCGCGAACCAGATCTGGCCATTTTGGAGGACCAGATTCTTCGGGTTCCGGTCTCCAGATGCGGTCAATTGCTCGCTGCCCTTCTGGGGCGACTGCGGTGGGGAGCCGTTGTATTTCAGACCGTGGACCGTCGTGCCAAGAACCGTCGCCTGGGGCACGCCGCCTTTCCCTGCCTCGACCCGGGTGACGGTGATGTTCTTGCGGCCCACCTGCACAAAATGCAGCGCGTGCACAGGGTCCTGGGTGGCTACGGGGTGTCCAAGGGCCCCTGCGAAGTGATAGGCCGTCGCGCTCTTGCCCGACTTCGCTTCCTTCATGGGCAGCACGAAGGTGCGATCGGCGCCGCCCGGGAAGGAGTAGCCGATCCAGGCTTGGCTGAACCCAATGCCGCCCCCGTCGACGCCACCCGGCGCGGGCACCGGATAGGTGTTCCAAGCGCCGGTCGGGTCGTCGGTCTCGGACACCGAGATGTTCACGGGCTTGAGCTTGGCCTTGTCCCAAGGGTTCCAGAGATCGAACCCAAACACGCGGTTGTGGGGCGCGAAGAACATCTTGGGGTCGATGCCCCCGTTGAAGCCCGATTGGCGCACGCCCTTCACGTAGTCCCCGGCCTTCGTGTAGATCACGATGCCGCTGTTCGTGCCGTGCAGCACAAAGCCACCGCCGACCGCGATCTGTGGATCCACTTGTCGGTTGCCGTCCATCGAACCGTCGAACACCAGTAGCCCCGACACCTCGCGCGCACCGCCCCCTTCGCGCCGCTCCCGCGTCGCCCCGCCGCGGTCAAAATCCTTGTTGTGGATTGGCTCAATGACCTCCGTTCGTGACGGGGTTTGAGCCTTTGCCGGAGCCTGAGGGGGAACTTGCGCCGACAGCGCAATCGAAACAACGAGGGGGAATAGCATGGTGCCTTGAGAGGATGGAAGAAGGTTCGCGTCCGGAGCCTACTCGCCGTTCCTGGTTGCCGTCACCTTACCGCGACCGCTTTTGCTAGGTAGCTACCTAGGAGTCCGCGCCACGGGAGAACAAACCGCCATGCACGCACCCTTCACACCATGTCGGCCCGCCAAATCCTCGCCGAAGCCACCGATTCGACTGCGTTTCGGCGAACCAACCCGGTGCGAAAGTCACGCACCTGGTCGATTCGCCTCCCGTGACGCAGACTCCTAGCTACCTTTGCAACGCAGCACGCCATCATCGGCGACGGTCTGCTTGACGCAGGCGAGCAAGGCCTCGAGCTGCGCGTGCACCGGATTACGGCGCACGATCTCGTCAAACACCGTCGCCTGCACGACCGGGTCGTCCGACTCGACCATGCCGAGGCTCTTCAATTGCGATTCCTTGAAGGCGCGGAACTTGTCGAGCAATCGGAACACTTCGTCGGACAGCTTGCGCAGTTCGGGTCCCGTGACTTCAAAGCTCGACGTGAACTCCACAGCGATGCGCGCAAACTGCGGCAGATCCAGTTTTAAGCGCTCGGGCAGCTCTAGGATCGGCGCATCGAGATCGTCGATGCTCACTTGCGAGTGGGGGCCGGAGATGACGAATGCCATGGTTAGCCAGCATCTCCGGCACGGGAACCTCGTCAATGGCAATCGCCGGGTCCGCGGAATCCTGCGCTATCCCCGGCGAAACGCTGGCCTTGGCTGGTCTACCACGCCAAAACAACTGCATGCGCAAGTTCGTGCTGTTGAGCCTTTTGCCGATAGGAGCCTGCAACGTCCTTATGACCAACGAATCGATGAAGCCGCCGGTCGCGAAGACCGTGCGTTATGAGAACAAATGGCACGACGAAGTCTTCGTCGACAACTACTACTGGATGTGTGAGAAGGAGCATCCCGATGTGCGCGCCTACTTGGAGCAGGAGAATGACTACACCAAGGGCATGACGGAGCACCTGTCGCCGCTCAAGGCGAAGCTCTACGACGAGATGGTTGCGCGCGTGCAGCAGACCGACCTGAGCGTGCCGGTGCAGAAGGGTGGCTTCTACTACTACCAGCGCACCGTCGAAGGGAAGCAGTATCCGATCTACTGCCGCAAGGCGGCGAGCACCGATGGCAGTCTCCATGACACTGCCGATGAGCAGGTCTTGCTCGAGCAGAACGCGATGGCCGAGGGCCTGACGTATCTTGGCTTTGGCGACATCCAGATCAGTGATGACGACAACCTGTATGCCTACACGACGGACATCACGGGCTTTCGTCAATATACGCTGCACGTCAAGAACCTGACCACCGACGCGGTGCAGGCCGACCTCGCCGAGCGGGTCACGTCGGTCGAATGGGCGGCCGACAACAAGACGCTCTTCTATGTCACCGAAGACGCCACGACGAAGCGTTCCAACAAGCTGTGGCGGCGCCCGCTCGATGGCGAGCCGGAGTTGTTGTGGGAAGAGACCGACGAGCTGTTCCGCATCGGTATCGGCCGCACCAAGGATAAGCGCTACCTGACTGCCGGCGCGTTTAGCACCGACACCTATGAGTGGCGCTATCTTGACGCCAGCGATGCGAGTGGCGACTTTCAGCTGTTGCTGCCGCGTGAGAAGGGCCATCGCTATTCGATGACTCACCGCGATGGCATCTTCTACCTGCGTACCGACCGCAACGCGCTCAACTTCCGCATCGTCAAGGTTGCGGCTAAAGACCCGCGCGAAACCAACTGGCAAGATGTCGTGCCGCACAAGGACGACGTGTTGGTGAGCTCCTTCGAGGTGTTCGAACACTACGCCGTCGTGCAGGAGCGCGTGCTCGGGCTCAACCGTTTCCGCGTGCTCAACTTCGCCGATGACTCATGGCGCGAGATCACGTTCCCAGAGGATGTCTACTCTGCGGGTGGCGGTGGCACGCCGGAATACACGTCGACGACCTATCGCATCAACTACGAGTCGATGGTCACGCCGCCGTGCGTCTACGACTACGAACTCACGGCACTCACTCGCGAACTCAAGAAGCAGCGCGAAGTGTTTAACTACGACGCGTCGCAGTACGTGACCGAACGGGTTTGGGCGGTGGCGCGCGATGGCGTCAAGATTCCGGTGTCAGTTGTCTACAAGTTGGGCACGCCGCGCGATGGCTCGGCGCCGCTGTGGCTCTATGGCTACGGCTCGTATGGCATCTCGATTCCGCCGACGTTTAGCAGCGAGCGCTTAAGCCTGCTCGATCGCGGCGTCATCTGGGCGACCGCGCATGTTCGCGGCAGCCAGACGCTCGGCGAAGCCTGGCGGCAGGACGGCATGTTGATGAAGAAGAAGAACACCTTCACCGACTTCATCGATTGCGGTCAGTTCTTGGTCGAGAACCAGTGGACCAGCAAGGACCGCTTGATGGCCGAAGGCGGCAGTGCCGGTGGCTTGCTGATGGGTGCGATTGCCAACATGCAGCCGGACCTGTTCCGCGCGATCCATAGTGCGGTGCCGTTCGTCGACATGATGAGCACGATGATGGACGCGTCGCTGCCGCTGACGGTGGGCGAGTATCTCGAGTGGGGCGATCCCAATGAGAAGCCGGCGTTCGACTACATGATGTCGTACAGCCCATACGACAACCTGGAAGCGAAGGCGTATCCGGCGACTCTAATCACGACGAGCTTCAACGACTCGCAAGTGATGTATTGGGAGCCGGCGAAATACATCGCCAAGTTGCGCACCTTGAAGACGGATGACCACGAGCTGCTGCTCGAGTGCAAGCTCGAAGCCGCGGGGCACGGCGGCGCATCTGGTCGCTATGACCGCTGGAAGGATCGCGCCTTCCAGATGGCATGGATGCTTGGCCAGGTCGGAATTACCGAGTAGCCGAGCATCGGAGCGCGAGGAAGTTTCGGCTCCCTCTGCGCCGAGCAACGCGATGTGACTAGTCGCATTTGTCGGGGTCGTTAGCACCCTCGAACAGGGCGAACACCGCGCCGCACGGATCGGCCAGCATCGAGAACGAGCCGACGCCGGGGATCGGCGTGTTCTCCATCATCGCGTTGGCGCCAAGCTCCTTTGCCTTGATGGTCGAAGCGGCAAGATCCTCAACGAGGAAGTAGGACAGCCAGCAGGTCGGCGCCCCGTTCATCGGGTTCTTCATGATGCCGCTGACTTGCTTGCCGTCGAGCATCTGGCAGTGATACATGCCCATCGGGCCCATGTCCTTGGACTCGGCAGTCCAGCCAAACATGCCGCTGTAGAACTCTTGCGCCTTCGCGTCGTCGGTCGTCAGGATTTCGTTCCAGCAGACGCGACCGATCACAGGCTCATCCGGGTCGGCACCTGGCGATTGGGGGTCGCCCTTGTAGATCGAGAAGAACCCGCCCTGTGGATCGCCAACGACTGCGAAGCGCCCCGTGCCGGGGATGTCGCATGGTTCGATGCAGACCGTGCCGCCGAGTTCCTGGCACTTCACTGCCGAGGCATCGACGTCATCGACGGCGACGTAGGGCATCCAGTGCGACCTCGGAATGGCCTTCTCTTCGACGATGCCACCGATCGGGCCCGGACCCGCGATCAACTTGCCGTAGGTGAAGGCGCCCATCGGAACGTCTTCGACCTTCCAGTTGAACAGCGCGGTATAGAACGCCTTCGACTTGGCGGCGTCCGTGGTCATCATGTCGAACCAAACGAAGCGGCCGGGCCATGGGCCTGTGGGGGTGTCAGTCATCAGTCGATCCTTGTAGATGTTGAGAGGAAGAGCGCGAGGCACGCGACGTCGACGTTGCTGGAGCGAGTGGCGCGCGTTGGCATGCACGCCGATGTGAGCGGCGTGCAAATGCCTATTTGGGAGTGTCTGAAGGCGGATCGCCCGCTTTGCCCGGCAGCGTGATCTTGCTGCCGCGACGCATGTTCTTGGTGGCGAAGTTACCGTGCTGCAAGAAGAAGCGCCCATCTCGCACGCCGCCCCGTCGATCGGAGCGCAGCTTGCCGTGGCCGTCGTGGGTAAACTTCGCCTCGCGCACCGCGAGCCACTCGCCGTCTTTGGTGCGCAGCCACACGTTGCCGTAGTCGCACTGGCGATCGCGGTCGCCGTTGCGGCCGCTGAAGTTTTCACTGAACGAGTAGAGGCCGTGCAGGTGTCGGCCATCTCGCGGCGCTTTGAAGCTGGCGACGAGTTGCCATGCATCAGGCTGTTGGCCCAACGTGTCGCCGTGCACGTGCGAGAACCAGCCGGTGTAGGTGGTGTGCTTGCCAGAAGGCTGCGCCCGGACGAGAAAGCGAATTGTGTCGCCGAGCTTCCAGTCGTGCACGAGATGGCTGTGACCGCCGGTGCCTTCGTTGCCAAAGCCGCCGGCATACACGTCCTTGCCCTTGTCGAGCAGCTGCACGAGATCTTCGGCCTGCACCTTCTTGCGATCGACGGCTTCGCTGCCCGAATCCCACACGCTAAAGATGATGCGGCGTTCGGTCTTCGAGTTGACCTGCATGCCGAAGTAGCCGCGATGCCAGCCGGTCGCCATGTAGTAGGTCCACAGCGGGTCGGTCTTAGGTGTCACTTCACAATAGAACCACTCAATGTCGTCGACGCTCGCTTTGGGCGCGGCGTAGCTTAAGTGGACGGATGACGCGTTGCGGCGCTCGACGGTGACTGCGTTGACGGGTGAACCGCTGAGCACGATGGCTTTGATGCCGGTAAGCGGTGTGCCGTCCGTCGACTTGATGATGAGGCGATGCCAGCCGGGTCGATGCAGTCCGAACGTGCCCATCCAGGTCGTCTCGTCGTTGACGGCAAGCTTGCCTTTGACCAGCGCGGGATTCTTGCCAGGATGCGGGCCAACCAGGATGTCCATCGTCGCCGCGGGCATCTTCGGTAGTCGCTCGATTTCGACCTTCACCTGTCCCGGCGTCGCCGACTCAAAGTAGAAGTGGAGTTCGCCATCGCACTTCGTGACGACCCCCGTCTTGTTGTCGCGTTTGGCTGCGCTTGGGTCCGGGTAGGAGTAGCCACAGAACGCGGGGATCGTCAGTGATGCGGGCTCTTGGGCGTGCATCGGCGCGGTGAGCACCAGGATTGCAACGAGAGCGAGATGGGGCACGAATGTCTGCACGGCGTCAGTCTACGCTGCGTGCATGCATAGGCGATGCTTGGCGTTCTCTCTGTTGCTGATGGACCTGTCGGTGCCCGCACTTGCGCAAGATATTGGGCAAGATTCATGGCGAGTTACCGAGCCCGCGTCCGTCGGCTGTGACGCCGACAAGCTTGTTCACGCCGTTGGCACGATCCGCGAGTTGGTCAAACAGCACGAAGTCTGCGGTGCCGTTCTGTTC